>NZ_JBJQIZ010000002.1:0-512855 GCF_046487695.1 Escherichia sp. WS1118 | reverse complement strand
GCCAGACCGCAAGGTGTTTTAACAAATCAAAAGGGGTTTTAATAACTGGCTCAAAGCTGAAAGCTTTCCGGAACCCCCAGCCTAGCTGGGGGTTTTCTGTGCACAAAAAAACGGTCCTCATCAGAGAACCGTATTAGTTATTCGATCAAATTAGCGGATGAAAAATATACGCCATGACACGCTATTATTTGATCTGCGCGTGCATTTCCTGCACCGAAATTACTTTTTCGGTCGCATCGGCATTCAGCGCCATCGCGGTGGCAAAGCCGCCGTTCAGGGTGGTGTCGTAATGCACTTTATATTGCAGCGCACTGCGACGGATCACGCGGGAGTCTTCAATCGCACGACGACCTGAGGTGGTGTTGATGATGTAGGTATATTCGCCATTCTTAATACGGTCCTGAATGTGCGGACGACCTTCATGCACCTTGTTCACCAGACGCGGATTGATACCCGCTTCGCCCAGCACAATCGCCGTGCCGTGAGTCGCATCCAGCTCGAAGCCCTGTTTCAGCAGTTTTGCCGCCAGGTCCACCACGCGTTCTTTATCGCCTTCGCGCACGGAAAGCAGCGCACGACCGTGTTTCTTCATGGTGGAGTTGCTGCCCAGCTGCGCTTTGGCAAACGCTTCAGCGAAGGTGCGGCCCACGCCCATTACTTCCCCGGTAGAGCGCATTTCTGGCCCTAACAGCGGGTCAACGCCCGGGAATTTATTGAACGGCAGCACCACTTCTTTCACCGAGTAGTACGGCGGGATAACTTCTTTGGTTACGCCCTGCTCAGCCAGCGATTTGCCAGCCATCACACGCGCCGCCACTTTTGCCAGCGGTACGCCGGTGGCTTTGGAGACGAACGGAACGGTACGCGCCGCACGCGGGTTAACTTCAATCAGGTAGACTTCGTTGTTTTTCACCGCAAACTGCACGTTCATCAGGCCGCGCACCTGCAGTTCGAAGGCCAGTTTCTGCACCTGCTGGCGCATCACATCCTGAATTTCCTGACTTAAGGTGTAAGCTGGCAGTGAACATGCGGAGTCACCGGAGTGCACACCCGCCTGCTCAATATGCTCCATGATGCCGCCAATCAGCACCATTTCGCCGTCGCAGATGGCATCCACGTCAACTTCTACTGCGTCATCAAGGAAGTGGTCCAGCAACACTGGCGCATCGTTAGATACGCTGACCGCTGTCTGGAAGTAGCGACGCAGGTCAGCTTCGTCATAGACGATTTCCATCGCCCGACCGCCGAGAACGTAAGACGGACGCACCACCAGCGGGTAGCCAATCTCTTTCGCTTTCTCAACCGCCATTTCGATGGTGGTAACGGTGGCGTTCGCCGGTTGTTTCAGTTTCAGACGCTCAACCGCATGCTGGAAGCGTTCACGGTCTTCCGCACGGTCGATGGCATCCGGGCTGGTACCGATAACCGGTACGCCAGCAGCTTCCAGCGCGCGCGCCAGTTTCAGCGGGGTCTGACCGCCGTACTGGACGATAACGCCTTTCGGCTTCTCAATACGCACAATTTCCAGCACGTCTTCCAGAGTTACCGGCTCGAAGTAGAGACGGTCAGAGGTGTCGTAGTCGGTGGAGACGGTTTCCGGGTTACAGTTAACCATAATGGTTTCATAACCATCTTCGCGCAGCGCCAGCGAGGCGTGTACACAGCAGTAGTCGAATTCGATACCCTGACCGATACGGTTCGGGCCGCCGCCGAGCACCATGATTTTTTCACGATCGGTGGACGGATTCGCTTCGCACTCTTCTTCATAAGTGGAGTACATGTAAGCGGTGTCGGTGGCGAACTCTGCCGCACAAGTATCCACGCGCTTGTAAACCGGGTGCAGATCATACTGGTCGCGCAACTTGCGGATTTCCGCTTCGCGCACGCCCGCCAGTTTAGCCAGACGCGCATCGGCAAAGCCTTTGCGTTTCAACTGGCGCAGGAATTCAGCGTGCAGGCCAGTGATGCCCACTTCTGCGACTTTCTCTTCCAGACGCACCAGCTCTTCAATCTGTACCAGGAACCAGCGGTCAATGTTGGTCAAATTAAATACACCGTCTACAGACAGGCCCGCGCGGAAGGCATCAGCGATATACCAGATACGCTCTGCGCCAGCATCTTTCAGTTCGCGGCGGATTTTAGTCAGCGCTTCCGGGTCGTCGAGACTCACTTTCGGATCGAAGCCAGTTGCGCCCACTTCCAGGCCGCGCAGCGCTTTTTGTAGGGATTCCTGCTGCGTGCGACCAATCGCCATCACTTCGCCAACCGATTTCATCTGAGTGGTCAGACGGTCGTTAGCACCGGCGAATTTTTCGAAGTTGAAGCGAGGAATTTTAGTAACCACATAGTCGATGGACGGCTCGAAGGAGGCCGGAGTACGCCCACCGGTGATGTCGTTCATCAGCTCGTCGAGGGTGTAACCCACCGCCAGTTTCGCCGCCACTTTGGCAATCGGGAAACCAGTGGCTTTCGACGCCAGCGCAGAGGAGCGAGACACGCGTGGGTTCATTTCGATAACAATCAGGCGACCGTTTTTCGGGTTCACCGCAAACTGGACGTTGGAACCACCGGTTTCAACGCCGATTTCACGCAGTACCGCCATCGAGGCGTTACGCATGATTTGATATTCTTTGTCGGTCAGCGTTTGGGCTGGCGCGACAGTGATGGAGTCACCGGTGTGGATGCCCATCGCATCAAAGTTTTCGATAGAGCAGACGATGATGCAGTTGTCGTTTTTATCACGCACCACTTCCATCTCGTACTCTTTCCAGCCGATCAGCGACTCATCAATCAGCAGCTCTTTAGTCGGAGAAAGATCCAGACCGCGGGCGCAAATTTCTTCAAATTCTTCACGGTTATAAGCGATACCGCCACCGCTACCGCCCATGGTAAAGGATGGGCGAATAATGCACGGGAAGCCAACTTCAGCGGCAACCGCCAGCGCTTCTTCCATTGAATGAGCGATACCGGAACGCGCAGTTTCCAGACCGATTTTCTTCATCGCTACGTCGAAACGGCGGCGGTCTTCGGCTTTATCAATCGCATCGGCAGTGGCACCAATCATGGTGACGCCGAACTCTTCCAGCACGCCCTGACGCTCAAGCTCCAGCGCACAGTTCAGCGCCGTCTGCCCCCCCATGGTTGGCAGCACCGCGTCCGGACGCTCTTTTTCAATAATCTTGCGTACCACTTCCCAGTGAATCGGCTCGATGTAGGTGGCATCAGCCATTTCCGGGTCGGTCATGATGGTCGCCGGGTTGGAGTTCACCAGAATGACGCGGTAACCCTCTTCACGCAGGGCTTTACACGCTTGCGCGCCAGAGTAGTCAAACTCACACGCCTGACCGATAACAATCGGGCCCGCACCCAGAATCAGGATACTTTTTATATCTGTACGTTTTGGCATGGCTCTTTTACTCCTGATTACTTAGCGGTTTTACGGTACTGCTCAATTAACGCGATAAAGTGGTCAAACAACGGCGCGGCGTCGTGTGGACCAGGGCTGGCTTCCGGGTGTCCCTGGAAGCTGAACGCCGGTTTATCGGTACGATGAATGCCCTGTAACGTACCGTCGAACAGGGATTTATGTGTGACACGCAGGTTTGCAGGTAATGTTGCTTCATCCACCGCAAAACCGTGGTTCTGGGCGGTGATCATCACCACATTTTTCTCAACATCTTTAACCGGATGGTTGCCGCCGTGGTGACCAAATTTCATTTTGACAGTCTTCGCACCGCTCGCCAGCGCCAGCAGCTGATGACCGAGGCAGATGCCGAATACCGGAATATCAGTTTCGAGGAATTTCTGGATAGCGGTAATGGCGTAATCGCACGGGGCCGGGTCGCCAGGACCGTTGGAGAGGAAGATGCCGTCCGGATTCATTTTCAGCACATCTTCCGCAGAAGTTTGCGCCGGAACGATGGTCAGGCGACAGCCTCTATCCACCAGCATACGCAGGATGTTGCGCTTGGCACCGAAATCGTAGGCCACGACGTGGTACGGCAGCTCGTCTTCTTTTTTCGCTTCTGGCAGGCCGCCGGTCAGCGTCCAGCTCCCTTGTGTCCAGCTATAGGGTTCTGCGGTGGTTACTTCTTTTGCCAGATCCATGCCGTTCAGACCTGGGAACGCGCGGGCTTTTTCTAACGCCAGCGCCGCATCCGGGTTGTCACCCGCAATAATGCAGCCATTCTGAGCACCTTTCTCACGCAGTAAACGCGTCAGCTTACGGGTATCGATATCGGCAATCGCCACGATGTTATGGCGCTTCAGGTAAGAAGAGAGGTCTTCGGTATTACGGAAGTTGCTGGCAATCAGCGGCAGGTCGCGAATCACCAGACCTTGGGCATGAACCTGAGAAGATTCTTCATCGGCGTCATTAGTGCCGACATTGCCAATATGGGGATAAGTAAGAGTAACGATTTGACGAGAATAGGAAGGATCAGTGAGGATTTCTTGATAACCGGTCATTGAAGTATTGAAAACGACTTCCCCAACCGCCGAACCTGTTGCCCCTATGGCCCGACCGTGAAACTGGGTTCCGTCTTCCAGAACCAATAGCGCTGACTTAATCAAAACACCCTCCAGAGAATATTCACTCACTTTATTTGCATATTAATTCACAATGATGACGTAAATCAATGCAAATCTGCTTACCGACGAATTTCTGGCAAACGGCGGCATTCTGGAGATATGGGAGCTAAAAGTCAACTTAATGGCGGGATTTTTATATTATTTTGTGGCTCATGCATGTTTTACAGGCATTAAGCGACAAAAAGATCATATAACATGTTCTGGAAAACGCTTGCGCAGCAAGAAGATTGCATGAAATCAAAATGAGCAGAAAAAAGTGGACCAAATGGTCAAAATTTACATTAAAACAACAAAAACAGAATACAAAACATGTAATTTTCAGCATTTGCATTAGATTTAAAAGCATAACACTAAAAATAAAAGGGCCAAAAATTAAAGCCCTTTATATTCAACGAATTAAATGTGTTGTTTTTGCATCAACATAAATATCTTGTGGTTACAGATTATTGAGATCAAGCACATCTCGCATATCAAAAAGACCACTTTCCTTACCACTCAACCACAAAGCCGATCTTACCGCACCGTTAGCAAATGTCATGCGGCTGGATGCCTTATGGGTGATCTCCAGACGCTCGCCAATATCGGCAAACATCGCGGTATGTTCGCCAACGATGTCACCTGCACGCACGGTGGCAAAACCAATGGTGCCAGGCACACGTTCACCGGTATGGCCTTCACGACTGTAGACCGCGCAATCTTTCAGATCTTTATCAAGAGCGTGGGCGATCGCCTCTCCCATTGCCAGTGCGGTGCCTGACGGCGCATCAACTTTATGTCTATGATGTGCTTCAATAATTTCGATATCGGTGTAGTCCCCCATCACTTTGGCTGCTTTCTCCAGCAGTTTAAGCATGACGTTAACGCCAACGCTAAAATTGGCGGCAAAGACAATCGCAATATCGGCGGCGGCGTCACGAATCGCCTGTTTACCGGCTTCGTCAAACCCCGTAGTGCCGATCACCATCCCTTTGCCATGCTGGCGACAAAAAGCGAGATGGTTCAGCGTACCTTCCGGACGGGTAAAATCGATAAACACATCAAAATCATCTTTTATCGCATCAAGACTACTTTGCACAGTAACGCCTGTTTTCCCGGCTCCGGCCAGTTCGCCCGCATCGCTGCCCAGTAAAGAAGATCCTTCGCGCTCCAGCGCCGCGCCCAGCTGCACGCCTTCTAATGCCAGCGCCGCCTGAATCAACTGGCGGCCCATACGGCCCCCGGCTCCCGCGATGGCAACGCGGATGTTTGCATCATGCATAGCTATTCTCTTTTGTTAATTTGCATAGACCGTTTTCAGAGTAACCAGCGCATCGCTACGCCGCCAGCCAAAAACGCTGATAATTAGAAATTAATGATAAACAGGGAGGGATATCAGTGAAAGGCATGACGCAGAAAGTGATGCGTCATACCCTCTGTCATTATGCCTGGTCTTGTGACTTTGACGGCAGGCAGCACAGTATAAGCAGAATTACGCCCGTAACAGGGATCAACACGACAATGGTAACCCACCACCCTGAATATCCGATATCGTGCATCCTTCTGACGGCTAACGCTATCGCCGGTATGGCAAAAATCAACGTTAAAATAAATGACGCGGGCAGCGCAAAAAAAATGAAAACACCATAGTCATTGTTAATTGTTACCGCTAACCACCAACATAAAAGCGGAAGCAGACAGATAACGCCACTACCAATCATAAACGACCAGAACTCGAAGCGATTGGAAACACCTTCATAATTAAAGATGTTTTTCCACCCTTCCAGATACGCTTCTCCATACGTCATAGAACACTTCCTTGTTTTATCATTAGAGCGCCAGGGCCAGCACCTCAGCCACCCACTGCTGGAAGCCTTTCACATCCAGATCCAGCGCCACCTGTACATTGGCTGGTTTGCCCAGGCAACCGTCGATATCAACAACCGTCGTGCCTGAGGTAAATTCACCCTGAGTTTCTACCGCGACAAAACACGGTTTGAGAGTGAACAATTCCGGGCGCACCAGCCAGGCGATAGCGCAAAGATCGTGCATACGTAGTCCACTTTGCATACTGCCGCTACGGTAGTGGCTAAACAGGGCGTGTAGCATTTTTCCGGTGCGATTCAATTCCGGCAAAGTAGCGAGATAGTCAGGGGTTAATATTGCCTGATTGGTGACATCCAGACCGCACATGACGATTTCGATGCCGCTACGGAAGACACAGGCTGCCGCTTCTGGATCGGCAGCGATATTAAACTCGGCGTTTGGTGTGCAGTTGCCGCGACCAGCAGAACCGCCCATGATCACCAGACGGCGAATATACGGCTTACATTCCGGGCATTGTGAAAGTAACAGCGCAATATTGGTTAACGGGCCGATGGCCACCAGGGTAACGGGCTCTGGCGCACGCATCAGGGCATCACGAATTGCCAGAAACGCCGGTATACCCAGTGGCTGACGGTTGTGTTCAACAAAGTCATAGCCAGCCATTCCCGATTCACCGTGTACAGATGCCGCATCGCGCGGCGCACGAACCAGTGGTACGGCAGCGCCCTGGGCAAGCGGAATATCCACATTCCAGAAATGCAGCAGTTGCAGGGCGTTGCGGGTGGTTTTCTCTACCGAAACATTACCCGCGACAGTGGTCATCAGTTGCAGATCGAGTTCGGGGGCAAAAATCGCGGCGGCAATGGCAACGGCATCGTCAATGCCGGGGTCTGTATCGAGGAAGATAGGTAAACGCATGTTTTCTCCATAAAAAATGCCGGTAACAAGACCGGCATTTTCGCATAACTTAGGCTGCTAATGACTTAATCGACTTCACGAATATCGACACGCAGCTCTTTCGGCACTTCGAAAACAATGTTTTCTTCACGACCTTCCAGCGGAATGGCTTCGCCACCGCCAAGCTGCTGTAAACGTGCGACTACGTTCTGTACCAGAATATCCGGAGCTGATGCGCCAGCAGTCACGCCGACGCATTTCGCCTCTTTCACCCACTCTTCCTGGATATCTGTCGCATCGTCAATCAAAAATGCGCGCTTGCCCATACGCTGGGCCAGTTCCGCCAGACGGTTGGAGTTGGAGGAGTTTTTCGAACCAACCACCAGTACTACTTCCGCCTGCTCTGCCAGGGCGCGTACCGCTTCCTGACGGTTAGTCGTGGCGTAGCAGATGTCATCTTTGCGCGGACCGACAATTTTCGGGAAGCGTTTACGCAGCGCGTCGATCACATCAGACGTGTCATCCACCGACAGCGTGGTTTGGGTCATAAAGGAGAGCTTCTCTTCGTTTTTGACCGTCAGTTTCCACACATCGTCTGGCGATTCGACCAGATACATTCCCCCTTCCGGGTTGCTGTACTGGCCCATCGTCCCTTCCACTTCCGGGTGCCCGGCGTGACCGATGAGAATAGATTCTTCACCACGACGGCTGGCGCGGGCGACTTCCATATGCACTTTGGTCACCAGCGGACAGGTGGCATCAAACACCGTCAAATCGCGGCTTTTCGCTTCGTTACGTACTGCCTGAGAAACACCGTGTGCGGAGAAAATCAGGATCGCGCCGTCCGGTACTTCGCTAATCTGCTCAATAAAGATAGCCCCACGCTCGCGCAGGCTATCGACCACGTAGCGGTTATGCACCACTTCGTGACGGACATATATCGGTGCGCCGTAAATGGCCAGCGCGTTTTCAACAATGCTGATAGCGCGGTCTACCCCGGCACAAAAACCACGCGGGTTGGCCAACAGGATCTGCATGTTACGCCTCCAGTGCCGGATCGATTTCCAGCACTTCAATATCAAAATGAACGGTCTGCCCGGCCAGCGGATGGTTGAAATCAACGGTAATGGAGTCGCCGTTAATTTCGCGGATCACGCCAGGCATCTCACTGCCATCCATTGCGGTAAAAAGCATGATTGCGCCAATTTCTGGCTCGCCTGCATCCATAAATTCACGGCGGGAGAAGTACTGAATCAGGTCCGGTGACGGCACGCCAAACGCCGCATCTGGCTCCAGCGAGAAGGTGGTTTTATCGCCCACTTTCAGCCCCAGCAGGTGTTGCTCCAGCCCTTCAGAAAGAGAAGCATCACCCAGGCGGAACAGCGCCGGTTTACCGTTGTTGCGGGTAGACTCAGCGGTGGTGCCATCATCGAGTTTCAGCATGAAGTGCACCAGGACGGCGCTATTGCTCTGTACAGATTCAGACATGCAGGTTTGCTCTTATATTTTGAGGATTTTTGCCGGATGCGGCCTACGATTTCGCAGCAATCTGTAGGCCGGAATAAGATGCGTCAGCATCGCATCCGGCAGGGTTTATTATTGTTTTTTCGCTTTAGAAGGTAAAAAACCTTCCAGCACAATCAGTGCCGCACCGACACAAATGGCAGTATCGGCAAGGTTGAAGGTGGCGAAGTGCCAGTCGCCGACATAGAAGTCGATCATATCGACAACGAAGCCGTGCCACAGGCGGTCGAACAGGTTGCCCAGTGCGCCGCCAATA
The DNA here is from genome assembly GCF_046487695.1 of Escherichia sp. WS1118. Taxonomy (NCBI): domain Bacteria; kingdom Pseudomonadati; phylum Pseudomonadota; class Gammaproteobacteria; order Enterobacterales; family Enterobacteriaceae; genus Escherichia; species Escherichia sp. WS1118. Next base: position 503,785 of record NZ_JBJQIZ010000002.1, on the reverse strand, counting down.
ATCAGCGCGTAAGCGATATTGTTTAGCTTCTGCGTGGCCTTCGAGCGATACATCATCACTGCCAGGATCACGCTAATACCAATCGCAATACCGGCAAAGAACCAACGCTGCCAGCCGCCGCTATCGGCAAGGAAACTAAACGCTGCGCCATAGTTACGCGCATAATGCAGATTAAGCGACGGGAACAGCGGGACCGTATCCCCCAGAGCAAAGTTCTGGAGGATCAGGTATTTGCTGCCCAGATCGATAATCAGCACGACTACCACCAGCCACAGCCAGCGTAGCCCTGTTGAACAGATCGATTGACTCATCAGGCAAACTTACGTTTTTCACCGTCACCGGCGACGTTGCTGACACAGCGGCCGCAGATTTCTGCGTGTTCCGCCACCTTGCCGACATCCTGGGTGTAGTGCCAGCAGCGAGGGCACTTCTCACCTTCGGCTTTACTCAACGCGACTTTCAGCCCTTTGAGGACTTCGCTCTGCTGGGCATCAGCAGGTGCGTCGTTATAGTCTGCAACGGTAGCGCCGGAGGTCAACAGGACAAATCGTAATTCATCGCCCAGCGCGGTCAGTTTCGCCGCCAGTTCCGGTTCTGCATACAAGGTTACTGCCGCTTCCAGCGAGCCGCCCACTTTCTTATCGGCACGCACTTGCTCAATGACTTTGTTCACTTCGCCACGCACTTTCAACAGCTCGTCCCAGAACGCATCGTTCATTGCTTCACTGTCTGCCAGACCAAACAGGCCTTCGTACCACTCGCCGGTGAAGACGTATTTTTCACGTTCGCCCGGCAGGTAACCCCACACTTCATCAGCGGTGAAGGAGAGGATTGGTGCCATCCAGCGAACCAGCGCTTCTGCGATGTGATACAGCGCAGTCTGGCAGCTACGACGCGCCACGCTGTCCGCTTTGGCGGTATACTGACGGTCTTTGATGATGTCGAGGTAGAAGGACCCCATCTCAACGGAGCAGAAGCGCATCAGACGCTGTACCACTTCGTGGAAATCGTATGCTTCGTACGCTTTGAGGATGTCTTCCTGTGCCGCTTTCGCACAACCTACGGCCCAGCGATCCAGTACCACCATCTCTTCCGGTTTCACCATATCTTTTGCCGGATCAAAACCGTTCAGGTTTGCCAGCAGGAAGCGCGCGGTGTTACGGATACGACGATAGCTGTCGGCAGCACGTTTCAGGATCTCGTCAGAAACGGCCATTTCGCCAGTGTAGTCGGTTGATGCCACCCACAGACGCAGAATATCCGCACCCAGTTTGTTCATCACATCCTGCGGCGAAACGGTGTTACCGATGGATTTAGACATCTTGCGACCCTGACCATCCACGGTAAAGCCGTGAGTCAGTACCTGACGATATGGCGCTTTGCCCTTCATCGCGGTAGAGATCATCAGGGAAGACATGAACCAGCCACGGTGTTGGTCAGAACCTTCCAGATACATGTCCGCTGCGTGACCGGCAAATTCCGGACGCACATCAACAACGGAAGAGTGGGTAGATCCGGAGTCAAACCATACATCCAGCGTATCCGGTACTTTCACATACTGGTCAGCTTCGTCGCCGAGGATCTCTTTCGCATCGAGATCCCACCACGCCTGAATGCCGTCAACTTCAACGCGTTTTGCCACTTCTTCCATCAGTTCGAGAGTACGCGGATGCAGTTCTTCTGTGTCTTTGTGCACGAACAGTGACATCGGCACGCCCCAGGTACGCTGACGAGAGATACACCAGTCAGGACGGTTAGCAACCATCGACTCGATACGCGCCTGGCCCCAGTCAGGGATCCACTGCACGCCTTTGATCTCTTTCAGTGACTGCGCACGCAGACCTTTCTGATCCATGCTGACGAACCACTGCGGCGTCGCGCGGAAGATGATCGGCGTTTTATGACGCCAGCAGCACGGATAGCTGTGTTGCATTTTCTCAACGTGCAACAGTGCGCCTTTTTCCTGCAACAACGCAATGACAATATCGTTCGCTTTGAAGACGTTAACGCCATCCAGAGTCGGGTAAGTACCCGGCAGATAAGTGCCGTCCGGGCCAACCGGGTTAGCGGTTTCCAGACCATATTTTTGACCGATCACATAGTCGTCCGGACCGTGGCCTGGCGCGGTATGAACGGCACCGGTACCGGCATCCAGCGTAACGTGGTCGCCGAGAATTGCCGGAACATCGAAGTCCATAAACGGATGGGTAAAGCGCAACAGTTCCAGCTCGGCACCTTTCACCGTGCCAAGAATGGTGTAATCGCTAACGCCGATACGCTGCATTACGCTTTCAACCAGATCTTTCGCGAGGATCACGGCCTGACCGTCGATTTGCACCAGCGCATAATCAAAATCAGGTGCAATGGAGATTGCGCGGTTAGCAGGCAGCGTCCACGGCGTGGTGGTCCATATAACCAGCGAAATTGGGCCGTTAACATTGCTTACGCCAAATTTCGTTTTAAGCGCATCCTGATCGACCGCCTGGAAAGCGACGTCGATGGACGGAGAAGTTTTGTCGTAATACTCAACTTCCGCTTCTGCCAGTGCAGAACGGCAGTCAACGCACCAGTGCACCGGCTTCGCGCCTTTGTGCAGGTGACCGTTGCCGATGATTTTGCCCAGCGCGCGGATGATGTTGGCTTCAGTTTTGAAGTCCATGGTCAGGTACGGGTGCGACCAGTCGCCCAGCACGCCCAGACGGATAAAGTCTTTGCGCTGACCGTCAACCTGGGTCGCAGCGTATTCGCGGCACTTGGCGCGGAACTCAGCGGCGGTGAATTTCTCCCCCGGCTTACCGTATTCTTGCTCTACTTTCAGCTCGATTGGCAGACCATGACAGTCCCAGCCAGGCACATACGGCGAGTCATATCCAGAAAGCCCTTTGGACTTAATGATAATGTCTTTCAGAATCTTGTTAACCGAGTGACCAATATGAATACTGCCATTCGCATAAGGAGGGCCATCATGCAGAATGAAGGTTTTTTTGCCTTTTTTAGCTGCACGAATGATGCCGTACAGATCATCATCAGTCCAACGCGCCAGCATTCCCGGTTCGCGCTTGGCGAGATCGCCACGCATCGGGAACCCTGTTTCCGGCAAATTCAGGGTTGATTTATAGTCACTCATCAGATTCTCGGTTCCGTATTTCGGTTTGATTACATAACAGGCTTAAGCCGGTTTTGTTAGCCCAAAAAATTCGCGGGCGGTTAATTCATCACGCGCAATCTGCGCTTTCAGTTCGTCCAGCGATGCAAATCGCTGCTCATTGCGTATTTTTTTACGCAGCACTACTTGTATATGGCGACCATAAAGGTCCATTGCAACATCTAACAAATGCACTTCCAGTTGCTGGCGAATACCGGCAACCGTTGGGCGTGTTCCGATGTTTGCAACGCCGGGTAACGGCTTTTCGCCAAGGCCCAACACTTCTACCGCATAAACCCCTTTCACCGGGGAAACCTGACGGCGTAGCGGTACATTCGCCGTCGGGAAACCTATAGTGCGCCCTAATTCATCACCGTGGACTACACGCCCGGAGATGGCAAACGGGTGCCCCAGTAAACTTTCTGCCAGAGCCAGATTGTCATCCGCAAGCGCCTGACGCACGGCGGTGCTGCTGATACGCACGCCACCTTCGCAAAAAGTTTGCGTGCTGGTGATATCGAAGCCGTATTCCATGCCCGCTTTCTGTAATAACAAGAAATCGCCTTCACGACCAGCGCCAAAGCGGAAATCGTCACCTACGGCAAGAAATTTTACCCGCAAGTGCTTCACCAGAAGATCACTGATGAAGTTTTGCGCGGTTAACGCCGCAAAACGCCTGTCAAAACGCACGCACAGCACGTAATCAACGCCACACTCTGCAAGATAACGCAGTTTTTCCCGCAGCCGGGTGAGCCGTGCCGGGGCTTTATCAGTAGCAAACAGTTCCAGTGGTTGAGGTTCAAAAAGCATCACCATCACCGGTAAGTTGCGCTTGCGCCCTTCTTCCTGCAAGCCCTGTAACAGCGCGCGATGACCGCGATGCACGCCGTCGAAATTACCAATAGTCAGCACACACCCTTCTTGCGGGGCCTGGCTGAGATTATGTATGCCGCGTATCAGCTTCATGTCTGGCTCAAAACAGTGAAAATCGTCCGAGTATACCTTGTACAGCGGTCAAGGTTAACCGGCGATTGAGTACCGAAATCAGAAAGAAGTGGCTTTTCATTGCTATGGCGCAAATCATGGGAAGAAACTGACCGCCTGCTGCAATTTTTCTCGCGGAAAAGCTGTATTCACACCCCGCAAGCTGGTAGAATCCTGCGCCATCACTACGTAACGAGTGCCGGCACATTAACGGCGCTTATTTGCACAAATCCATTGACAAAAGAAGGCTAAAAGGGCATATTCCTCGGCCTTTGAATTGTCCATATAGAACACATTTGGGAGTTGGACCTTGGCTAATATCAAATCAGCTAAGAAGCGCGCCATTCAGTCTGAAAAGGCTCGTAAGCACAACGCAAGCCGTCGCTCTATGATGCGTACTTTCATCAAGAAAGTATACGCAGCTATCGAAGCTGGCGACAAAGCTGCTGCACAGAAAGCATTTAACGAAATGCAACCAATCGTGGACCGTCAGGCTGCTAAAGGTCTGATCCACAAAAACAAAGCTGCACGTCATAAGGCTAACCTGACTGCACAGATCAACAAACTGGCTTAATTGCCTGTTGTTGTCAGCTTTGTAAAAAAACCCGCTCTGGCGGGTTTTTTTATATCCATCTGCAGGCCAAAATTCGGCCTGCAAAGTACAAATGTTTATTTTGAAGCTGGAGTAAACAGCGCAGAATAGTCTGTATTGCAGATACGCTGTACTGCAGGGTGCTGAATCATCCTTTCGGCAAAAATCGCGTGGTACTCTTCCATCACGTTCTCAACACGGCCTATCTCCACAACCGAGTCATCGTTATAGAAATCATTAGCGTAAAGCGAAGGTGCAACGAAAATAGCGTTATGCGTCGCCCCAAAGGCTTTCATCAACGCAGCATCATCAAACTCACCCAAAATTTCGACGTTCAAGCCCTGGGAGTTAAACCAGTTTAATAGCTTACGCCCCAACATTGAGCGACGCCCCGGAATAAGTAAACGACGCTCTTCAAGACAGGCAGGAAACGGCTTTTCTGGTAGTGGGTTAGTGCACCAGAAACTGACACCACATTCGCCAATTTTCATGGAAAACAGCCCTTCCTGCTGAGTGGAATCGATCGGACAGTCAGAGATGATCATATCCAGTTTATGCTGACTCAACTGCTCTAAAAGCATCTCGTGCGTCGATTCGAAACAGCGTAGATGGATCTGCTCGTCTTCCACAACTGCGGCATCCAGAACACTGCTGACCAGACGTTTGGAAAGTGCATCTGCCACACCAACATCAAACAATAAGTTGGACTCTTTGCGATAGTTGACGATATCCAGCATTTCCTGGCTTAAGGTGAACATTTTATCGGCATAGCGATAGACCAGTTCCCCCAGTTCGCTGGGTTCCAGACCACGTCCTTTACGCTTAAATAGTTTCCCTTGCAGGCGCTCTTCCAGCGCCCGGATCTGCCCGGTAATGGTTTGTGGTGTTAAATAAAGCGCCTCCGCTGCGCCAACCACAGAACCTTCTTTGTAGACATGCCAGAAGTAATACAAGTGGTTGTAATTGATATGAGACATGCTCATTTCTCTCCCTGATAACAATGAAAAGGGAGCCGTTTATGGCTCCCCAGTACATCGTCCTGTCAAACTGATGGACGTAAACGAACGCGTAACCAGCTATATCCAATTACCGCCGAAGAAATTGAACCGACAAGGATACCTAATTTTGCCCAGTTAATCAGTTCTGGATCTACGCTACCAAATGCCAGGCTGGCAATAAAGATAGACATAGTAAAACCGATACCGCACAGGATACCAACCGCCATAATTTGCTGGTAAGTCGTTCCCTCTGGCAGATGTGCCAATTTCAAACGCAGCGCCAACCAGCAGAACAGACTAATACCCAGTGGCTTGCCAATCAGCAAACCAGCGATGATCCCTAATGGCAGGATGGAGGTCAAACCTTCCAGCGTGACACCTTGCAGTGAAACGCCAGCATTAGCAAATGCAAACAGCGGCAAAATCAGATACGCCACCCATGGATGCAAAACATGCTCCAGACGTTTAGCCGGAGAGCGCCCATGCTTCTCTTTCAAAGGAATAAAGAAGCCGACAATGACGCCAGCCAGGGTTGCGTGAACCCCCGATTTCAACACCGCTGTCCACAGCACCACGCCAACCAGAATATAAACGCCCGTGCGGCGTACACCACACAGATTCAATACCACGAGTACCGCAATTGCTACAGCCGCGACGCCAAGAGAGGCCATCGATAAGTCATTAGTGTAGAACAATGCGATGATAATGATGGCCCCAAGATCGTCGATAATAGCCAGAGCCATCAAAAAGATCTTCAGCGCTAACGGAACACGACTTCCCAACAGCGCCAACACACCAAGTGCAAAGGCAATGTCAGTCGCCGCCGGGATTGCCCAGCCTTCGCGGGTAATCGGATCGGCATAGTTAAAAGCCAGATAGAGCAATGCCGGGACAATCATCCCGCCGATTGCGGCAATAACAGGAAATGCCGCCTGGCGCAGACTGGCCAGCGAACCTTGCATCAGCTCGCGTTTAACTTCCAGACCAACCAACAGGAAAAATACCGCCATCAGAGCGTCATTGATCCATAGCAGCATGTTCTTGTTGATCTCAAGTGTCCCAACCCGGAGCTGAACCGGCGTCTCAAGAAAGTCGTGATACCATCCACTGGTTGCACCGCTGTTGGCCATAATCATCGCTAATACAGCGGCAATAATGAGAATAATGCCTCCCGAGGCATCACTGCTAAAGAATCGATGCAGATGTTTCACTTTTTATTTCTCTTCAGGTGAATAGATCGTTTTCACGATTTTACCCCGCACGAATCATCGTTAAAATCAGATTATAGTGTAGGAATAGCTCGCTTTTTACGATCTATTAAAAGAATTGCGCCATCAGCGAGAGATGAGTTTTTGATGCCCGAAAGCGGCGGCTGATGACCTTAAACCCCATTAATCATAGTCTAATGTCAAGATTTCTGAAGAAATTATTCGGAAAAGTAATAATTAAATTGTTCCATGCTCTAGTTTTTTATTCCACAGATGTTTGAGGATATCTAATGTAGAAACGACATTCGCAGGAGACATTCGGTTCAATGATATAAGGAAAGGATGGTTCTCCACAAAGTGGATAAAACGCGTCGCACTGTTCAATGTTGCATGCCGCATCTCGCGGACTTTCTTACTGCCAGTGAGATTGCATACAGCCATTGAATAATTGCGGTTAGAAAATGCACGCCAGACATTATTTCGTACCCCACCACTAAGGAATAATCGCGGTGGAAAATCAATGGTGGCGGGTGCCACACCGCGCTCTTTGACAAAGGAAATATGGCAGCGACCTTGATGAATATGCTGCAAATTAGCCATCAGGCAGCCGCCCAATATAAAGCATTCGTGATCAAGGTAATGCTGAACGTTGTTGGAATGCTCATCGGTCAGTATTCTGACCAGTTCAAAATGACGATATGCCGGAAGAACCGGTTTTACCAACATTCCCGGATCGTTTTGATGTAAAACTGCCGGGCCGTAATCAATATCAAACAAGGTATCCCGCCGCATAGTAAGTAACTCTTTGCGCTGGACATGATGTGCCAGCGTCCCTGGAGACATACGCTCTTCATAGTTCGATGTGTATTGATAATGTTGCTCTACGGCAGATGGGGAGTAATTGGTTGAGATGGCAACCACCCTGCCGCTTTGTTCTTCTGCGGTAACAAGAGCATAAAGAGAGTTATTGCTACCATTATACTTGACGCGAAAAGCGCGGGTACTCAGGGTAATATCAGAAGCTGGGAAACACTGTCGACTTTCTTTATAGTTTGCTTCACGCGCTAATTTTAACAGTTCACGGCTAAGTCCAGTGCTGTTAAGAAGTAATGACTTTCTGATATCCGCAAGTGCCTCCCCTTGCTCAATCATCAATGCTAACAGGGCTCCTCGTGGTGTGGTAATTACATGTTCCAGAGTGATAAATGTTTTCTCACAATGATGGCAATACATTCTTCTCTGGCCTTGTGCAGAATATCCATATTTTTTGAGGGACGTGCCTCCGCAAGTTGAACATTGGCAAATCAAACCTCTCCAGGAGTGATTCACAATATTACGATAAATATTAAGCGACTGTTCAGATATCACTGGAAACAAGTAACCACATTCACGGCATAAAATATTTTTACCCTGTGCGACATAATCCTGGCTATTCAGCAACCCCAGGTTTTTACATCCTGGTGTTTTGCAACAATCAACATTTACGTTGGTAAACATATCCACTCCCTGCGAATAGCCGTATCTTGATATTGTTCAACGCGAAAAGAACCTGATTCAATGCGTAGCACTGAATCAGGCGGGCATAGCCCTAAATGGCATACATTACATTTATTATGATTATCAGGTTAGCCCCAGGTCACCGCTTCTGGTTTATCACCTCTGGCTTTCATTAGAGAATCATTATCAATATCAGTTTTATATTTTAAAAACTTACCATACATCTGTTTTTCAATATCTGGTTTTTTACCGATCAGATTAAGTGTTTCATAACGATCAGATTTCAGATTGTAGAGATATTTCGGTTTATTATTGCGATCGATAATCATCTTCCAGTCACCATCACGGATCGCCCATTCATCGGTTGGATCATCCTGGAATGGCATATCAATCCCGAAAATTAATGGCTTTTCGCGTTTCAATGCTTTTTGCTCAAGAACAGGAACCAGCGATTCACCATCGAAAGTACGGTCTGTAGGTAATTTGAAGTTCATCATTTTCGCTAAAGTAGGCATCCAGTCCAGACCATAAACGGGTGTATCTGAAACCATTCCCTGTGGTAGATGTTTACCATATTTAATAATGGCTGGAACACGAATTCCGCCTTCCCAAAGGTTATCCTTGCGACCGCGTAATCCATCCGTTTCCCCTGCCAAATTCAGCTCATACACTTTGCGCGCTTCACGCGTTACCGGACCGTTATCACTGGTAAAAATAACGATTGTGTTATCTTCTTCACCCATCGCTTTGATTTTATCCAGCACTTTTCCAACCTGTGCATCCAGATAGCTGATATTGGCATAATATTCCCCCACACCACGCCAGGGTTTGTCTGCCCAGTCGCCATAAAATAAATCAGGATGCTGCTTCTGATACGCGCTCATATATTGTGAGTACATGTCGAGGTATTTTTTGGGCGAAGCCAGGGGGCTATGCACTTCGGTAAAAGCAACATAGAGGAAGAAAGGCTTGCTGTCCTTTTTGTTATCCAGCCAGTTGACGACTTCCGAACTGACATACTCACCGCTCATTTTATCGGCTCGTGGAGTGGGTTGCCCGTTACGTAGCCAGCCTGTCGGGTAAACCATGCCATAACGCGGGCGTTCTTTAGCGTTATCCAGCGTGGCGTCGGTAACAAAACCCGCCGTATTAACCAGTGAGTAATCAAAGCCCATATCTTTTGCCTGCGGCTGATCGGTGCGATCGCCGCCTGCATTCAGATGCAGCTTACCCATCATGGCCGTGTCATACCCTTGCGCTTTGAGTAGATTAGCAATCGTGAGTTCGTTACGCCCTAAGGCAACATCTTTGCCTGAAGGAATCCATGAGCGAATTCCAGTACGAAATGGCATCCGGCCGGTTAATAGCCCTGCGCGTGAAGGTGAACTTAAAGGAGCGGGGGCATAGTAGTCAGTAAATTTGACCCCTTCCTGGGCAAGCCTGTCGATATTAGGTGTTTTAACGATCTGATGACCATATGTTGCTAAATCGCCATAACCTAAATCATCCGCCATAATAATGACTAAATTAGGTTGTTTAGCCTCTGCGGCTAAGGCAGGACTAAAAGCATTCCCTGTGCAAACTGCAAGGCCGATCAAACTGGCCATTAACGTTTTCTGCATAATTATTCCCTGATAAAAATTAGAAATCATAACCAAGCATATAAATCATTTGATCGCCAAAGCCATCGTAGCCCAGCTTATTATCGAAATAACGCCACGTCACACTTGCTTTCCAGCGAGGATAGAACTTCCAGGCAATAGTTAAACCGCCATTTAACCCGTTCCGGCCAAATTGCTGCTCCGTGTAAGCATCGTTCCTGTCCAGTTCTATTTCATTCCAGTTAGATAAAACAAATTTTTCGTCAAATAACGTAAATGGTAATACTGCTGTCCAGCCAACAACATAACCATTCCAACCATTCGTTTGACCATATTTAGCTGATACGTAGTCACCAGATTGATTATGCAATCCAATATACGGTTTAAAAAAGCCCCACTCGCCGTTCCAGCCGAGGTAACCGAATCCATAAAACATGTCCAGATCGTCACCCCATGAGTTATCCCATTGGCCATAAATTTTGCCAAAGAATGTCATATCAGAGTCAAAGAGTCTGACATGCGTCATTGCTGAAACCGTATGATTTCTCCCTGCTACAGCATGATTGAGTACATTACTTTCATAAAATGAGTAAAATTCTGCTTCTTTAAAATTTACCCCAAAATCCGCAGTCACTTTCCATACTTCACCACGGTGAGTGTTTACAAATCCACTATTCCAGTCTGCATAACCCGCATTTATTGAACCAAAGGTTCCTTTATATTCTAATGAAGAATATGCAGGAAAATGATAGATAGCTGTTATCAAGGTACACGCAATAAGAAGTCGTCTTTTGGCAGACATATAATATGTTCTCCATTCATTGTTTTTATGATTCCATAGGAATTAATACACCAGACAATTCATTTTTATTAAGAATGACCAGGCCAGTATATTTAAAGATGACTATCGAAGCGTGATGAAGATCGCAGATTACTTTTGCGAACGGGCGGAGGGATATCGTGTTTCAGAAAATGTGTCTGTTTTAAACATCACCCTTTGATTTATAGGCATTTTTCATGATGAACTTAGTATTAGCTGCTGAACGTATTTCTTTGTCTCTCTATAGTATTACAGTAACCTTTAATAATTAATTTCCTTTAGCCATTCACTTTTGATAGAGGAAAACACCTTTTTTTGTGAATCCCTGGATATATTTAAGTTAAATAAATTGATGTATTGAAATATTATTCCGCAAAAATGCGAGGCGTCTTCAGAAAAAGAATTGATAAAACAGAAGTGAATTAAAAGCGCAGTATAATAGCGGCGGGTGCTTGAGGCTGTCTGTCTCAGGCATTGGCTGAACGGCAGATAGAGAAAAGCCCCGAGTGATATTTTACCATCAACCCGAGGCCCCCTATATGCAGAACACATGTAGAGTGCCTCTTACTGACCGAAAGGTCAAGGAGAAGAGAGCAATGAAGCAGCATAAGGCGATGATTGTCGCCCTGATCGTCATCTGTATCACCGCCGTAGTGGCGGCGCTGGTAACGAGAAAAGACCTCTGTGAGGTTCACATCCGAACTGGCCAGACGGAGGTTGCTGTTTTCACGGCTTACGAATCCGAGTAAGAGCAACGGCGGGGAGTGATCCCCGCCACTTTACAGGTGCTCGCATATCTTCAACGCACCCTGGTTTTTACCCTGGCCTGCCCACGGGCAGGCTTTTGGGGAGGTTAGCGAGTCAGGTCGTCAAAAAACTTCTTCACGCCATCAAAGAAGCTCTTTGAACGCGGGCTGTTGTGCTCGCCGGTTGGGCCACCAAAGCTTTCTTGCAGCTCTTGCAGCAGCTGTTTCTGCTTCTCGTTCAAACCTACCGGTGTTTCGACAACAACGCGGCATAGCAAATCACCCTGTGCGCCACCGCGGACAGACTTGACGCCTTTACCGCGCATACGGAACAGCTTACCGGTCTGGGTTTCGCCAGGCACTTTCAGTTTGACGCGACCATCAAGGGTCGGTACTTCGATTTCACCACCCAGCGCCGCCATAGCGAAGTTGATCGGGACTTCGCAATACAGGTTGTTGCCTTCACGCTCGAAAATCGGGTGCTGTTTAACCTGAACCTGAACGTACAGATCGCCTGCCGGTGCGCCGTGTTCACCCGCTTCACCTTCGCCCGCAAGACGGATGCGGTCTCCAGTGTCCACCCCTGCCGGGATTTTAACGGACAGCGTTTTGCTGCGCTCAACACGACCATGACCATGACATTTGTTGCACGGATCTTTGATCAGCGTACCGCGGCCCTGACAGTGTGGACAGGTCTGCTGCACGGCAAAGAAACCCTGGCGCATCTGCACCTGGCCAGAACCATGACAGGTCGGACAGGTCTGCGGCTGTGTACCTGGTTTTGCACCGCTACCGTGGCAAACGTCACACTCTTCCAGAGTCGGAATGCGGATCTCTTTGGTCACGCCACGTACAGCTTCTTCGAGGGTGAGCTCCATGTTATAGCGTAAATCAGCACCGCGCGCCGCACGTTGACGACCACGTCCGCCGCCAAAAATATCGCCGAAAACGTCACCAAAAATATCGCTGAAGTCTGCGCCGCCGCCAAAACCGCCGCCGCCCATGCCGCCTTGCTCAAACGCAGCATGACCATACTGATCGTATGCCGCACGTTTTTGCGAGTCGGTCAGAACTTCATAAGCTTCCTTGATCTCTTTAAATTTCGCCTCGGCCTCTTTGTCACCCTGGTTACGGTCCGGGTGGTATTTCATGGCCAGGCGTTTGTAGGCCTTTTTGATTTCACGCTCTTCCGCTGTTTTGGAAACGCCTAAAATCTCGTAATAATCTTGCTTAGCCATCTTTTTTGATTTGCCCCTAGATGAATGCACGGGCGGAGAGGAAATTCCCCTTCGCCCGTGTCAGTATAATTACCCGTTTATAGGGCGATTATTTTTTGTCTTTGACTTCTTCAAATTCAGCGTCGACAACATCGTCATCTTTCGCGTTGTTTGCAGAAGCATCAGCACCGGCAGTCTGTTGCTGGGCATGTTGCTGCTGGGCGATTTCCATCAGTTTCTGGGAAACCTGTGCCAGTTCCTGCATTTTCGCTTCGATAGCGGCTTTGTCTTCACCTTTCAGAGCAGTTTCCAGTGCAGTCAGCGCAGACTCGATAGCAGTTTTGTCGTCAGCCGGCAGTTTGTCGCCTGCTTCTTCAACCTGCTTACGGGTGCTGTGCAGCAGATGGTCGCCCTGGTTGCGAGTCTGTACCAGCTCTTCAAACTTACGGTCAGCTTCGGCGTTAGCTTCTGCGTCGCGTACCATTTTCTGGATTTCATCTTCGTTCAGACCAGAAGAAGCCTTGATAGTGATCTTCTGCTCTTTACCGCTGTTTTTGTCTTTCGCGGAAACGTGCAGGATACCGTCAGCATCGATATCGAAGGTAACTTCGATCTGCGGCATGCCGCGCGGTGCCGGGTTGATACCATCCAGGTTGAACTGACCCAGAGATTTGTTATCAGCCGCACGTTTACGTTCACCCTGCAGCACATGGATGGTTACCGCAGACTGGTTGTCTTCAGCGGTAGAGAACACCTGGCTGTGCTTGGTCGGGATAGTGGTGTTTTTCGCGATCAGCGTGGTCATCACACCGCCCATGGTTTCGATACCCAGAGACAGCGGGGTAACGTCCAGCAGCAGTACGTCTTTTACGTCACCAGTCAGAACACCACCCTGAACAGCAGCACCGATGGCTACAGCTTCGTCCGGGTTAACATCTTTACGCGGCTCTTTACCAAAGAATTCAGCAACTTTCTTCTGAACCATTGGCATACGAGTCTGACCACCAACGAGGATAACGTCGTCGATATCAGATACGGACAGGCCAGCGTCCTGCAGTGCAACTTTCAGCGGCTCAATGGAACGGTTTACCAGATCTTCAACCAGGCTTTCCAGTTTCGCACGAGTCACTTTGATGTTCATGTGTTTCGGACCGGTCGCGTCTGCAGTGATGTACGGCAGGTTAACGTCGGTCTGCTGAGCGGAAGACAGTTCGATTTTCGCTTTTTCTGCCGCTTCTTTCAGGCGCTGCATTGCCAGCGGATCGTTGCGCAGGTCAATGCCCTGATCTTTCTTGAATTCTTCAACCAGATAGTTGATCAGACGACTGTCGAAGTCTTCACCACCCAGGTGGGTATCACCGTTGGTTGCCAGAACTTCGAAGGTTTTTTCGCCGTCAACTTCGTCGATTTCGATAATGGAAATATCGAAAGTACCACCACCCAGGTCATAAACCGCGATAGTACGGTTGCCAGTACCTTTGTCCAGACCGTAAGCCAGCGCAGCTGCGGTCGGTTCGTTGATGATACGTTTTACTTCCAGACCAGCGATACGGCCTGCGTCTTTGGTTGCCTGACGCTGAGCATCGTTAAAGTATGCCGGTACGGTAATAACAGCTTCAGTTACCGGTTCACCCAGGTAATCTTCAGCGGTTTTCTTCATTTTTTTCAGCACTTCAGCAGAGATCTGCGGCGGTGCCATTTTCTGGCCTTTAACTTCGACCCATGCGTCGCCGTTATCAGCAGCAATAATTTTGAACGGCATGATGGAAACATCACGCTGTACTTCTTCGTCCTGGAAGCGGCGGCCAATCAGGCGTTTAATCGCAAACAGGGTGTTTTGCGGGTTCGTCACTGCCTGACGTTTAGCCGGCTGACCAACCAGAGTTTCACCATCCTGGGTATAGGCAATGATAGAAGGCGTGGTGCGATCGCCTTCGGCGTTCTCCAGTACACGAGGAGTGGTGCCATCCATAATCGCTACACAAGAGTTGGTAGTACCCAGGTCGATACCAATTATTTTACCCATCTAAACGTCTCCACTATATATTCGGTCATCATGTGGTTGTGAGTCTGTAATAGGGGCGAAACGTCTGGTTTCAACTGCCCAATTTCATTTTTTTGCAGACTCACTCACTGCGGTTGACTACTAAATGGGGTCGTAACCCACGTCATCAAGGGGGAGATGCAAAAATTTTTTGTGCTTTTGCGCAGAAATTTCGCGATATGGCAGGACAAGACGTGAAACTGACAACAATTTTATTCATATAAAGAATGAATCGCAGCCAAGGCATTCATCAAAAAATTGTAATAAAAAGAAAATATTACGTACCTGAAACTTCTCTTTATCAGCAGTAAACTAGTTTCATCCCCTTACCCCTCCCCACCAAGAGAATCCTTATGAAATCCGTTATTACGATTTCCGCCAGCCTGGCGATTAGCCTGATGCTGTGCTGCACGGCGCAGGCAAACGACCATAAAATCCTCGGCGTCATTGCAATGCCGCGAAACGAAACCAACGATCTGGCGCTGAAACTTCCTGTTTGTCGCATTGTTAAACGCATACAACTCTCAGCCGACCATGGCGATTTGCAGTTAAGCGGTGCATCGATTTATTTCAAAGCCACCCGAAGCGCCAGTCAGACCCTGAATATTCCTTCAGAAATAAAAGAAGAGCAAACCACTGACTGGATCAACATTAACAGCGATAACGACAACAAACGCTGCGTCTCAAAAATCACCTTTTCCGGTCATACAGTGAACTCATCGGATATGGCCACGCTGAAAATTATCGGCGACGACTAACGCCAGAATATAGAAACCACAAAAAATGAATGTTAATTACCTGAATGATTCAGATCTGGATTTTCTCCAGCATTGTAGTGAGGAACAGTTGGCAAATTTCGCCCGGCTGCTCACCCATAATGAAAAAGGCAAAACTCGCCTCTCCAGCGTACTGATGCGCAACGAACTGTTTAAATCGATGGAAGGACATCCCGAGCGACACCGCCGCAACTGGCAGCTGATTGCCGGAGAATTACAGCATTTTGGTGGCGATAGTATCGCCAACAAACTGCGCGGACACGGTAAATTGTATCGCGCCATTTTGCTCGATGTTTCAAAGCGATTGAAGCTGAAAGCCGACAAAGAGATGTCTACGTTTGAAATTGAGCAACAGTTACTGGAACAATTTCTGCGTAATACCTGGAAGAAAATGGACGAGGAACATAAGCAGGAGTTTCTGCACGCGGTCGATGCCAGGGTGAATGAGCTGGAAGAGCTGCTGCCGCTGCTGATGAAAGACAAATTATTGGCAAAAGGTGTGTCGCATTTGCTTTCCAGCCAATTGACCCGCATTTTACGCACCCACGCAGCAATGAGCGTGCTTGGGCATGGTTTGCTGCGCGGCGCGGGTCTGGGAGGCCCTGTGGGCGCAGCATTAAATGGGGTTAAAGCGGTCAGCGGCAGTGCCTATCGCGTGACAATTCCAGCCGTACTGCAAATCGCCTGCCTGCGCCGGATGGTTAGCGCCACTCAGGTCTGATACCGGAAACCGGGGAAAATTTTCATTTTCCCCTCAAAAGATCGTAGACACTGCCCCACTGGCTGATTATTATGCCGCGCCCTGAAAACACTACAGTTATTCAGGGAAATTATTTCACCATTCATTCGATGATGATTTTTGAGGAATTATGGGCAACACTAAGTTGGCTAATCCGGCACCGCTGGGCCTGATGGGCTTCGGCATGACCACCATTCTGCTTAACCTGCACAACGTGGGTTATTTTGCTCTGGACGGTATTATTCTTGCCATGGGCATTTTCTACGGCGGCATCGCGCAAATTTTTGCCGGTCTGCTGGAGTACAAAAAAGGCAACACTTTCGGTTTAACCGCATTCACCTCTTACGGTTCTTTCTGGCTGACGCTGGTTGCAATTCTGCTGATGCCGAAACTGGGGCTGACCGATGCGCCAAATGCACAGTTCCTTGGTGTCTACCTGGGTCTGTGGGGCATATTTACGCTGTTTATGTTCTTCGGCACGCTGAAAGGCGCACGCGTTCTGCAATTCGTTTTCTTTAGCCTGACCGTGCTGTTTGCCCTGCTGGCGATCGGTAACATTGCCGGTAACGCCGCGATCATCCACTTTGCCGGCTGGATTGGTCTTATCTGCGGTGCCAGCGCAATCTATCTGGCGATGGGTGAAGTGCTGAACGAGCAGTTTGGTCGCACCGTTCTGCCGATTGGTGAGTCTCACTAATTGTTAAGCTCCCCCCGCTCGAAGGGATAAGATTGTTAACAACGTGCGCTTTGTTTATGCCGGATGCGGCGTGAACGCCTTATCCGGCCTACAAAATCGTGCAAATTCAATATATTGCAAGAAGATCGTAGGCCTGATAAGCGTAGCGCATCAGGCAGTTTTGCGTTTGTCATCAGTCTGATCCCCCCGCCTGGGGGGATTTTTTTATTCGCTAACTTCGCGTCTTGCACTCTTCGGTCTGAATGCTGCAACCACTTCCGCTGCCGTTTCAACGTATGGCCCTTCCAGCAACTGAATGCAGTACGGTACGCTGGCAAAAATACCGTGCACCACAACGTTACCCTCAGCGTCCTTCACACCTTCCAGCGTCTCTTTAATAGACTTCGGTTGACCGGGTAAGTTAAGGATCAGCGCCTGTTTGCGAATCACCCCCACCTGACGCGAAAGGATCGCAGTTGGTACAAAATGCAGGCTGATCTGGCGCATCTGTTCACCAAAGCCTGGCATCTCGCGGTCCGCTACTGCCAGCGTCGCATCGGGCGTTACGTCACGACGCGCAGGGCCAGTTCCGCCCGTGGTGAGCACCAGATGGCAACTCATTTCATCCACCAGCTCACACAACGTTTGCTCGATGATCGCCTGCTCATCGGGGATTAAGCGGGTTTCCAGTTCAAACGGCGTGGTTAGCGCCGATGTCAGCCATTCTTCCAGCGCAGGGATGCCTTTATCCTGATAAACGCCGCTGGATGCGCGATCAGAGATGGAAACTAAGCCAATACGTAAAGTATTCATCAAGATTTTTCCGTTTAAACAGTCTCGTTAAACAGAATGATACACTGCGAAGGGAGTGACAGACAGGTTTCAGAAGAGGTAGCGTGACCGACTTCCCGGTCACGCTAAGTATGATTACAGCAGATCGCCGATCATTTTTTCCAGTTTTTCCTGGTCAACAGCAAACTTACGGATACCTTCCGCCAGTTTATCTACTGCCATTGGATCCTGGTTGTGCTGCCACAGGAACTCGGACTCAGTGATACGCGCCGGACGCGCTTTCACTTCACCAGTGTAAGACAGTTTACGTTCGATAGCCCCTTCGCTCTCCGCCAGCTCTTTCAGCAGTGCCGGTGCGATGGTCAGACGGTCGCAGCCTGCCAGTTCCAGAATTTCGCCGATGTTACGGAAGCTTGCGCCCATAACCACGGTTTCATAACCATGCTCTTTGTAGTACTGGTAGATTTCAGATACAGAAACCACGCCCGGATCTTCTGCCGGAGCGTACTCTTTCTTATCGGTATTCGCTTTGTACCAGTCAAGAATACGGCCAACAAACGGCGAGATCAGGAACACGCCCGCTTCCGCACAAGCACGAGCCTGAGCGAAGGAGAACAGCAGGGTCAGGTTACAGTTGATGCCTTCTTTTTCCAGCTGTTCCGCAGCACGGATACCCTGCCAGGTAGAAGCCAGTTTGATCAGAATACGATCATTGCTAATACCTGCATCGTTGTAGAGTTTGATCAGGCGTTTTGCTTTCGCAATTGACGCTTCGGTGTCATAGGAAAGACGCGCATCAACTTCAGTTGAGATACGGCCCGGAACCAGTTTCAGGATTTCCAGACCAATATTTACGGCCAGTTTGTCGGTCGCGTCCACGATCTGCTGCGCGCGATCGTTGCTCTGCTGTTTCGCCCAGGCGACAGCATCATCAATCAACTTACGGTATTCCGGAATCTGCGCTGCGTTAAGAATGAGAGAAGGGTTGGTTGTGGCATCCTGCGGTTGATACAGCTTCATTGCCGCGATGTCCCCAGTGTCGGCCACTACGGTGGTGTACTGACGAAGGGAGGTCAATTTGTCCGTCATGATAGTATTTCTCTTTAAACAGCTTGTTAGGGGGATGTAACCGGTCTGCCCTGATGATATCACGACGCAACGTCAGCGCAACCGCCGACAAGACGGTTATCGCCAGGCGAGACTGTTTCGGATTTCTGACACTGCGTTGATATCGCCCGCCATTTTTATACAAAACCTCATGTATGCTACGCAGAAGTTATCAAGTACCTCGTAGCGTATATACTTCTTAAACAATTGGTAACGTTTACACAGGAAAGTCATCGCGACCGGCAATAAGAGGGATATGCATGCCAGATTTTTTCTCCTTTATTAACAGCGTCCTTTGGGGATCGGTAATGATTTACCTGCTCTTCGGCGCAGGTTGTTGGTTCACTTTTCGCACCGGATTTGTGCAGTTTCGCTACATCCGCCAGTTTGGCAAAAGTCTTAAAAATAGCATTCATCCACAGCCAGGCGGTTTAACCTCATTTCAGTCATTGTGTACCAGTCTTGCAGCGCGCGTGGGTAGCGGCAACCTGGCCGGCGTTGCGCTGGCAATTACCGCCGGTGGACCTGGAGCCGTCTTCTGGATGTGGGTTGCCGCATTTATCGGCATGGCGACCTCGTTTGCCGAATGTTCCCTCGCACAGCTTTATAAAGAACGTGATGCCAATGGGCAGTTTCGTGGCGGACCGGCATGGTATATGGCGCGCGGGCTGGGGATGCGCTGGATGGGCGTTCTGTTCGCCGTCTTTTTGCTCATCGCCTACGGCATAATTTTCAGCGGAGTTCAGGCGAACGCCGTTGCGCGAGCTCTGAGTTTTTCTTTTGATTTTCCCCCGCTGGTAACAGGTATTATTCTCGCTGTCTTTGCTCTGCTGGCGATCACTCGCGGTCTTCATGGCGTCGCCCGGCTCATGCAGGGGTTTGTCCCGTTGATGGCGATAATCTGGGTACTGACCTGCCTGGTGATTTGCGTAATGAATATCGGGCAACTTCCCCACGTCATTTGGTCTATTTTTGAGAGTGCTTTTGGCTGGCAGGAAGCTGCAGGCGGCGCGGCGGGATATACCTTAAGCCAGGCGATTACTAACGGTTTTCAGCGCAGTATGTTTTCCAATGAGGCGGGAATGGGGTCGACGCCAAACGCGGCAGCGGCAGCTGCGTCCTGGCCTCCGCATCCGGCAGCGCAAGGAATTGTCCAGATGATTGGCATTTTTATCGACACCCTGGTCATCTGCACGGCAAGCGCCATGCTGATATTACTGGCGGGTAACGGCACAACCTACATGCCGCTGGAAGGTATTCAGCTTATCCAGAAGGCGATGCGGGTGCTAATGGGTTCCTGGGGTGCGGAGTTTGTTACCCTCGTGGTTATTCTGTTTGCCTTCAGCTCCATCGTTGCCAACTACATTTATGCCGAAAACAATCTCTTCTTTTTACGCCTGAACAACCCTAAAGCGATCTGGTGTCTGCGGATCTGCACCTTCGCAACGGTCATCGGCGGCACCTTGCTAAGTTTTCCGCTGATGTGGCAACTGGCAGATATCATTATGGCCTGCATGGCTATTACCAATTTGACCGCCATATTACTGCTCTCGCCTGTGGTTCATACCATTGCCAGTGATTATCTACGCCAGCGTAAACTCGGCGTGCGTCCGGTGTTTGATCCGTTGCGTTATCCGGAGATCGGTCGCCAGCTTTCTCCAGACGCGTGGGATGATGTTTCGCAGGAGTAATCACAACTATCGATCAACTCATTCTCTTTTTTTGCTAAAGTCGGCATAAATTTCCTGCAAGGACTGGATATGCTGATTCTTATTTCACCTGCGAAAACGCTTGATTACCAAAGCCCGTTGACCACCACGCGCTATACGCTGCCGGAGCTGTTAGACAACGCCCAGCAGCTGATCCATGAAGCGCGGAAACTGACGCCCCCGCAGATTAGCTCCCTGATGCGCATCAGCGACAAACTGGCGGGTATCAACGCCGCTCGCTTTCATGACTGGCAGCCAAATTTCACACCGGAGAATGCCCGCCAGGCAATTCTGGCGTTTAAAGGTGATGTCTACACTGGCTTGCAGGCCGAAACCTTCAGCGAAGACGATTTCGATTTTGCCCAACAGCATTTGCGAATGCTTTCCGGCTTGTATGGCGTACTGCGCCCGCTCGATTTAATGCAGCCTTATCGTCTGGAAATGGGGATACGTCTTGAGAATGCCCGAGGGAAAGATCTGTATCAATTCTGGGGAGATATCATCACCAACAAGCTGAACGAGGCGCTCGCAGCACAAGGCGATAATGTGGTGATAAATCTGGCGTCAGATGAGTATTTTAAATCGGTGAAGCCGAAGAAATTGAATGCCGAGATTATCAAGCCAGTGTTCCTCGATGAGAAGAACGGCAAATTTAAGATCATCAGCTTCTACGCTAAGAAAGCACGCGGTCTGATGAGTCGTTTCATTATTGAAAATCGGCTGACCAAACCAGAGCAACTGACTGGTTTTAATAGCGAAGGTTACTTCTTTGATGAAGCTTCCTCCAGCAATGGCGAACTGGTGTTTAAACGCTACGAGCAGCGTTAAGTTTGTAGTCAATGCCGGATGGTAATCCGGCATTGATATTTAGCGATGATGTTTGTCCGGCTCCGGACGATGATCGCCACGATGATCATTGTGCTTGTTATGGCGCGGCGATGGCGGCGGTCCATATGGGTGCCAGCGATTGCCTCGCCATTCATAATGTTGTTTCCACCAGCCGTGGTCGCGCCAGTGACCGCCATCCCAGTAATAGCCACGATTATCACGATCGCCTATCTGTAATTTTACTGACGGGACTAGCGTAATTTCCGCAGCCTGCGCTGCCATGGGAGCGACCAGAACCAGGGAAAGTGCGAGTACGATAGATTGCATCTTTTTCACAGGTTACTCCTTTTATCATTGCCCGTTATGGGTCGATATCCGGAGATTACGCGATGAGAACGGCAGTTGTTATTCTCCGCAATCCTAATCTCTAAGTTACCGCATTTATTGAGAATTTCTCCTTTTTCCCTGTCGTTTTTCTCCATATTTTCTTCATAAAAAAGCCGGGCTGCATAAAAGCAAACCCGGCCTGATTGAGATAATGAATAGACGTTACTGATGATTCATCATCAATTTACGCAACGCAGCAAAATCGGCGGGCAGGTTATGCGAAAGCAAGGGTAAATCAGCACGTTCTGCCAGCTCTTTTGGCAGATCCAACGTTTCACCGAGAATCGCTTCCACGCTCTCTTTAAATTTCGCCGGATGCGCGGTGCCGAGGAACAAGCCATATTCGCCTGGATTCAACTGGTCACGCAGCGCACGATAAGCTACGGCAGCGTGCGGCTCCGAGGTATAGCCCAGTTCTTTTAACTCACGCATTGTCTGTTGCGTGGTTTCATCATCCACGGCTGCATACCCCAGCTCTTTCAGTTGCCAGATTTTGCGGCGGAACAACTCTTCCACACGCGGCCAGTTGTTTGGCTGGCTAACATCCATCGCATTGGATAACGTCGCCTGAGTCGCTTTGGGTGACCACTGACCGTCGTGCAGGAAACGTGGTACGGTATCGTTCACGTTGGTCGCAGCAATAAAACGTTTTACCGGCAGACCGAGTGACTTCGCCAGCAGACCTGCCGTTAAATCACCGAAGTTTCCACTCGGTACCGAGACAACCAACTGGTTACGTGCTTCTTGCGGCAACTGTGCGACAGCCTCAAAGTAATAACAAATCTGCGCCAGCAAGCGACTGATGTTGATGGAGTTAGCAGAATTCAGCCCCAGCGCCACTTTCAGTTCTTCATCATCAAACGCCTGCTTCACCAGCGCCTGACAGGCATCGAAATCGCCGTCGATGGCAACAGTTTCGATATTGCCGCCCAATGTACAGAACAGTTTTTCTTGCAGTGGACTGATTTTGCCTCGTGGATAGAGGATAACCACTTTCACATTCGGTAAACCGTAGAAAGCATGAGCCACTGCCGCTCCAGTATCACCAGATGTCGCGGTCAGAATGGTCACTGGCTTATCGCCCGCAATATGGGTCAGCATTTGTGCCATAAAGCGACCGCCGAAATCTTTAAATGCCAGCGTTGGCCCGTGAAACAACTCCAGACAACCGACATCGCTTTCAACATTGGCGACCGGAGCCGGGAAGGCAAACGCCGCGCGTACGCGCTCTTCCAGGATTTCCTGCGGGATTTCATCACCAATAAACGCCGAGAGGATCTTCGCACTGCGGGTGACAAAATCCAGCTTCAGCATCTCATCAATTTCAGTCAGGCTGAATTCCGGCAGGTCGTGCGGGAAAAACAGCCCCTGATTTTTGCCCAACCCCTGGGTTACGGCTTGCGCAAAGCTGACCTGCTCATTGTGATCTTTCAGATTGTAGAGTTTCATTTAGTTTTCCAGTACTCGTGCGCCCGCCGTATCCAGCCGGCAAATATGAACAAAACCTTCCTGATTTTGCAGGTAGTTCTTACCCAACCAGTCGGCAACGCGCTGGGCGGTATCCGGCTTGTCACACAGAGCGAACAAAGTCGGGCCGGAGCCGGAGATACCGCTCGCTACCGCGCCGATTTCCGCAACCGCCTGCCGCGCCTGCCGGAAGCCTGGCAGTAACCGTTCACGGTAGGGTTCAGCGATAACATCTTTCATCAGCTTCGCGGCAAGCTCAGGCTGACGGGAATAGCAGGCGTGAATGAAGCCTGCCAGATGTCGCCCGTGCGCAATGCAATCCTGGCGGCGATACTGCGCCGGTAAAATAGCCCTGGCTTCTGCCGTCGAGACTTTAATCCCCGGATACGCCAGCACCCACAGCCACTCATCAAACCCTGGCACTTGCTGACTGATGATGTCGTTTTCTTCAATCATCAACTGCATACCACCAAGAAAACACGGTGCCACGTTGTCGTAATGAATGCTGCCGGAGATACGCCCTTCCAACTCGCCCATCAAAGCCAGCAAACGAGTGTCATTAAGCGGCTTGCCGCAGTGTTCATTCATCGCCATCAGCGCCGCGACCACTGAACAGGCGCTGGAGCCTAAGCCCGAACCGATCGGCATATTCTTTTCCAGAGTCATCGCCACTGGAATTTGCTTGCCAAGCTCCTGGCAAAAACGCTCCCAGCACTGATAAACGATATTTTCCCGTGGCTCTGACGGCAGCTTATCGGCAAAGCGTCCGAGGTTGTTGAGACTGAATGTCTCTGCCGCCTCAACCGTGACTACATCTCCGAGCAATGCACCATCAACAGGTGTCACCGCCGCCCCGAGCACATCAAACCCGACGCTCATATTGGCACTGGAAGCCGGGGCATAAACTTTAACCATGTCAGACTCCTAACTTCCATGAGAGGGTACGTAGCAGATCAGCAAAGACACCGGCAGCTGTAACGTCATTGCCCGCACCATATCCGCGCAGTACCAACGGCAGCGGCTGATAATAGTGGCTATAGAAGGCCAGGGCGTTTTCGCCATTTTTCACTTTGAACAGCGGATCATTACCATCCACTTCGGCAATCTTCACGCGGCAGACGCCATCTTCATCAATATTGCCAACATAGCGCAAAACTTTTCCTTCATCACGGGCCTTCGCCACACGCGCGGCAAAGAGATCGTCGAGCTGTGACAGATTCGCCATAAAAGCGGCGACATCACCCTCGGCGTTAAACTCTGCGGGCAGCACAGGTTCAATTTCAATATCCGCCAGCTCCAGTTCACGTCCCGTTTCACGAGCGAGAATCAATAGCTTACGCGCCACATCCATACCAGAAAGATCATCTCGCGGGTCCGGTTCGGTATAACCCATTTCCCGCGCCAGTGTGGTCGCCTCGGAGAAACTCATGCCTTCGTCTAACTTGCCGAAGATATAAGAAAGCGAACCTGAAAGAATGCCGGAGAACTTCACCAATTCATCACCTGCATTTAACAGATTTTGCAGGTTCTCAATAACCGGTAATCCAGCCCCAACGTTGGTGTCATAGAGGAATTTACGCCGCGATTTTTCCGCCGCATGACGCAACAGATGGTAGTAATCCATCGACGAGGTGTTAGCCTTTTTGTTCGGCGTGACGACGTGGAAACCTTCGCGCAGGAAGTCAGCATACTGATCCGCCACTGCCTGGCTGGAAGTGCAGTCAACAATGACCGGGTTCAGCAGATGATATTCTTTCACGAGGCGAATTAAGCGCCCGAGATTAAACGGCTCTTTGGCTTGCGCCAGTTCTTCCTGCCAGTTTTCCAGATTAAGGCCATGTACATTGGTGAGCAGAGCCTTCGAGTTGGCAACACCGCAGACACGTAAGTCGATATGTTTATTCTTCAGCCAGCTTTGCTGACGCTTCAGTTGCTCCAGCAGCGCACCGCCAACGCCACCGACGCCAATCACAAACACTTCGATAACCTGATCGGTATTGAACAGCATCTGATGAGTAACGCGCACGCCAGTGGTCGCATCATCGTTATTTACCACGACAGAGATTGAGCGTTCAGAAGATCCCTGAGCAATGGCGACAATGTTGATATTGGCGCGGGCCAGTGCGGCAAAGAATTTCGCCGAGATCCCACGCAAGGTGCGCATACCATCACCTACCACCGAGATAATGGCCAGCCGTTCCGTCACTGCCAGCGGCTCCAGTAAGCCTTCTTTCAGTTCCAGGTAGAACTCTTCCTGCATTGCCCGTTCAGCTCGCACACAGTCGCTTTGTGGAACGCAGAAACTGATGCTGTATTCGGAAGATGATTGCGTAATCAGCACCACGGAAATACGGGCGCGTGACATCGCTGCAAAGACGCGCGCCGCCATGCCAACCATCCCTTTCATCCCCGGGCCGGAAACGCTGAACATTGCCATGTTATTCAGATTGGAAATGCCCTTGACCGGTAATTCGTCTTCATCACGGCTGGCACCAATGAGCGTACCTGGTGCTTGAGGATTTCCGGTATTTTTAATCAGGCAAGGGATCTGGAACTGGGCGATGGGGGTAATGGTGCGGGGGTGAAGAACTTTAGCGCCGAAATAGGAAAGCTCCATCGCTTCCTGGTAGGACATCGACTTCAACAACCTCGCATCGGGCACCTGACGCGGGTCGCAGGTATAAACACCGTCAACATCCGTCCAGATCTCGCAACAATCGGCGCGTAAACAGGCCGCCAGCACCGCAGCGGAGTAGTCGGAACCGTTGCGTCCCAGAACCACCAGCTCGCCTTTTTCATTACCGGCAGTGAAACCAGCCATCAGCACCATGTGGTCAGCCGGAATGCGGCTTGCCGCAATACGGCGGGTGGATTCAGCAATATCAACGGTAGATTCGAGGTAATGCCCCACTGCAAGCAGTTTTTCGACCGGATCGATAACGGTAACGTTGTGACCACGCGCTTCTAACACGCCGGCCATAATGGCGATCGACATTTTCTCGCCACGGCAAATCAGCGCAGCGTTGATGCTATCCGGGCACTGCCCCAACAAACTGATGCCATGCAGGACATGTTTTATTTGGGCAAATTCCTGGTCGACGAAAGTTTTCAATTGTGCCAGCGGAAATCCCGGCTGGGCGGCGGCGAGTCCCGTCAGAAGTTCGGCAAAAATACGTTCGGCATCGCTGATATTGGGTAAAGCATCCTGGCCGCTAATGGTTTTTTCAATCATCGCTACCAGATGGTTGGTGATTTTGGCGGGGGCAGAGAGGACGGTGGCCACCTGCCCCTGCCTGGCATTGCTTTCCAGAATATCGGCAACCCGCAGAAAACGTTCTGCATTTGCCACTGATGTACCGCCGAACTTCAACACTCGCATGGTTGTTACCTCGTTACCTTTGGTCGAAAAAAAAGCCCGCACTGTCAGGTGCGGGCTTTTTTCTGTGTTTCCTGTACGCGTCAGCCCGCACCGTTACCTGTGGTAATGGTGATGGTGGTGGTAATGGTGGTGCTAATGCGTTTCATGGATGTTGTGTACTCTGTAATTTTTATCTGTCTGTGCGCTATGCCTATATTGGTTAAAGTATTTAGTGACCTAAGTCAATAAAATTTTAATTTACTCACGGCAGGTAACCAGTTCAGAAGCTGCTATCAGACACTCTTTTTTTAATCCACACAGAGACATATTGCCCGTTGCAGTCAGAATGAAAAGCTGAAAATCACTTACTAAGGCGTTTTTTATTTGGTGATATTTTTTTCAATATCATGCAGCAAACGGTGCAACATTGCCGTGTCTCGTTGCTCTAAAAGCCCCAGGCGTTGTTGTAACCAGTCGACCAGTTTTATGTCATCTGCCACTGCCAGAGTCGTCAGCAATGTCATGGCTCGTTCGCGTAAAGCTTGCAGTTGATGTTGGTCTGCCGTTGTGTCACTTTTCGCCGGTTGTTGTATTAATGTTGCTAATTGATAGCAATAGACCATCACTGCCTGCCCCAGATTGAGCGAAGGATAATCCGCCACCATCGGCACACCAGTAAGAACGTCAGCCAACGCTAACTCTTCGTTAGTCAGCCCGGAATCTTCGCGACCAAACACCAGAGCGGCATGGCTCATCCATGAAGATTTTTCCTCTAACAGCGGCACCAGTTCTACTGGCGTAGCGTAGTAATGATATTTCGCCCGACTGCGCGCAGTGGTGGCAACAGTGAAATCGACATCGTGTAACGATTCAGCCAGTGTCTTGAAAACTTTAATATTATCAATAATATCACCAGATCCATGTGCGACCCAACGGGCGGCTGGCTCCAGGTGTGCCTGACTATCAACAATCCGCAGTTCGCTAAAACCCATCGTTTTCATTGCCCGCGCCGCTGCCCCAATATTTTCTGCTCTGGCGGGTGCAACCAGAATAATCGTTATACGCATATTGCCACTCTTCTTGACCAAATAACCGCGAACAGGGTGATCATTGTCAACTTATTACGCGTTGCGAATTTACAAATCCTTAACGTAAGTCGCAGGAAAAGCCCTTTGCTTAGCTTAAAAAAGGCTAAACTATTTCCTGACTATACTAACGATTGAATTGTTAAAAAATGCTACATATCCTTCTGTTTACTTAGGATAATTTTATAAAAAATAAATCTCGATAATTGGATTCACCAGGTTTATTAGTTGTATGATGCAACTAGTTGGATTATTAAAATAATGTGACGAAAGCTAGCATTTAGATACGATCATTTCATCAAACTGTTAACGTGCTACAATTGAACTTGATATATGTCAACGAAGCGTAGTTTTATTGGGTGTCCTGCCCCTCTTAGCCTGTTATATTGCTGTTAAAATGGTTAGGATGACAGCCGTTTTTGACACTGTCGGGTCCTGAGGGAAAGTACCCACGACCAAGCTAATGATGTTGTTGACGTTGATGGAAAGTGCATCAAGAACGCAATTACGTACTTTAGTCATGTTACGCCGATCATGTTAATTTGCAGCATGCATCAGGCAGGTCAGGGACTTTTGTACTTCCTGTTTCGATTTAGTTGGCAATTTAGGTAGCAAACATGCAGACCCCGCACATTCTTATCGTTGAAGACGAGTTGGTAACACGCAACACGTTGAAAAGTATTTTCGAAGCGGAAGGCTATGATGTTTTCGAAGCGACAGATGGCGCGGAAATGCATCAGATCCTCTCTGAATATGACATCAACCTGGTGATCATGGATATCAATCTGCCGGGTAAGAACGGTCTTCTGTTAGCGCGTGAACTGCGCGAGCAGGCGAATGTTGCGTTGATGTTCCTGACTGGCCGTGACAACGAAGTCGATAAAATTCTCGGCCTCGAAATCGGTGCAGATGACTACATCACCAAACCGTTCAACCCGCGTGAACTGACTATTCGTGCACGCAACCTGCTGTCCCGTACCATGAATCTGGGTACTGTCAGCGAAGAACGTCGTAGCGTTGAAAGCTACAAGTTCAATGGTTGGGAACTGGACATCAACAGCCGTTCGTTGATCGGCCCTGATGGCGAGCAGTACAAGCTGCCGCGCAGCGAGTTCCGCGCCATGCTTCACTTCTGTGAAAACCCAGGCAAAATTCAGTCCCGTGCTGAACTGCTGAAGAAAATGACTGGCCGTGAGCTGAAACCGCACGACCGTACTGTAGACGTGACGATCCGCCGTATTCGTAAACATTTCGAATCTACGCCGGATACGCCGGAAATCATCGCCACCATTCACGGTGAAGGTTATCGCTTCTGCGGTGATCTGGAAGATTAATCGGCTTTACCACCGTCAAAAAAAACGGCGCTTTTTAGCGCCGTTTTTATTTTTCTACCTTATTTCCAGATACGTAATTCATCGTCCGTTGTAACTTCTTTACTGGCTTTCATTTTCGGCAGTGAAAACGCATACCAGTCGATATTACGGGTCACAAACATCATGCCGGCCAGCGCCACCACCAGTGCACTGGTTCCCAACAACAGCGCGCTATCGGCAGAGTTGAGCAGTCCCCACATCACACCATCCAGCAACAACAGCGCGAGGGTAAACAACATGCTATTACGCCAGCCTTTCAATACCGCCTGCAAATAAATACCGTTCATTAACGCCCCAATCAGACTGGCGATTATCCATGCCACGGTAAAACCGGTATGTTCAGAAAGCGCCAGCAAGAGCAAATAAAACATCACCAATGAAAGCCCCACCAGCAAATATTGCATTGGGTGTAAACGTTGCGCGGTGAGCGTTTCAAAAACAAAGAATGCCATAAAAGTCAGCGCAATCAGCAGAATGGCGTACTTAGTCGCCCGGTCCGTTAATTGGTATTGATCGGCTGGCGTCGTCACTGCGACGCTAAACGCGGGGAAGTTTTCCCAGCCGGTATCATTGCCTGAAGCAAAACGCTCACCGAGATTATTAGCAAACCAGCTACTTTGCCATTGCGCCTGAAAACCTGACTCGCTAACTTCCCGTTTGGCTGGTAGAAAATCACCTAAAAAACTGGGATGCGGCCAGTTGCTGGTTAAGGTCATTTCGCTATAACGCCCGCCAGGCACCACAGAAAGATCGCCGGTACCGCTTAAATTCAGCGCCACATTCAGCTTCAGGTTCTGCTTGCGCCAGTCCCCTTCGGGTAAAGGGATATGCACGCCCTGCCCGCCTTGCTCTAACCCGGTGCCGGGTTCAATGGTCAGCGCCGTACCGTTAACTTCAGGCGCTTTCACCACACCAATACCACGCGCATCCCCGACGCTAATCACAATAAATGGCTTGCCTAAGGTGATATTTGGCGCGTCGAGTTCGCGAAGACGCGAAACATCGAAATCGGCTTTTAGCGTTAAATCACTGTGCCAGACCTGACCGGTATAGATGCCTATCTTGCGTTCTTCCACATTCTGATTGCCATCAACCATCAATGACTCAGGTAACCAAAAATGAATAAAACTTCGTTTCCGCTCCACGGTTTTATCGTCTTCCTGCACCGTATAAAGCTCGGTCACAGGAATAGCGATGAGCGGCCCAACGAGTTTTTGCGGCCCGCTGGCACTTTGGCGAATCACATCTTCCACATCGCTACGGTAATCGGCACGTTCGACAATCACCTGCCGAATCAGCATTATCGGAATCAACAACAGCAATACTGCACCAAACAAGGTGGTCATTTTCCAGAACAGGGGGGATTTCAACATAGTCTTCTCCTTTGCAATGGCAGCAGGATACGAAGGCTATGTGGGAAGAATTTGAAGCTATGTGAAGTGACGGTGAAGTCGAAGCGAGGCCAGCACGCCACCTTCCTGCACGTTGCGCAGCGTGACTTCGCCGTTAAACAAACGGGCGACCTCACTGACAAACGCCAACCCCAGACCGCTGCTTTTTTGCCCATTTGCACGCGGCAAAGAGTAAAAGCGTTCAAAAATACGTGACAGCGCGTAGTCAGGAATCCCACTACCGGTATCCAGCACCTTAAGGGTGACGTATTCCTGATCCACTTCGGCGCTTAGCGTTATGCAACCGCTCTCGGGAGTAAAATCGATGGCGTTATCCAGTAAATTCCCCAGCGCCTGCTCCAGTAACGCCGGTTCAGAAGCAACGTTAACCTCAGTAGGCATAACATGCAAAGTGATGTTTTTTTCTGCCAACTGCACGGTGCGCGCTTCGCTGACGCGGCGAAATAATGCCGCCACATCAACAGCAGTCAGAACGACTTCCTGACGATTCTCCAGTCTTGCCTGGCGTAGTAACGTTTCCACCAGTGCCTGCATTCGCGCATTTTGCGTCAGAATGTTGTCGGTAAAACGAGCCACCACTTCCGGCGGCGGACCTTCGCGTAAAATTTCCGCCGCGCCACGAATCGCCGCCAGTGGGCTTTTTAGCTCATGAGTTAACGCATAAACATACTGCTCAATATAGTTTTTCCCTTCCAGCTTCACGCGCATACTTTCCAGCGCCTGCGCGAGTTTACGCAACTCGCTACTACCGAGATCGGGGAGAGGAACGGGCTTATTGTCAGTGACGGAATCAGCATAGCGAGTGAGCCGGGCAATAGAGCGGTTGATCCACCAAACCATGCCTGCGCCAATCACCAGTGCAATCCCCAACAAAATGGCGCTGGCCCATAAAATTCGCCGCTCGCTACGCTTAATGACCGGAGCCATCGCCGCGTTCGGTTTGCCTACGCTCAAAACGCCAATAAGCCGCGAGCCGTCCATAATCGGCGCGGCAACATACATCACAGAACTTTCGGGATCGGCAGGATTTTGCAACGTGCTGCGCGCACCATACTGACCACGCAACGTTAGCCAGACGTCATTCCAGCGCGAATAATCCTGTCCAACGGCTTTATTTGCCGAATCGAACAATACTTTGCCCTGCGCATCGGTCATATAGACATGATATTCGTTGCGCACTTTGTTAATGCCACCGATATTGGCGCGAAACGGGCGATGTTGTAGCTGATTAAACGCCTGCGCCAGTTGCCCATGCGTTGGGTCCCCAGAGAGCAAATCGGGACGCGCCAGCTCCGCCAGCAACGTTGCGGTGTCGATTAACGTCCCCTCGGTTGCTCTTCGCACGCCCGGTTTAACTTCTTTGACAAAAATAGCCAGTACGAACCAGGCCGCCACCGCCACCAGTAAAAAATAGCCCAGCAACAACCGCATGCCGATACGCATTACAGGCCCCTCAGGCTATATCCCATGCCGCGATGAGTATTAATCGGTGAAAGATCGGGGTTGATGGCGCGCAGCTTGGCACGCAGCGTTTTAATGTGGGTATCGACGGTGCGATCGTAGGTGTCCTGCGCATCTTCCCACACGCTATCCATCAGTTGCTGGCGGGACCAGACGCGGCCCGGCGACTTGAGTAACGTCTTCAGCAATAAAAACTCATACCGCGTCAGCGTTAATGGCGTGTCAAACCAGCTGATCTGCGCCGCAGGTTCATTCAATTCAAAATGACCAATACGGATAACGGGAGACGGCGTCGAGAACTTCTTCACCCGACGCAGTAAGGTGCGCACTCTGGCGCACACTTCGCGAGGTGAAAACGGTTTAGCCACGTAGTCGTCAGCGCCAATTTCCAGCCCAAGCAGGCGATCGACCTCTTCACTTCGGGCCGTCAGGAACAGTACAGGTAACGCCGGATGGAGCGCCAGTAACTGGCGGCACAATTCAAAGCCGCTGATATCAGGCAAACCAACATCGAGAATCATGACATCGGGAACCTGCTGGCGAGCTTTATCCAGCACTGGCAAGCCTCGCTCAAAGACCTCGACGTCAAAACCTTCCTGTTGCAACATGTAGACCAGCGTATCGGCTATCCCTTGCTCGTCTTCGACTAACCAGACCGTTTCCCGTTGCATAAATCGCCTCTGTTATTGCCGCCACGGCATGACAGGAACCGCGCTAATCGCGTTTTTCGGCGAACCTTCTACAACTTTGTCGGAGTAAGCCAGATAAGCGAGCGCGTTGCGTTTAGCGTCATAAAAGCGCACGACCTGTAACGACTTAAAGACCAGGGACGTGCGTTTTTTGAATACTACCTCGCCCTGAGCTTTGCCGTTTTTAATACGATCCGACAGTTCAATCGGCCCGACTTGTTGACAAGAAATGGCCGCATCGGAGGTATCTTCTGCCAGGCCCAATCCCCCTTTAATACCACCGGTTTTCGCCCGGCTCACATAACAGGTGACATTTTTCACATCGGGATCGTCAAAGGCTTCAACAACAATTTTGTGATCCGGGCCGATCATTTTAAATACGGTGTCGACCGAACCAATCTCTTCTGCATGAGCCAATGGCCCCAGCATTATCAGGCTTAAAGACAGGATTAAATGCTTGTATTTCATATCGTTACCATTTTTATCTATTACACGAGCAATTAGTTCGTCACGGTAAATAACATATTGATTAAGAACAAAATCTCAATACTTTTATTTCCGTCAAGACCTAAAACATACTCGACTAAGAAAAAAACACTGAATGCTAAAACAGCAAAAAATGCTATTATCCAATTACCTGATGTCAGGTGCTCGTTGTTGAAAGGATGAGGATATTTTATGGATCAGGCCGGCATTATTCGCGACCTTTTAATCTGGCTGGAAGGTCATCTGGATCATCCCCTGTCGCTCGACAATGTAGCGGCGAAAGCAGGTTATTCCAAGTGGCACTTACAGAGAATGTTTAAAGATGTCACTGGCCATGCTATTGGCGCGTATATTCGTGCTCGTCGTTTGTCGAAATCGGCGGTCGCACTACGCCTGACTGCGCGTCCGATTCTGGACATCGCGCTGCAATACCGCTTCGACTCTCAACAGACATTTACCCGCGCTTTCAAGAAGCAGTTTGCCCAGACTCCTGCACTTTACCGCCGTTCTCCTGAATGGAGCGCCTTTGGTATTCGCCCGCCGCTACGTCTGGGTGAATTCACTATGCCAGAGCACAAATTTGTCACTCTGGAAGATACGCCGCTGATTGGTGTTACCCAGAGCTACTCCTGTTCGCTGGAGCAAATCTCTGATTTCCGCCATGAAATGCGCTACCAGTTCTGGCACGATTTTCTCGGCAACGCGCCGACCATTCCGCCGGTGCTCTACGGCCTGAATGAAACGCGTCCGAGTCAGGATAAAGACGACGAGCAAGAGGTGTTCTATACCACCGCATTAGCACAGGATCAGGCAGATGGCTATGTATTGACCGGGCATCCGGTGATGCTGCAAGGCGGCGAATATGTGATGTTTACCTATGAAGGTCTGGGAACCGGCGTGCAGGAGTTTATCCTGACGGTATACGGAACGTGCATGCCAATGCTTAACCTGACGCGCCGTAAAGGTCAGGATATTGAGCGATACTACCCGGCAGAAGATGCCAAAGCGGGAGATCGCCCAATTAATCTGCGCTGTGAACTGCTGATTCCGATCCGTCGTTAACGCTGCAGCTCATCTAATGCAGGGGCATCCAGATGCGAGATGTCCCCTGCGGTTTCAACCACCCAGCCAGACGCCAGCCACAAGCTTTCCTGATAATCCACGCGCGAAATAGAACAGTTACGCAGACGTAAGCGGCGCTCTGCCCATGCTGGTAATCCGAGAATCGTACTCACCAGGCATCCCAGTGCAATACCATGGCTCACCAGTAGCGGTCGGCTTCCCTGCGGTAAGTCCCGGCAAGATTCCAGTGCCGCATTAACGCGATCGCTGAGCTCCTGCATTGACTCGCCTTCAGGAATACGCCCGTCAACGGTGCCATTGACCAGTTGCCGACGCCAGTTCTCTTCTTCTTCGGTGAGTGAATCGATATTTCTTGTTTCCAGTACACCCATATTTAATTCACGCAGGCGAGAATCAAAGATGATGTCACAGCCGCAGGCCTGGGCGATGATTTCCGCCGTGCGCCGGGTCCGTCCTAAATCGCTACTGATGATATGCGTAATGCCAAGCTCTTTGGCACGGGTTGCCACCTGCATCGCCTGTTGCTCACCTTTGGCGGTCAGCGGGCTGTCAGACTGGCCCTGAATACGTCGCTCGGCGTTCCACTGCGTTTCACCGTGGCGGACTAGGTATACCTGTAACATGCTTTTTTTCCGTATACTGCTGTAACGTTAATTTTCTGAGTAATGCTGATTATGCACCAAGTTGTCTGTGCGACCACCAATCCCGCTAAAATTCAGGCCATTCTGCAGGCATTTCACGAGATCTTCGGCGAAGGATCCTGCCATATTGCATCCGTTGCCGTCGAGAGCGGTGTACCGGAACAGCCCTTTGGCAGTGAGGAAACGCGCGCTGGCGCACGAAATAGGGTAGCCAATGCCCGCCGTTTACTTCCTGAGGCTGATTTTTGGGTGGCGATTGAAGCTGGCATCGATGGTGACAGCACTTTCAGTTGGGTGGTGATAGAAAACGCCAGCCAGCGCGGCGAGGCGCGTTCGGCTACTTTGCCGTTGCCTGCGGTGATTCTGGAAAAAGTGCGTGAAGGTGAGGCGCTTGGTCCCGTGATGTCGCGTTATACCGGTATTGATGAGATTGGTCGTAAGGAAGGGGCGATCGGCGTGTTTACCGCCGGGAAACTCACTCGCACCAGCGTCTATCACCAGGCGGTGATCCTGGCGCTGAGTCCGTTTCATAATGCCGTGTATCAGCCATTGCAGGCCTGATTAGGCGTTCACGCCGCATCCGGCATTCGGTGCACGATGCCTGATGCGCCATGTCTTATCAGGCCTACAAAATCAATCGCTTTTCAGCAACACGTCTTCCAGCCACTGGCGCAGCTCGACGGGCGCGGCTTTCAGACTATTAGATCCACGCGTAATCGTCGCGATGCCCGCGCCGAGTTCATTTTTTAACTCACGCTGGCTCATTTCGCCGCGCAACAGCTCTTCGACAATACGCACGCGAGTCCCCAACGCTTCGCGCTCATCTGGCGTCAGCATCAGGTTTAACAACGGTAAATGGAGATCGTTTTGGTAGGCATTCTTAAGCAGGTCGACAAAACGTAACCACTCCTGGTGACGCTGTTCTGCCATCGCTGCTGAATAGGGTGATTGTTGGGCCATAGTATGTCGCCATTGTTAGCGGGGGAAGCAAAATGCCTCCCCCGGTTGTACTCGCTAAAGAGTACGATAGCATATCATAAACGTGTGGATCAGTAACGACGTCCCCATTCCGTGGCGCTCATCAACGTCGGTTTATCCCCCATGAAATAGCGGTAGTAAGCGTCATAAGCCAGCACGTTTTTCACATAACCGCGCGTCTCGGAGAATGGAATACTCTCGACAAATGCCACTGCGTCGATACGCCCTGCGCTGTTGCCAAGCCAGGTTCGCACCCGCCCTGGTCCGGCGTTATAAGCTGCTGAGGAGAAAATACGGTTATTGCCAAACTGCTGATAAACATATTGCAGGTAACTGGTGCCAATGTTGATGTTTGTTTCCGGATCCAGCAATTGCCCAGGGCTGCTATAACCGGGAATAGAGAACATCTTCACCGTATGGGTCGCGGTACCAGGCATAATCTGCATCAGGCCGCTGGCCCCTACCGGTGATTTCACTTTCGGATTCCAGGCACTCTCCTGACGGGCAATCGCCATCGCATAGCTTTGCGGGATCTCCTTACCACTGGTGTAGCGTTTGAAAAGATCGTTGTAAGCCAGCGGGAATCGCTCTTCCAGATGATCCCACAGCTTCCCGGCGATCGTTGCCTGAACGCTAAGATCCCACCATTGGTTATTGAAAGCATACCGAGCCAGTTGAGCCTGCTCTGTTTTTGACTTGCTCTTCACCAGATTGGCCCACTCGCTACGCGCGGTGTTATCGAGATTCCAGTACATCAACTCGCGCACGCGCGCCATCTCCGGCCCCTGAGTCAGGGCGCTGTCAACATTCTGCGGCGCTTTATCAATCTTCAGCTCATACTCTTCGCCGATGCGTTGTGCAGCAACCATCGGGTAGAAACCACGCTGTTGCATGAGTTGATGCAAAATCTCTTTTGCTTCAGCTTCACGTCCGCGTTCCAGCAATAAATCCGCCTGCCAGTAACGCCATTCATCTTTCTCTTTCGCTTCCATAGGCAGACGCGCCAGCCAGGTATTCAGGCCGCGACGATCGCCGGTGCCAAGCGCCATTCGCACACGGCGTTCAATAAGCGAAGTAGATTGCGAACGCATAATCGCGTCATCGCGCCATTTCGCCTGCTCGTCGGTGACATCGTTGCCCATCAAACGCCATGCGACAATATCGCGCAGCTCCTGAATCTGATCTTCATTAAGCTGCTGTGCCTGAGCAAGCGACGGGATCATCAGCCGTGCATTTTCAGCATCCTGCCGCGCCACACTGGCAAACGCCACCGCCGCCATTTGACGGGTAAAATCGGTCGCGCCGGTTGTACGCGCGAAGCTCAGTACCGTATTAGGGTTGTTCGCCAGTGAAATGATTGCCGAAGCGATAGTCTGGTAATCGGCAGGCATCTGCCCTGCCAGCACTGTTACCAGGCCGGTGTTACCCGCTTTCATCGCCAGACGGATACGCTCTAAATACGCCAGCGGATCTTGTTTACCTGACGCACGCCAGACGCTAAATAACTTGTCACAGGCGTTAGGCTGGCTCTTGCCGGTTAGCCACAGCTCTTTCGCCCCTTGCCAGGCTTCTTCACTCTGCCCGGTGTTCCATTTCGCATAGTAGTAATTACATTGCGCTTCGGTAGTTCCGGGCTTTTCCGGGCTAAAGGCTAACAAGCCACGCCAGTCTTCACGCCGCGCCAGTTCATTGACGAAACGAGATTGCAGCGTGCGAGCGGGAGGAAGCGTGGGGTTAGCGCGAACAAAGTTAGTGACCGTCACCGCCGGTTGATTCATCAGGTCATCAGTGATCTGGCGGTATTCCAGGTAGGGATAAAGTGGGTAATCTTTCAGTCCAGGCATCATTTGTTCGACCACATCCATTTGTCGATTATCCCAGGCCTGCTTAATTTGCGCGTAACGGCTACGCTGCTCATCCAGTGAGTCGGCTCGCGCCACGCTGCTGACCGTCAGCAGACAGACACCGACAGCCAACAGCCGCCAGGTAACGTGTTTGGCTTTTTCCACAAGCGCATCCTCTAAGTGTCAATACATCAATGCAGCGTCATGCCGCGTAATAGATTTATGCTAACCAGTCATTGCCGTTTACGCCACGTTACGGACACTTTTTTACTTTTACGGGGTGATCGACTGGCTGGGATTAGACAGGGAAACAGGCTACACTTCGCCTTTGAAAACTCATCATCACGATAAACATAGAGGCGAAGTCCAACGTGGCTCAATTCGTTTATACCATGCATCGTGTCGGCAAAGTTGTTCCGCCGAAACGTCATATTTTGAAAAACATCTCTCTGAGTTTCTTCCCTGGGGCAAAAATTGGTGTCCTGGGTCTGAACGGCGCGGGTAAGTCCACCCTGCTGCGCATTATGGCGGGCATTGATAAAGACATCGAAGGTGAAGCGCGTCCGCAGCCAGACATCAAGATTGGTTATCTGCCGCAGGAACCGCAGCTGAACCCGGAACACACCGTTCGTGAGTCCATTGAAGAAGCGGTTTCTGAAGTGGTTAACGCCCTGAAACGCCTGGATGAAGTGTATGCGCTGTATGCCGATCCGGATGCCGATTTTGACAAGCTGGCCGCTGAACAAGGCCGTCTGGAAGAGATCATTCAGGCTCACGACGGTCACAACCTGAACGTTCAGCTGGAGCGTGCGGCGGATGCGCTGCGTCTGCCGGACTGGGACGCGAAAATCGCTAACCTTTCCGGTGGTGAGCGTCGTCGCGTGGCGTTGTGCCGCCTGCTGCTGGAAAAACCAGACATGCTGCTGCTCGACGAACCGACCAACCACCTGGATGCGGAATCCGTAGCGTGGCTGGAACGCTTCCTGCACGACTTCGAAGGCACCGTGGTGGCGATTACCCACGACCGTTACTTCCTCGATAACGTTGCGGGCTGGATCCTCGAACTTGACCGCGGTGAAGGTATCCCGTGGGAAGGTAACTACTCCTCCTGGCTGGAGCAGAAAGATCAGCGTCTGGCGCAGGAAGCTTCACAAGAAGCGGCGCGTCGTAAGTCGATCGAGAAAGAGCTGGAGTGGGTACGTCAGGGAACTAAAGGCCGTCAGTCAAAAGGTAAAGCACGTCTGGCGCGCTTTGAAGAACTCAACAGCACCGAATATCAGAAACGTAACGAAACCAACGAACTGTTTATTCCACCTGGACCGCGTCTGGGCGATAAAGTGCTGGAAGTCAGCAACCTGCGTAAATCCTATGGTGATCGTCTGCTGATTGACTCCCTGAGCTTCTCGATCCCGAAAGGAGCGATCGTCGGGATCATCGGTCCGAACGGTGCGGGTAAATCGACGCTGTTCCGTATGATCTCTGGTCAGGAACAGCCGGACAGCGGCACCATCACTTTGGGTGAAACGGTGAAACTGGCGTCGGTTGATCAGTTCCGTGACTCAATGGATAACAGCAAAACCGTTTGGGAAGAAGTTTCCGGCGGGCTGGATATCATGAAGATCGGCAACACCGAGATGCCAAGCCGCGCCTACGTTGGCCGCTTTAACTTTAAAGGGGTTGATCAGGGTAAACGCGTTGGCGAACTCTCCGGCGGTGAGCGCGGTCGTCTGCATCTGGCGAAGCTGCTGCAGGTTGGCGGCAACATGCTGCTGCTCGACGAACCAACCAACGACCTGGATATCGAAACCCTGCGCGCACTGGAAAACGCCCTGCTGGAGTTCCCGGGCTGCGCGATGGTTATCTCGCACGACCGTTGGTTCCTCGACCGTATCGCCACCCACATTCTGGATTACCAGGATGAAGGTAAAGTTGAGTTCTTCGAAGGTAACTTTACCGAGTACGAAGAGTACAAGAAACGCACGCTGGGCGCAGACGCGCTGGAGCCGAAGCGTATCAAGTACAAGCGTATTGCGAAGTAATGCGTAAAATGCCGGATGCGGCGCACCAGCATCGCATCCGGTATTAGTTAAATGATTAATGGGAAGCAAGTTCCCGGAAAAAGGCAGGATTTTCTTTAATTGTGGCAAGTACTTTTGCAGCCAATCCCGTAGGATTTCTTCGCTTCGATTCCCAGCTTTTAATGGTATCCACACTGGTTCCCAGAGCTTTTGCCATCTCACTTTGAGAAACGTTGAGTTGCTCACGAATAGCTTTAACATCCGCAATTTCGTAGCGGGTCACCCGTGCAGGTTCTTTTAAACCTTGTTTAATCTCGACAGCCTCTTCCAGAGAGGTTTTCAACTCATCAAAAAAACTCATTTTATATCTCGCCTTTGAGCAGTTTCGTCAACTTCTTTAGTTGAGCTTTTTCCGTATCTGTCAGACTATCTTTGGCATTTTTCGGATAGGCCATAATCAAATAAATAATCTCTTCCGTCGCCAGAAAGTAAATTATTCTGACACTGCCACTTTTTCCCTGTGAACCCGCAGCCATTCGGACTTTACGCAATCCACCAGTCTGCTGAATGAGATCACCTTTATCGGGAGTTCCGATGAGTTCTTTTTGTAATTCCTTTAATTCATCATCGGTTGCAATCTGCTTGATCTGACGCGTAAATATTGGCGTCTCTATAAATATTATCGCCTTACCCATTACCCCTCCCTGGGGGGTACATTGTACACCGAAATGGAGTACTAAGTACACTTTTAAATCAGTAATCCCACTCAACATCTTATAAAGATGATTATCTTTGCTCCCCCATCATCTCCCGCACCAGCTCCACGCAGCGCAGGAAACGGCTGTCGTAATCGTCCTCTTCAACCCGCACGAATTCGATATTGTTCTCTTCCAGCATCTCCACCAGCAAGTTCTGGAACTCTTTGCGATCCACCGAACTGCCGAGGCTGCGTAAACCATCCGCCACCCACGGCGTGTTGTTCTCCAGCAGGATCACCAGATCGAAACGGTATTCATCAATCAACGCCTGCACGAACGGATGCTCACGCCCTTCGTACTTTTTGCAGAACGCCTGGGTAGTGACAAAATCGGTGTCGATAAACGCCACTTTATTGGCATATTTCACTGCAAAATCAATATATTGCGCGTGTCCCAGCGCGATTTTATCGTAGTCGGAATACTGCAACGCAATCTCATCACCGCCAAGGTGTGAAAAGACATAATCGCGACCATATTCCCATGCACTGGTAGTGTTGAAGATATTGGCAAGTTTGTTTACCAGGGTGGATTTACCGCTCGACTCGCCGCCAAGGATCGCCACGGTACGCACAAAGAACGGCTTAACTTCCGTAGGAATATATTCCCAGTAGCGGAACGGGTTTTCGCGGATCTGCGCACCGCTGATACTCATAAAGGTACGCTTCGGATCGACCAGCACCGTCTCGATCCCCAGATGTTCCATATACTGCGGCGCATCGGCTTCTTCCGAGGTGTAGATCAGGTCCGGCTGAATGCCTTTTTCGGCCATAAACTTTTTGATGCCGTTGCTCCACACATCCCAGCCATGTGGATACGGTTCCATGCCCTCTTCGTTAAAAGCATGAATGCGGATATTTTTTTGATACTTAAAGGTCTGCAATAACCAGCGCAGACGATCCGGCACGGTTGGCTGCTGCGACATGGCGCTGTCTTCGAACAATGCGCGGTCGCGGGTATCGTCAAAACCCATAATGATATGCAGCTCGTCAACCTGGCTACAGGCGCGCTGGATAAGGTAGATATGTCCAGTATGCAGCGGGTAAAACTTACCGAATACGACACCGATCGTTTTCTTCTGCCGGGGAAATTCAAGTCCCAAATAACGGTGCAATGCCTCCAGCTTTTGTGCGCTGGGGCTTTTAATTTTGGCATTCAGTAACTGGCTTAAATACCCTTTGGTCATACCGCTGGCATCAGCTACCTGCTGTAGCGTGCAGCCCTGTTGCTTGATGGCAGTTTTCAGGTAATCAAATGACGACATATCTCCCTCCGTATCTCTCATTATAAGTCGTCGAACACGCTAAGCGCGTCGGAGAGTTTTTTAACGCCAAAAATCTGCATCCCTTCCGGCGCTTTTTTCGGCACGTTAGCTGCCGGAACAATTGCCCGGCGAAAACCGTGTTTCGCCGCTTCTGAGATTCGTTCCTGGCCGCTAGGCACCGGGCGGATCTCCCCTGCCAGCCCGACTTCACCAAACACCACCAGATCCTGCGGTAGCGGTCTGTCACGCAGGCTGGAAACCATCGCCAGCAGTAACGCTAAATCGGCACTGGTTTCCGTCACCTTCACGCCACCGACCACGTTAACAAACACATCCTGATCGGCCATTTGTAGACCACCGTGACGGTGAAGCACCGCCAGCAGGATTGCCAGACGGTTTTGCTCCAGCCCGACTGCCACGCGGCGTGGATTCGCCATCATCGAGTGATCGACGAGCGCCTGAATCTCCACCAGCAGCGGACGCGTTCCTTCCCACACTACCATCACTGAGCTACCGGAGGTCACTTCATCGCCGCGACTTAAGAAAATTGCCGAAGGGTTGCTGACTTCACGCAGCCCCTGCTCGGTCATTGCGAAGACACCCAGCTCATTCACCGCGCCGAAGCGGTTTTTATGGCTGCGTAAGGTGCGAAAACGTGAGTCGGCATCACCATCCAAAAGCACCGAACAGTCGATACAGTGTTCCAGCACTTTAGGGCCAGCCAGCGAGCCATCTTTGGTTACGTGCCCGACCATGACAATCGCCACACCGCGCGTTTTGGCGAAGCGCGTCAGATAAGCCGCCGTTTCACGCACCTGTGCCACGCTGCCAGGCGATGATTGTACATCCGCCATATGCATCACCTGGATGGAGTCAATTACCATCAGCTTCGGTTGCTCTTCTTCGGCAATCAGGCAGATCTGCTCGATGCTGGTTTCCGACAGCATATTAAGATTGTCAGTCGGCAGGCCAAGGCGATGAGCGCGCATTGCCACCTGTTGCAGCGACTCTTCGCCGGTGACATACAGCGTTTTCATCTGCTGCGCCAGTTTGCACAGCGTTTGCAGCAACAGCGTGGATTTCCCCGCACCAGGGTTACCGCCAATCAGAATGGCGCTTCCCGGCACCACGCCGCCGCCTAATACGCGGTCGAACTCTTTAAATCCGGTGGAAAAACGCGGCAGCTCTTCAAGGCTGATGTCGGAAAGTTTCTGGACTTTTGCCACTCCGGCGCTACCGGCATAGCCGCTGAGACGCTCGTTACGCGCCACCGTTGGCGACGCTGCAAGACGCACCTCGGTGATGGTGTTCCAGGCATGACAGGCACTGCACTGCCCCTGCCAGCGCGGATAATCGGCCCCGCATTCATTACAAACAAAGGTGCGTTTTGGAGCTTTTGCCACGATGTACCTCGTTAATGCTGTGCCGCCCGCAGGATGACGGGCGGACAATTACTTCTGATTCAGGCTGCCAGAGAGGATGCAGAATACCCCCATCAGGTCAGCGTGACGGATGGTGACTTCCGTCTTTTCATTCACTTTTGGCTTGGCATGGTAGGCAATCCCCAGCCCTGCCGCTTTGATCATCGGCAGGTCATTGGCTCCATCGCCAATCGCCACGGTCTGCGCCAGCGGGATTTCATACTCCTGCGCGAGGCGGGTCAGGGTTTTCGCTTTATATTGCGCGTCAACGATGTCGCCGATCACATTGCCGGTAAATTTACCGTCCATGATCTCCAGTTCATTGGCTACCACGGCTGTCAGGCGCAGCTTGTCGCGCAGGTATTCAGCAAAGAAAGTAAAGCCGCCGGAGGCAATCGCCACTTTCCAGCCCAGCGTTTCCAGCTTGAGTACCAGCTGCGTTAAGCCTGGCATCAGCGGCAGATTTTCACGCACCTGTTGCAGAATATTGGCGTCAGCGCCTTTCAGCGTCGCCACGCGGCTGCGCAGGCTGGCGGTAAAATCGAGTTCGCCGCGCATCGCCCGTTCGGTTACCTCCGCCACCCTCTCGCCCGTTCCGGCCAGTTTGGCAATTTCATCAATACATTCAATCTGGATGGCGGTGGAATCCATGTCCATCACCAGCAACCCCGGCGTGCGCAGGTGTGGGATTTTCCCCAGCGGCGCGACATCCAGTTGCGCTTCATGGGCCAGGCGCGTAGCCCGCGCAGTGAGTGAACCTGCCAGACGAATCACCTGATAATCTTCCACGCACCAGGCGGCAACAATCACCATAGCCGCGCCCAGTTTGCTCTGGTATTGGGTCAGACGTTGTTTATCCAGCCCACGACCATACAGCAGCCAGCCGCTACGACCTGCGTGGTAATCCAGTGGCATCACTTCATCACCACTTAATGAAAGAGGCAGACCAGGCCATAAAGAGACATCTTCAGGCA
Source organism: Escherichia sp. WS1118 (assembly GCF_046487695.1). Taxonomy (NCBI): domain Bacteria; kingdom Pseudomonadati; phylum Pseudomonadota; class Gammaproteobacteria; order Enterobacterales; family Enterobacteriaceae; genus Escherichia; species Escherichia sp. WS1118. Next base: position 459,610 of record NZ_JBJQIZ010000002.1, on the reverse strand, counting down.
GGTCGCACCAGGTAATGTTAGGCATTAAGGCTCCTGTAAAATCGTTCGAAGCAGGGAAAATAACGCATGAGGCTACCTTGTATCCATTGCTTCTGGCAACATTAAGTCTCAAATTTTCAAAGGGTGGAAGATGGCTCGCACAAAACTGAAATTCCGGCTGCATCGGGCAGTGATTGTCCTGTTCTGTCTTGCCTTGTTAGTGGCGCTGATGCAGGGGGCGTCATGGTTTAGTCAAAACCACCAGCGACAGCGTAATCCGCAACTGGAAGAACTGGCCCGCACCCTGGCGCGGCAGGTGACGCTAAACGTTGCACCGCTGATGCGTACCGACTCACCGGATGAAAAACGCATTCAGGCGATCCTCGATCAGTTAACGGATGAAAGCCGCATTCTCGACGCAGGCGTATATGATGAGCAAGGCGATCTTATCGCCCGTTCTGGCGAAAGCGTCGACGTGCGCGACCGACTGGCGCTCGACGGCAAAAAAGCGGGCGGCTATTTTAACCAGCAGATTGTCGAACCCATTGCGGGTAAAAACGGACCGCTCGGCTATCTGCGCCTGACGCTCGACACCCATACGCTCGCCACCGAAGCCCAACAGGTGGATAACACCACTAACATTTTACGCCTGATGTTGCTGCTCTCGCTGGCAATCGGCGTAGTGCTGACCCGCACGCTGCTACAGGGTAAACGCACCCGCTGGCAGCAATCGCCCTTCCTGTTAACCGCCAGTAAACCGGTGCCGGAAGAGGAAGAAAGCGAGAAAAAAGAGTGACCCATTACTACAAGAAAGGAAATCGTTATGTCCACATTACGCCTGCTCATCTCTGACTCTTACGACCCGTGGTTTAACCTGGCGGTAGAGGAGTGTATTTTTCGCCAGATGCCGGCTACGCAGCGCGTTCTGTTTCTCTGGCGCAATGCCGACACGGTAGTGATTGGTCGCGCGCAGAACCCGTGGAAAGAGTGTAATACCCGGCGGATGGAAGAAGATAACGTCCGCCTGGCGCGGCGCAGTAGCGGTGGCGGCGCAGTGTTCCACGATCTCGGCAATACCTGTTTTACCTTTATGGCTGGCAAGCCGGAGTACGATAAAACTATCTCCACGTCGATTGTGCTCAATGCGCTGAACGCGCTCGGCGTCAGCGCCGAAGCTTCCGGGCGTAACGATCTGGTGGTGAAAACCGCCGAAGGCGATCGCAAAGTCTCAGGCTCGGCCTATCGCGAAACCAAAGATCGTGGCTTCCACCACGGCACTTTGCTGCTCAATTCCGACCTTAGCCGCCTGGCAAACTATCTCAATCCGGATAAAAAGAAACTGGCGGCGAAAGGCATTACCTCAGTGCGTTCCCGCGTGACCAATCTGACCGAATTGCTACCGGGGATCACCCATGAGCAGGTTTGCGAGGCCATAACCGAGGCCTTTTTCGCCCATTATGGCGAGCGCGTGGAAGCGGAAATCATCTCCCTGGACAAAACGCCAGACTTGCCAAACTTCACCGAAACCTTTGCCCGCCAGAGTAGCTGGGAATGGAACTTCGGTCAGGCTCCGGCATTCTCGCATCTGCTGGATGAACGCTTTACCTGGGGCGGCGTGGAACTGCATTTCGACGTTGAAAAAGGCCATATCACCCGCGCCCAGGTGTTTACCGACAGCCTCAACCCCGCGCCGCTGGAAGCCCTCGCCGGGCGACTGCAAGGCTGTCTGTACCGCGCGGATATGCTGCAACAGGAGTGCGAAGCGCTGCTGGTTGACTTCCCGGAACAGGAAAAAGAGCTACGGGAGTTGTCAGCGTGGATGGCAGGGGCGGTAAGGTAACTCGCTGATTAAAATATCCAGGGAAGGAAATATGATCGATCTGGAAAACCAGGAACGGGAGATTATCAATTTAATGTTCAGCCAGGGTATATCCTGGCTAACCGCCGTGCGTATCAGGCATAAACTATCACTTGCTGAAGTAAGTAAAATGTTAGGTATCTCCATTAATTCTCTAAAACAGATCGAAAAGACGGAACGGCTTAGTTCAAACATCAAAAGCAAAATGGCAGGAATTTATGGTTGTCCACCAGAGTTGCTGATATGCCCTTCCTGGATGACTGCTGAACATAAATGAATAGATTCGTGAATAGATACTTGAATGGATTTTATTTTCTATCCATATGAAAAATAATAGTAAATCTATAAATCAGTTGCTATTGATGAATAAATACTAAAAAGCCGGAGCAGTCTCCCACTCCGGCTTCACACGACAATCGCTTTTCAGCAAAACACAATTACTCTTTATCGCCCAGCAGAACGGATTCCAGCGCGATTTTGATCATGTCGTTGAAGGTGGTCTGACGCTCAGCGGCAGTGGTCTGCTCGTGAGTGCGGATGTGGTCAGACACGGTGCAGATGGTCAGGGCTTTCGCGCCAAATTCTGCAGCGACACCGTAGATACCAGCCGCTTCCATTTCCACGCCGAGGATGCCGTATTTTTCCATCACGTCGAACATTTCGCCGTCCGGAGAGTAGAACAGGTCAGCGGAGAACAGGTTACCAACGCGAGCATCAACGCCCAGTGCTTTTGCCGCGTCTACCGCGTTACGCACCATGTCGAAGTCAGCGATAGCGGCAAAGTCATGGTCTTTAAAACGGATGCGGTTAACTTTGGAATCGGTGCAGGCACCCATACCGATAACGACGTCGCGCAGTTTTACGTGCGGCAGAACAGCGCCACAGGAACCCACGCGGATAATTTTCTTCACGCCGAAATCAGTGATCAGTTCTTTGGTGTAGATGGAGCAGGACGGGATACCCATACCGTGGCCCATTACGGAAATTTTGCGGCCTTTGTAAGTACCAGTGAAGCCCAGCATACCGCGAACGTTGTTCACTTCACGGGCATCTTCAAGGAAAGTTTCAGCAATATACTTCGCACGCAGCGGGTCGCCTGGCATCAAAACTACGTCAGCAAAATCGCCCATTTCTGCATTAATGTGTGGAGTAGCCATCGTTTTATCCTTTTTGTGACATATTAAAGGCGGAGTCACTGCTCCGCCCAAATCCATCAGAACATGGCTTTGCCATATTCCATATCAGAAGTACCAAAATATTTTGCCAGAGTCTGGCCGATATCCGCGAAGGTTTCACGATGACCCAGCGAACCTGGTTTCACTTTCGGGCCGTAAACCAGTACCGGAATGTGTTCACGCGTGTGGTCAGTACCGGTCCAGGTCGGGTCACAACCGTGGTCAGCAGTGAGAATCAGAATATCGTCATCGCGCAGCAAAGACATCAGCTCCGGCAGACGGCGGTCGAACAGTTCCAGACCCGCAGCATAACCGGCGACGTCGCGACGGTGGCCCCAGGAAGAGTCGAAGTCAACGAAGTTGGTGAAGACGATGGTGTTATCACCCGCTTCTTTCATCTCTTTGATGGTGGCGTCAAACAGCGCGTCCAGGCCGGTCGCTTTCACTTTTTTGGTGATACCGCAGTTGGCGTAGATGTCTGCAATTTTACCGACCGAAACCACCTGGCCGTGTTTTTCATCAACCAGTTTCTGCAGCACGGTCGGTGCTGGCGGCTCAACAGCCAGGTCGTGACGGTTACCAGTACGCTGGAAGTTACCAGCTTTGTCGCCGATAAACGGACGAGCGATAACACGACCGATGTTGTAGCCGCCGTTGGTCAGCTCTTCACGAGCGATTTCGCACAGTTCGTAGAGTTTGTCCAGACCGAAAGTTTCTTCATGGCAGGCAATCTGGAACACGGAGTCAGCGGAGGTATAGAAAATCGGCTTGCCGGTTTTCATGTGCTCTTCGCCCAGCTGATCCAGAATGACCGTACCGGAAGAGTGGCAGTTACCGAGGTAACCCGGCAGATTAGCGCGTTCAACCAGTTTATCCAGCAGCTCTTGCGGGAAGCTGTTTTCGTGATCGGAGAAGTATCCCCACTCAAACAGAACCGGGACACCGGCGATTTCCCAGTGACCAGACGGGGTATCTTTACCGGATGACATTTCGTGCGCCCATGCGTACGCGCCGATAACTTCAGCGTTGCCGTCCATTCCCGCCGGAATGAAACCGGTAGAACCTTCGTGTGCTTTCGCCAGCCCCAGACGGGTCAGATTTGGCAGATTGAGCGGGCCTTTACGACCGTTATCAGCTTCGCCTTTGGCACAAGCTTCTGCGATATGACCCAGGGTGTCAGCCCCGACGTCACCAAAGCGTTCTGCATCTTCTGTAGCGCCGATGCCGAATGAGTCCAGCACCATAATAAATGCACGTTTCATATGTTCTCCGTACTCAGTGCTTCAAATTTAAATGATCAGATCAGTATACCGTTATTCGCTGATACGGCGATAGACAGTTGGTGTGCTTTCCGGTGCTTTATCGGCAAGTTTAATTGCCGCTTTCACCGCTTTCGCCGCTTCCTGCCAGCTGTTTTCGTCTTTCGCGTGGATAACTGCCAGCGGACGCTGACCGTCTACCTGGTCGCCCAGACGCGCCATATCAGTAAAGCCGACGCTGTAATCGATGGTGTCAGATGCCTGACGGCGTCCGCCGCCCATTGCAACCACTGCCATCCCCAGCGCGCGGGTATCCATTTCACTGACAAACCCTTCGGTATCAGCATAGACTGCTTTCGTCAGCATCGCTGTCGGCAGATACTTCGCGTAGTTCTCAACGAAGTCGGTCGGGCCTTTTTGTGCCGCTACCATACGACCAAAGACTTCTGCCGCTTTACCGTTGTCCAGCACCGCCTGTAATTTCGCGCGCGCTTCGGCGTCATCTTTCGCCAGTTTGCCGGAGATCAGCATCTCCACGCACAGTGCCATCGTGACATCAAACAGACGCGGGTTACGATATTCACCCGTCAGGAACTGCACCGCTTCACGAACTTCAACCGCGTTACCTGCACTGGAGGCCAGTACCTGATTCATATCGGTGAGCAGCGCGGTGGTGCGCACGCCAGCGCCGTTAGCCACGCCAACAATCGCTTCGGCAAGGGCTTCAGAGAGTTCGTAGGTCGGCATAAACGCGCCGCTACCCACTTTCACGTCCATCACCAGCGCGTCCAGACCTTCCGCCAGTTTCTTCGCCAGAATAGAGGCGGTGATCAGCGGGATTGAATCCACGGTTGCGGTAATATCGCGGGTCGCGTAGAAACGTTTATCCGCCGGAGCCAATGAGCTGGTCTGGCCGATAATCGCCACGCCGACGTCTTTAATAATTTCGCGGAAACGGTTGTCATCCGGGAAAATGTCGAAGCCAGGGATGGATTCCAGTTTGTCGAGCGTACCGCCAGTATGACCGAGGCCGCGACCGGAGATCATCGGAATATAGCCGCCACAGGCAGCGACCATCGGCCCCAACATCAGCGAAGTCACATCGCCGACACCGCCGGTCGAGTGTTTATCAACAATCGGGCCATTCAGATGCAGGCTTTTCCAGTCGAGAACGGTTCCTGAATCTCGCATCGCCATGGTCAGCGAGACACGCTCAGGCATTGTCATATCGTGGAAGAAAATGGTCATCGCGAGGGCGGCAATCTGCCCTTCGGAGATAGTGTTGTCGCGAATGCCGTTGATAAAGAAACGAATTTCTTCATCACTCAGCGCATGACCATCACGTTTTTTACGAATAATTTCTTGTGCGAGAAACAAGGTAACCTCCCGTGGAAAAGAGACGAGGTAATCGGGGAACCGGATGAGCATCGCTGCATCATCCGGCAAATCAAGCCTTAGTAGCTGCTGGCGCTCTTACCGTCGCCGTGGCCCAGAGCTTTCAGCAGGCTTGCCAGCAAGCTGGAAGCACCAAAGCGGTAGTGACGCGCATCAGCCCAGTCAGCACCGAACAGTTCATCTGCAATGGCGAGATATTTCTGCGCATCTTCCGCAGTACGCACGCCGCCCGCCGGTTTGAAACCAACGGTTTTTTCTACGCCCATATCGCGGATCACTTCCATCATGATGCGCGCGCTTTCCGGCGTCGCATTCACAGCCACTTTACCGGTAGAGGTTTTGATGAAGTCAGCACCCGCTTTGATGGAGATTTCAGACGCTTTACGGATCAGCGCTTCGTCTTTCAGTTCGCCGGTTTCAATAATCACTTTCAGCAGTACGTTCGCCGCAGCGCAAGCCTCTTTACAGGCTTTCACCAGGTCAAAACCAACCTGCTCGTTACCTGCCATCAGCGCACGGTACGGGAACACTACGTCAACTTCATCGGCACCGTAGGCGATTGCCGCACGGGTTTCTGCCAGCGCGATTTCGATGTCGTCGTTACCGTGTGGGAAGTTAGTTACCGTAGCGATACGGATTTCCGGGGTGCCCTGCTCTTTCAGCGTTTTGCGAGCAATCGGGATAAAGCGAGGATAGATACAGATAGCGGCGGTATTGCCGACCGGAGTTTTGGCCTGATGACACAGGGCGATCACTTTCTCATCGGTGTCGTCGTCATTCAGGGTGGTCAGGTCCATCAATTTCAGTGCACGCAGGCTGCTTGCTTTCAGATCAGTCATTTCATTCTCCTGGCTTGTCGCCAATAAAATTCACCTTGCGAGTTTGTTAGTATTCTAACATCTACTCCGCAACACACTTCGATGTACATCACAATTAAGGAAATCTACTTACAAGTTTGCATCACTGTAATGCGATCTGGTTCAAATAATTCACTTTCAAATGAATGCGTCAGTGGTGGCAAACGCATCAGGATCAAAGTGAACATCACGAAACTTCTTACAATGGCGCATCACCTTCGGCATAAAAGGAAAAGAAGATGCCCACTTCTCATGAAAATGCACTGCAACAACGTTGCCAGCAAATTGTCACCAGCCCGGTACTTAGCCCGGAGCAGAAGCGCCATTTTCTGGCACTGGAAGCAGAAAACAATCTGCCTTACCCACAGCTGCCTGCCGAAGCCCGCCGCGCGCTGGATGAGGGGGTAATCTGCGATATGTTTGAAGGTCATGCGCCGTACAAACCGCGCTATGTCTTACCCGATTACGCCCGTTTTTTGGCCAACGGTTCCGAATGGCTGGAGCTGGAAGGCGCGAAAGACCTTGATGACGCACTCTCTCTGCTGACCATTCTTTACCACCATGTACCGTCGGTCACATCGATGCCGGTCTACCTGGGGCAACTGGATGCGTTGTTGCAACCGTATGTTAGAATTCTAACACAAGACGAGATCGATATTCGAATAAAACGTTTCTGGCGTTACCTCGACAGAACCCTGCCAGACGCCTTTATGCATGCCAATATCGGCCCGTCTGATTCGCCCATTACCCGTGCGATATTACGTGCAGACGCAGAGCTGAAGCAGGTTTCACCGAACCTGACCTTTATCTACGATCCTGATATCACCCCTGATGACCTGCTGCTGGAAGTGGCGAAAAACATCTGTGAATGTAGCAAACCGCACATCGCCAACGGTCCGGTGCATGATAAAATTTTCACAAAAGGGGGCTACGGGATTGTGAGCTGTTACAACTCACTGCCGCTGGCGGGTGGTGGCAGCACGCTGGTACGCCTAAACCTGAAAGCCATTGCCGAGCGCAGTGAATCGCTGGAGGACTTCTTTACGCGCACTCTACCGCACTACTGCCAACAGCAGATCGCCATCATCGATGCGCGGTGTGAATTCCTCTATCAACAATCACACTTCTTTGAGAATAGCTTCCTGGTGAAAGAAGGGCTGATTAACCCTGAACGTTTTGTGCCGATGTTTGGCATGTATGGGCTGGCGGAAGCGGTTAACTTGCTGTGTGAAAAAGAAGGAATTGCCGCACGCTACGGTAAAGAGGCCGCCGCAAATGAAGTGGGTTATCGCATTAGCGCGCAACTGGCGGAGTTTGTCGCCAATACCCCCGTGAAATATGGCTGGCAAAAACGCGCCATGTTACACGCACAGTCGGGGATAAGTTCCGATATCGGCACCACGCCGGGCGCGCGTTTGCCGTATGGTGATGAGCCAGATCCGATTACCCATCTGCAAACTGTCGCCCCGCATCATGCTTATTATTATTCCGGCATCAGCGACATTCTGACGCTCGACGAAACCATCAAACGTAATCCGCAGGCGCTGGTACAGCTTTGCCTCGGTGCCTTTAAAGCCGGAATGCGTGAATTTACCGCCAATGTCAGCGGTAACGATCTGGTTCGCGTTACCGGTTATATGGTGCGTTTGTCGGATTTAGAAAAATATCGCGCCGAAGGTTCACGCACCAACACCACCTGGCTGGGAGAAGAAGCCGCACGCAACACTCGTATTCTGGAACGCCAGCCGCGCGTGATAAGCCATGAACAGCAGATGCGCTTTAGTCAGTAAGATTATCCCCTTCTCCTGCGTTGACGGGCCAGGCAGTCGTCTGGCTCTGTTTTTGCAGGGCTGCAATCTGCGCTGCAAAAACTGTCACAATCCGTGGACGATGGGGCGCTGTAATGATTGCGGAGAGTGCGTGCCGCAGTGTCCGCATCAGGCGTTGCAGATTGTCGACGGCAAAGTGGCGTGGAGCGCGGCTGTCTGCGAGCAATGTGATACCTGCCTGAAGATGTGTCCGCAACATGCTACGCCAATGGCGCAATCCATGAGCGTGGACGAGGTGCTTAACCATGTCCGCAAAGCGGTTCTGTTTATTGAAGGGATAACGGTAAGCGGCGGCGAAGCCACGACCCAGTTGCCGTTTGTGGTGGCGCTGTTTACTGCCATCAAAAACGATCCGCAACTGTGCCATCTCACCTGCCTCGTGGACAGTAACGGCATGTTGAGCGAAACCGGCTGGGAAAAATTGCTCCCGGTGTGTGACGGCGCAATGCTCGATCTCAAAGCGTGGGGGAGCGAATGTCATCAGCAATTAACCGGACGCGATAATCAGCAGATCAAGCGCAGCATCTGTTTGCTGGCAGAGCGCGGTAAGCTGGCGGAACTGCGTTTGCTGGTAATCCCTGGCCAGGTGGATTATTTGCAACATATCGAAGAACTGGCGGCGTTAATCAAGGGACTTGGCGATGTTCCGGTACGCCTGAACGCGTTTCATGCCCACGGCGTGTATGGCGAGGCGCAAAGCTGGCCGAGCGCCACGCCGGAGGATGTGGAACAACTGGCTGATGCGTTACGGGAGCGCGGGGTGAGCCGGTTAATATTTCCGGCGCTATATTTGTGACATGCCGGATGTGGCCTACGGATCGGCACAGACCTGTAGGCATGATAAGACGCGTCAAGCGTCGCATCAGGCATTGTGCGCCAGCTGCCGGATGCGGCGTGAACGCCTTATCCGGCCTACGGTTCGGCACAGACTTGTAGGCATGATAAGACGCGTCAGCGTCGCATCAGGCATTGTGCGCCAACGGCCGGATGCGGCGTAAACGCCTTGTCCGGCCTACGGCACGTTAAACAACGTATAGGTGTTATTAAGCAACGCTTGCGCAATCTCATCCGCCGGTTCCGGTCGTAACTCGCAAAGCACGGCAAACACACGGGCGGCCTGTTCAGGGCGATTAGGCTGCCCCTGAAAACCATTGAGCGGCATATCTGGTGCGTCGGTTTCCAGCAACAACGATGCCAGCGGTAATTTTGCGATGACATCGCGGGTTTTACTGGCGCGTGGATAGGTGATAGTCCCGCCTACGCCAATTTTGTAGCCCAGTTGCACAAACCGTTCGGCCTGTTGCAGGCTGCCGGAAAAACCATGAACCACGCCAGTGCACGGTAAATCGTGGCGTTTAAGATGCATCGCCAGTTTGTCGTGCGTGCGTCGTGAATGCAGGATCACCGGCAGATCGTAGCGTTTCGCCAGTTTCAGTTGTTCGTCGAGTAACCACTGCTGCCTCTCAAATTGCGGATCGTCGCCAAAGAGATCCAGACCAATCTCCCCCACCGCCACCACCTTCGCCGGATGCCTTTCCAGCGCCTGCTGTAGCTGATCAAGAGACACATCGATATGTTTTTCCAACATACCAGGATGCAAGCCCAATGCGGCATACAGCGGTTGATATTTTTCCGCTAACGCCTGCACGCGGGCAAAATTTTCCGCCTCTGTCGCCGGAACAATGATCTTGCCTACGCCCGCTTGTGCCGCGCGTTGCAGGCTGGCTTCTTCATCGCCACTAAACGGCGGGAAATCAAAATGGCAGTGGGTGTCGATAAAACGGCAAATCAAGCCAGATCCTCATTGTTAAATGTCGGGTCGTTCGCCTGCGGAGCGTCGCTCACTTCGGCAACCAGCGTATCGTTGGCGACTGGCGCAGGCGGAATAACGATCGACTCCGGCGTCACCACCGGCACCAGATGGCGGCTCAGCGGCGCTTTTTCAGTCAATAATTTACCGACCGTTGCCAGAAAATAACGCCCACATAAACGCCCAAGTTTATAGTCTTCACGCAGCGCCGGAATCCGACTGCCGAGCGCAATACTATGCAATGGCTTCGGCGGATAAATTTCGAATATCCGCAGCTGGCCCGGTGGTTTCTCAATAAATTGCTGAATCTCACGATAGCTGGTTTCATGATGCTGCACCAGATTGACCAGCGGCTGCAGGCTACTGTCACCCAGCCAGCGTTCCATGCGTTTGAACCACTGTGGCGTGTAGTACATTTGTGACGGCACAGTGCGGATGACGACCAACGTTTTTGCTCCCTGCCTTGCCGCCTCTTTAACCGGGATCGCATCACTGATCCCACCATCCAGGTAGTTAATACCTTCCAGCGACACTCCGCTACGATAAAAGCCAGGTATCGCACTGGAGGCGCGAATCACATCCAGCCAGTTTTGTTTAGTTGGCAAAAAGTAATTCGGCGCATAGTCATCCTGACGACAGGCGCACATATAAAACGATTTGCCGCTGTCAAATAACCGCGCTGCGGTATCCATTTGCAACGGCATCTGGCTTGCGGTGGCCTCCACCAGCCAGTCGAGATCGATAAGATTTCCTCCACGGACAAAGCGCAATGGATCGAAAAATTCGCGTTTTGTGGTGTAACGCATGATGACTTTGCGCGCGTAACCGGGCTGATTGCAGATATACGCCGAGAGGTTCTGCGCCCCGGCAGATGTGCCGAGATAAAGATCGAAAGGATTAAACTGCGCGCGCATAAACTCATCCAGCACGCCAGCCGTGAAAATTCCACGTTGTCCGCCGCCTTCGCACACCAGAGCAATCCGTCCAGGCTGGAACGGCCTTAGCGACAACGGCGCAATATTACCAAGCGTTACAGGTATTCGCTGCCCCACCTCTGCCTTCCTGTTTTTGTTGTGAAAGAATGACAAAGTAACGCAATTTATTATTCGCTAAAACCGCAAAAGCCAGTCCGCTGGACTGGCTTTGGATAAAATTTTCTTAATGGTCTGAAATCTAGGGTCGTTTTCGGCCCATGAACAAACTCACCAGGAACAGAATAATCCCGACGACAAAGACAATTTTAGCTGCGCCTGCAGCAGTACCGGCCAGACCACCAAACCCAAGTGCGGCGGCGATTAACGCGATAACCAGAAATATGATGCCCCAACGAAACATAAGCGTCTCCTTTACCATAGTTAATGTCACCGCTTGATATGAGCGTGAAAATCACTCAATGCGATATTTTTAGTGTGGTGCACATCGCGCCTCCCGACAAAGTTCGGGAGGTCGAATTACGACGAATTACTTAGTTTTCAGATCATTTTTAACGCTTTTCACACCATCTACCGCTTTGGCGATACTTTCAGCACGGTCGCTCTGTGCCTGAGAATCTACGGTACCGGAGAGCTGGACCACGCCATCGGTGGTTTCAACTTTCACATGACGGGAAGGGACAATGTCATCTGCCAGCAGTTTGGCTTTGATTTCACTGGTAGTGGCGGTGTCACCCGCGTAGCCTTTCACAGAGCCTTCTTTAGCGTCGCGAACGTGCAGTTTGTCGCTGACAGAGGTCACGCCCTCAACACCTTTCGCCACTTTCACCGCCTCTTCGGCCTGAGCCTGGCTTTCAACGAAACCGCTCAGGGTCACGACTTTTTGATCGGTTTTGACAGAGATATCGGTGCTCTTGATGTTGTCATGGTCCACCAGGGCTGCCTTCACTTTCGCGGTGATGGCACTGTCATCCATGAAATTACCGACTTTATTCATAGAGCTATCGACTTTTTGCCCTGCGCTTTCATTGGTAGTCTGCGCGTTGTTTTCTGCGTAGGCAGAGCCGGTCGCGACGGCAGAGGTCAACATTACAGCCAGCAGAGTTTTCGAAATCTTCAGTCTTGTCATAGTCATCGATTTATTCCTGTATGTTTGCTCGTAATTTGAGCCTGGCAACACGAGGTTGCATTGCTGAATAGGGAGAGACTTCACCCTCTACAGAAGTCAATGGTCGCCATCACAAAAGCGATGGGTGATGAATAACGACCATTACAGCCTCTGAATCAGTTATTAATATCGGTAGAATGACAATCGACGGCTTTAGATACTGATATCTACGCATTGAACGGTATTTAACGCCGTCAGAAATGTCATTACTTTGTTAAATATAGATCACAATTTTGAAACCGCTCGGGATATCAGCTAAAACATAAGCAAAAGTGAATGTTTTAAGAACATTCCGTAAGCGGCTAATAAGGAAGGGAAATTGACAGGGCGCAGCGGCTACCGCGCCCTGGAGGCTAGAATTAATGCTCGCGGGTCTGGTGGAACTGAACGTCCGGATAACGTTCCTGCGCCAGGCGCAGATTGACCATGCTGGTAGCGATGTAAGCGAGGTTATCGCCGCCATCAAGCGCCAGTTGGCTTTCGTTCTTACGCTTGAACTCTTCGAATTTCTTCGCGTCCGCACATTCTACCCAGCGGGCAGTGGCAACGTTGACTGACTCATACACTGCTTCAACGTTGTATTCGCTCTTCAGGCGCGCTACCACCACATCAAACTGCAGCACACCAACCGCGCCAACGATCAAATCGTTGTTGGAGATCGGACGGAACACCTGCACCGCGCCCTCTTCGGAAAGCTGTACCAGCCCTTTGAGCAGCTGTTTTTGCTTCAGCGGATCTTTCAGGCGGATACGACGGAACAGTTCTGGCGCGAAGTTCGGAATACCGGTGAACTTCATCATCTCACCCTGGGTAAAGGTGTCGCCGATCTGAATGGTGCCGTGGTTGTGCAGACCAAGGATATCGCCAGGATACGCTTCTTCAACGTGCGAACGGTCACCCGCCATAAAGGTCAGCGCGTCGGAGATCACCACATCTTTCGCGGTGCGCACCTGGCGCAGCTTCATGCCTTTTTCATATTTACCGGATACCACGCGCATAAACGCCACGCGGTCGCGGTGTTTCGGGTCCATGTTGGCCTGAATTTTAAATACGAAGCCGGTAAATTTATCTTCGCTCGCTTCTACGGTACGGGTATCGGTCTGACGCGGCATCGGCGCAGGCGCCCACTCCACCAGGCCATCCAGCATATGATCGACGCCGAAGTTACCCAGCGCAGTACCAAAGAATACCGGGGTGATTTCGCCCGCAAGGAACAGCTCTTTGTCGAACTCATTAGACGCGCCTTTCACCAGCTCCAGTTCGTCACGCAGCTGCTGTGCCAGATCTTCACCAACCGCAGCGTCGAGATCCGGGTTATTCAGCCCTTTAACAATGCGGACTTCCTGAATGGTGTGGCCTTTACCGCTCTGATAGAGATAGGTTTCATCTTTATAAAGGTGGTAAACGCCTTTAAACAGCTTGCCGCAGCCAATCGGCCAGGTGATCGGTGCGCAGCCGATTTTCAGCTCGTTCTCAACTTCATCGAGCAGTTCCATCGGGTCGCGGATATCACGGTCAAGTTTGTTCATAAAGGTGAGGATCGGCGTATCGCGCAGACGGGTAACTTCCATCAGCTTACGGGTACGATCTTCTACACCTTTTGCGGCGTCGATAACCATCAGGCAGCAGTCCACCGCCGTCAGGGTACGATAGGTATCTTCCGAGAAGTCTTCGTGCCCCGGGGTATCGAGCAAGTTAACCAGGCAGTCGTGATACGGAAACTGCATCACAGACGTAGTGATGGAGATCCCACGCTGCTTTTCCATCTCCATCCAGTCCGACTTAGCGTGCTGGTTAGAGCCACGGCCTTTTACTGTACCGGCGGTCTGAATGGCCTGTCCGAACAGCAGCACCTTCTCGGTGATGGTAGTCTTACCGGCGTCCGGGTGAGAAATAATGGCAAAAGTGCGGCGCTTCGCCACCTCTTGCAAATAAGGAGACAACGTCATAATTCTTTCTTCTTGAGTAAGCGGCATCGCGCCGCGCTTGTTGAAAACGAAAAATTGCGGCTATTTTACCCATCAACGGGGGGGAGGCAATCAGTGTTTACACAGGAGCTGCTCCAGTTCGTGCAACGAAGAAACGGTCCAGGTGGGCGCGATGCCTTCTGGTTGCTCGCGATTGTGCGCATTCAGCCAGCAGGTCGCAAGCCCGGCGTTGATGCCACCGAGAATATCGGACTCAGCAGTGTCGCCAACCATCAGCACGCGTGAACGGTCAGGATTGCCCGCCTGTTCCAGCGCATAATCGAAAATTTTCTTATTCGGTTTGGCAACGCCAACTTCTTCGGAAATCACCAGCAAATCGAAGTAATCACGCAGGCCCGTGCGTTCCAGACGTACCTGTTGCAAGGCGCTAAAGCCGTTGGTGATGATGCCGATTTTGGCGTTGCCACGAATGGCGTTAAGCAGGGAAACCGCCCCCGGCAACGGCGTACAGATTTCCGCCATCGCATTAATAAAGGCCTCGTTGAGTTTACCCGGTTCGACGTTCAGCCGTTCGGCCCAGCTCTCAAACCGCCCGTGCTGAAGCTGTAATGAAGTGATCGCGCCGTTTTGATAATCCACCCACAGTGGCTTGTTAACGGCCTGATAGTCCTGAAAATCTTCAGCGGTAAAGGTGACGCTGTAATCAAGAAACATCCGCTGCAGGCCGGTGAATGAGTCAAAGGTAAACAGCGTTTCATCGGCATCAAAGAAAATCCAGTCCCACTTCATTATTCCACCTTGTCTTACATACTGATTGGTAACGCCATGATGATGGCGTCTTCGCGACCGTCCGTGGTGGGGTAGTAATTGCGGCGAATCGTCGCCTCGTTAAAGCCTAAACTTTCGTACAGGGCAATGGCGGCAGCATTTGAGGCACGGACTTCCAGCCATAGCGTCGCCACGCCGCGTTTTTCCAGTTCGTCGATCAGATGTTCCAGCAGCGCCCTTCCCAGTCCCTGACGCTGATAGTCAGGATCGACCGCAATATTGAACAATGTAGCTTCATCCAGCACCACTTGCGTAATCGCAAACGCCGCCATTTTGCCGTTTTGCGTTAACTGAAAGTTGAGATAGCGCTCGCCCTGGTTGCTGGCAAAGGTTTTTTCACTCCACGGAAAGGTGTGGGCGCGTTGTTCAATGTGGAAAGCCGCTAGTAAATCAGTCGTTTCGAGGGAAGAAATCGTGTTCATATGTGCAAATTTGTTGCCATAACGCGGCGCGTGCCGTTGGGTTTGCCCGTAATTCGGTGAGCGCCGGTGATGTCACCTGAGCGCCTTCCAGTGATAGCGGTTCGTCAGTACCCAACCGCCAGCTGTTGCAGCGGCTGCCTTGCGGCAGCATCGCGATTTTTTCTGGCGTCAGTTGCAGCACTTGATCGGGGCTGACAGTTAACGCACGCAGAACATCGCTCACCAGAGGATCGGTCAGGGCGGGAAGATCGTTTGCCACCATCACCAGACGGACGTGTGGCGGGATCGCAATGGCAATCTCCCCCTGCAACGCGCCAGGGCGACGCAGCGACCACTGGGTAATGCCCAGTTGCTGTAACTGCCAGTCTCGTCGGGATGTCATAGCGAATCGCTCCTGTTGTCAGGGGCGCAAATATAGCAAATTCGTCGATACCGCGCCAACATATGGCTATAATCGCCGCCAGTATCAATTGAGGAGCATTCCATGTCTGCATTTACCCCGGCAAGTGAAGTCTTGCTGCGTCACAGTGATGATTTCGAACAAAGCCGTATTCTGTTTGCCGGAGACTTACAGGATGACCTGCCCGCGCGTTTAGATACCGCGGCCAGCCGTGCTCATACCCAGCAATTCCACCACTGGCAGGTGTTAAGCCGCCAGATGGGGGATAACGCCCGTTTTAGCCTGGTCGCCACGGCAGATGACGTCGCAGATTGCGATACGCTGATCTACTACTGGCCGAAGAACAAACCGGAAGCCCAGTTCCAGTTGATGAATTTACTTTCTCTGCTTCCGGTGGGCACGGATATTTTTGTCGTTGGCGAGAACCGCAGCGGCGTGCGCAGCGCCGAGCAGATGCTGGCCGATTATGCGCCGTTGAATAAGGTAGACAGCGCCCGTCGCTGCGGCCTCTATTTTGGTCGTCTGGAAAAGCAGCCGGTATTTGATGCCAATAAATTCTGGGGCGAATACAGCGTCGATGGCTTGACGGTCAAAACACTGCCGGGCGTGTTTAGCCGCGACGGTCTGGATGTCGGCAGTCAGTTGCTGCTCTCGACGCTAACTCCACACACGAAAGGTAAAGTGCTGGATGTCGGCTGCGGCGCGGGAGTGCTTTCCGTTGCTTTTGCGCGCCATTCACCGAAGATCCGCCTCACTCTGTGTGATGTTTCTGCACCAGCGGTAGAAGCCAGCCGCGCAACACTTGCGACCAACGGTGTTGAAGGTGAAGTCTTTGCCAGTAACGTCTTTTCCGAGGTGAAAGGTCGCTTTGATATGATAATCTCCAACCCGCCGTTCCACGATGGGATGCAAACCAGCCTGGATGCCGCGCAAACGCTGATTCGCGGCGCGGTGCGTCATCTGAACAGCGGCGGCGAGTTGCGAATTGTAGCGAACGCCTTCCTGCCTTACCCGGACGTGCTGGATGAGACATTTGGTTTCCACGAAGTGATTGCGCAAACCGGGCGCTTCAAGGTGTATCGCGCCATTATGACCCGCCAGGCGAAGAAAGGTTGAGTATCTGATATATATCGCCGCATACCGTGTCGGATGCGGCGTACACGCCTTATCTGACCGACAAACGAATTATCCACAATCCGCTGATGGACATTTTTCCAGCAATTACACCTCTGTCGATAATTAACTATTGACGAAAAGCTGAAAACCACTAGAATGCGCCTCCGTGGTAGCAATTCTTTTTAAGAATTGATGGTATGCGAAGGTGGCGGAATTGGTAGACGCGCTAGCTTCAGGTGTTAGTGTCCTTACGGACGTGGGGGTTCAAGTCCCCCCCCTCGCACCAAAAACCACGTTGATATTGCTCGCACTGGGCGAAGGTGGCGGAATTGGTAGACGCGCTAGCTTCAGGTGTTAGTGTTCTTACGGACGTGGGGGTTCAAGTCCCCCCCCTCGCACCAAACGAGGCGATATCAAAAAAAGTAAGATGACTGTGCGAAGGTGGCGGAATTGGTAGACGCGCTAGCTTCAGGTGTTAGTGTCCTTACGGACGTGGGGGTTCAAGTCCCCCCCCTCGCACCAATTATCTTTACTTCTTTTCTTGTCTCTTCACTGTTTTATCACCCCTGATTCAAATTCATTATCATCAGCATGATGCCAGCAATAAGCGCCAGGCACGATGGTAGCAAAACGTAATGCCGTAACTGTTTGTGATACAACATCACCGGCGTCAATACCAATCCCATCAGAATGACAATCCGCCATTGATCCGGCGATAAATCCGCATACATCAGCCCTGCAATCAGCAATCCCGGCAGCAACACTCCCCAGCCACTGCCCAGCGTACGTTGCAACATGGTTTCATCTCTTTCATTGATAATGATAACTAATATCATATGATAATTTTTATCATTTGCAAGCCAGAGAAATCCCTTGCTATCGGGTAAACCTATCGATAGGATTAGCAATAATTATCATTTAGATTACTATCACGATTATGGCCTATCGTTCCGCACCGCTCTATGAAGATGTTATCTGGCGAACGCATCTCCAGCCGCAGGATGCTGGGCTTGCACAAGCCGTGCGGGCGACGATCGCCGAACATCGTGAACATTTGCTGGAGTTTATCCGCCTGGATGAACCCGCCCCACTTAACGCCATGACGCTGGCGCAATGGTCATCACCTAATGCGCTAAGTTCTCTACTCGCGGTCTATTCCGATCATATCTACCGCAACCAACCTTTGATGATCCGCGAAAACAAACCGCTGATCTCACTGTGGGCGCAATGGTATATCGGCCTGATGGTACCACCATTAATGCTGGCGCTGCTGACTCAGGAAAAAGCATTAGATGTGTCGCCGGAACATGTCCACGTTGAGTTTCACGAAACCGGACGCGCCGCCTGTTTCTGGGTCGATGTGTGTGAAGATAAAAACGCAACACTACATTCGCCGCAGCAGCGAATGGAAACGTTAATCAGCCAGGCGCTGGTTCCGGTTGTGCAGGCACTAGAAGCAACGGGAGAGATTAACGGCAAACTTATCTGGAGCAATACCGGTTATTTGATCAACTGGTATCTGACTGAGATGAAACAGCTGCTCGGCGAGGCGACGGTTGAATCGCTGCGCTATGCCCTCTTTTTTGAGAAAACGCTTACTACCGGTGAAGATAATCCACTCTGGCGTACCGTGGTGCTACGCGACGGCCTGCTGGTGCGCCGCACTTGCTGCCAGCGTTATCGCTTACCGGATGTGCAGCAATGTGGCGATTGTACGCTGAAATGAAAGCACTGCCGGGGAAGTAAACCCGGCATCATGCGGATTAATAAGGATGCAACACATTACTTGTTTCGCAATGCCGCATACATAACAGAATATCTGCGGCCTCCAACAACCCTGCATCAGAACTGACGCCCAGTTTCGACATCACATTAAATTTATGTGCACGGATCGTTTTAATATTGCGTTTAAGCTGCTCGGCAATTTGTGTCATTGAGTAGCCACGCGACATAAAGCGCAATATTTCTCTCTCCGT
Source organism: Escherichia sp. WS1118 (assembly GCF_046487695.1). NCBI lineage: Bacteria > Pseudomonadati > Pseudomonadota > Gammaproteobacteria > Enterobacterales > Enterobacteriaceae > Escherichia > Escherichia sp. WS1118. The sequence continues at coordinate 440,678 of NZ_JBJQIZ010000002.1, read as the reverse complement.
CGGGCTTAACGTCCGGCTTTGGTTAATGTACCACTGATTGTTCAGTCGATCGGTCGCCTGACGTACACCATTTAATGACAAAAAGAGTTCCTGATGAAAAATCTCCAGCGTTGACGCTTTACTTAATACACCGTCCAGCGGTAATGGCGACAATGAACCAATCAGCCGAGCTTCAATATCATCATCCGCAATAACTAAACGCCGGGTACGCGGAAACTTAATCGCCAGTTCAGTCAGGCAGGATAATCCCTCTCTGCGCGCACTTCTCATGGCAGAAAAAGAAAAAATGACCGCCGCAAACGAGATCCGCGACATGGCATCCTGAAATGACTCCTGACTGGTATAGGTATGGAGCTTATAAGGGTTACCCGCAAACTTTCTGAATAAACTCTCAATACCGATACTACTCATGACGCATTTTTCTATGAGTGCGACATTTCTCTTCTTAATTCGGCTGTGTTCCATTCTGCGGCATCTCCATAAACAGAAGGCAAGTTAAGTTCTCTTGCACCCTGCGCGCTATTTATCCATGCATACATTTCAGCGTTGCTGTGAATTGCCAGTCGACGCATCGCACTGTTTTTTTGGGCGCTAATAGTTTTATTACTTTTCTTAAGCAATGAAGCTATCTGGTTGATGCCCCATCCTTTACCTAATAGCCGCAGTACCTTGCGCTCTGAAAGAGTGAGAATGACGGAGCGATAGCTAAAATCATGAGTTTCAGTCATTGCCGGAGAGGTCAGCATGGCGCTGATACGCTCTGAGTGCGTATTGCCGGAACGTACGGTCTTGACCAGATTCTCAATGGGTTCAACATCAGACAATAACGTCGCCGTAGGGCACATGAGCAATTCTACTGCCTGGGAATACCAGGAGCGTGACACCATGAAAACCCAGTGAATTTCCCGATATTGTGAGATTAAAGAGTAATAATGCTCACAAACGGAACGTGGATCTTCACTTTCACCGGCCAAATCAGCAATGACTAATCCGGAACGACGTAATTGTAATAAGGTAAGGTCCTCCGCAGAGGCGCTGGATATTATTTCATATTCAGGGAAGTGAGTCCTCATGACCTCTTTTAACCCTGCTTGCATAACAGGTATTTTACTGATAACAATTCCATTTTTGCAGCATCCTGGCAACATATTTCCTCCACATCCACTGTCTAAAAATCATGATGGTTTATTCAAGGCATTCATCCCTTAAATATTTCCAGCAAATTAATAGATTAAGCGAATAAATTATCCTTAGCATTCACTTTCATATCAGCATACTCCTGCTGCACAACAACTCCACTGCATGTGTCAGAAGGTTAGCATCAAATGATAACCTGGTGAAATAGCCTGGAGACATTTAAAATATCTACATTAAGTTGTTAGAAATACTTAATGAAAAACAGAAATCTCATTCATTTAATTTATAATTAAATAATATCTCTTCCCGCAGAGTGCGGGAATCACACAATCAATATTTATTCAATAAAATCTGATGGTTTTAACTTGTTAACATAAAAAAACGCGCCCAGCTATCTATTATCCTGACTCGTAAAGGCCAAATAACAAATTCATTATAGTGATAATATTCATGCGATAGTTTGTTTACGGCGAGAGATAATTCGCTTTTTATCACCGAGCATCTCCCGATAACCAGGATTAATCAGCGCAATTTTGATCTTAACCTACCGCAAAACAACCGTGCTTCATGATACAAATGGATTCTCATTATCTGAACAATACGCAGCACGTCTATGACAAAGGGCGAGTTATGCAAACTGAGCAACAGCGAGCCGTAACACGGCTTTGTATCCAGTGTGGATTATTTCTTTTGCAACATGGTGCGGAAAGCGCGTTGGTTGATGAGCTTTCCTCACGACTGGGTCGGGCGTTGGGAATGGACAGCGTCGAGAGTTCTATCTCTTCGAACGCCATAGTGCTGACAACCATTAAAGATGGGCAATGCCTGACATCGACACGTAAAAATCACGATCGCGGCATTAATATGCATGTGGTGACTGAAGTCCAGCACATTGTAATTCTGGCGGAGCATCATCTGCTGGATTACAAAGGCGTAGAGAAACGATTTAGCCAAATTCAGCCATTACGTTACCCAAGATGGCTGGTAGCCTTAATGGTTGGCCTTTCCTGCGCCTGTTTCTGTAAACTCAATAAAGGTGGCTGGGATGGTGCCGTCATCACCTTCCTGGCCAGTACGGCCGCGATGTATATCCGCCAGCTGCTGGCACAACGTCATCTTCATCCACAGATCAACTTTTGCCTCACCGCTTTCGCCGCCACCACCATTTCCGGATTGCTTTTGCAACTTCCCACTTTCAGCAATACCCCCACCATTGCGATGGCCGCCAGCGTTCTGCTGCTGGTGCCGGGCTTTCCGTTGATAAATGCCGTCGCCGATATGTTTAAAGGCCACATCAATACCGGACTGGCACGCTGGGCAATCGCCAGTCTGCTGACACTGGCTACCTGTGTCGGCGTAGTAATGGCACTGACGATTTGGGGGCTACGCGGATGGGTGTGATCGAATTTCTGTTAGCGTTGGCGCAGGATATGATCCTCGCCGCCATTCCTGCGGTCGGCTTTGCGATGGTGTTCAACGTTCCCGTTCGAGCGTTACGCTGGTGTGCGCTGCTTGGTGCGATAGGTCATGGTTCCCGAATGATCTTAATGACCAGCGGGCTGAATATTGAATGGTCAACCTTTATGGCCTCTATGCTGGTCGGCACCATTGGTATTCAATGGTCGCGCTGGTATCTGGCGCATCCGAAAGTGTTTACCGTGGCGGCTGTTATCCCTATGTTCCCTGGCATATCAGCTTATACCGCAATGATTTCGGCGGTAAAAATCAGCCAGCTAGGTTACAGCGAACCGTTGATGATTACCCTGTTAACCAACTTTCTTACAGCTTCATCGATTGTTGGTGCGTTATCCATCGGTCTTTCCATTCCTGGATTATGGTTGTACCGCAAGCGCCCTCGCGTATAAAATTGCCTCACTTAAAGCACGCGGATGAGAGACAGCCTCCTCTCCTCCGTGTGTTACTATAAAAGTTATCTCCCTTCTCGTTCATCGTTCCATATTTGAGAAACAGTATGTCTTCCAGAGTTTTGACCCCGGACGTCGTTGGTATTGACGCCCTGGTACACGATCACCAAACCGTTCTGGCAAAAGCTGAAGGCGGTGTGGTTGCCGTATTTGCTAACAATGCCCCGGCGTTTTATGCCATCACTCCTGCACGCCTGGCTGAACTGCTGGCGCTGGTAGAAAAGCTGGCGCGTCCGGGAAGCGATGTCGCTCTGGACGATCAACTCTATCAGGAACCGCAAACCGCTCCCGTTGCCGTACCCATGGGGAAATTTGCCATGTATCCGGACTGGCAACCCGATGCCGACTTTATCCGCCTGGCGGCGCTATGGGGCGTGGCACTAAGAGAGCCGGTGACCGCCGAAGAACTGGCGTCATTCATTGCCTACTGGCAGGCAGAAGGCAAAGTCTTTCACCATGTGCAGTGGCAACAAAAACTGGCGCGCAGCCTGCAAATCGGTCGTGCCAGCAACGGCGGACTGCCGAAACGAGATGTGAATACGGTCAGTGAACCTGACAGCCAAATTCCACCAGGATTCAGAGGGTAACGATGAAAAACGTTGGCGACCTGATGCAACGCCTGCAAAAAATGATGCCTGCCCATATCAAACCTGCGTTCAAAACGGGTGAAGAATTACTGGCCTGGCAGAAAGAACAAGGGGCGATCCGCTCCGCCGCTCTCGAACGTGAAAATCGGGCGATGAAAATGCAGCGCACCTTTAACCGCTCCGGTATTCGTCCACTGCATCAGAACTGCTCCTTTGAGAACTATCGCGTTGAGTGTGAAGGGCAAATGAATGCGTTAAGCAAAGCGCGCCAGTATGTCGAAGAGTTTGACGGCAACATCGCCAGCTTCATCTTTTCTGGTAAGCCAGGAACCGGCAAAAACCATCTGGCGGCGGCAATCTGCAACGAGCTGCTGCTACGCGGTAAATCCGTATTGATCATCACCGTGGCCGATATTATGTCGGCGATGAAAGATACCTTCAGGAATAGCGGTACCAGCGAAGAACAACTGCTTAACGATCTGAGTAACGTTGATCTGCTGGTGATCGATGAGATCGGCGTGCAGACCGAATCGAAATACGAAAAAGTGATCATCAACCAGATCGTCGATCGCCGCTCTTCTTCCAAACGCCCAACCGGGATGCTGACCAACAGTAATATGGAAGAGATGACCAAGTTGCTGGGCGAACGCGTGATGGACCGTATGCGCCTGGGTAACAGTTTGTGGGTGATCTTCAACTGGGATAGCTACCGTAGCCGTGTAACAGGTAAAGAGTATTAATCCCCGTTTCTGGCGGTATACTGCGACACAATTCAACCTTGAGTAATGATGATGAAAACTATTAAACATCTTCTGTGCTGTGCCATTGCCGCCAGCGCATTAATTTCCACCGGGGTGCATGCTGCGTCCTGGAAAGATGCGCTCTCCAGCGCCGCCAGCGAACTTGGCAACCAAAACAACACGACACAGGAAGGCGGTTGGTCGCTCGCGTCATTAACTAACTTGCTTAGCAACGGGAACCAGGCCTTAAGCGCAGATAACATGAACAACGCCGCAGGCATTCTGCAATACTGCGCGAAGCAAAAGCTGGCTTCGGTAACCGATGCCGAAAACATCAAGAATCAGGTACTGGAAAAACTGGGCCTGAACAGTGAAGAGCAAAAAGAAGACACCAACTATCTGGATGGCATTCAGGGTTTGCTGAAAACCAAAGATGGTCAGCAACTCAATCTGGATAATATTGGAACGACTCCGCTGGCAGAAAAGGTGAAAACCAAAGCCTGCGATCTGGTGTTAAAGCAGGGGCTGAACTTCATTTCCTGAACCGCGAAACGCCGCGTTTTAGCTGTTACCCGGCTGACGCGGCTCTCTCCTGCCCTTTTCCCTGCTCCTGGACGGTTTTACCCCTGTTACACGGGAAGCGACCGCGATCAAAAAAGTCTGTTTATAAACTAATTCCTAACAACATCGCATTTTTTTGACACTAGAATTGCAGCAATATGGCGACGCCATTACATTGTGCTTCTCAAAAAGCTTAAACGTTGGCTAAACGGCCCGGTTTAGTGAGGATCGCCCGTTGTCAGAACTACTCTCTTTCGCCCTTTTTCTCGCCTCTGTGCTGATTTACGCATGGAAAGCGGGACGTAACACCTGGTGGTTTGCAGCCACATTAACGGTACTGGGGCTATTTGTCGTTTTAAATATCACCCTGTTTGCCAGCGACTATTTTACTGGCGATGGTATTAACGACGCGGTTCTCTATACCTTAACCAACAGCCTGACCGGTGCTGGTGTCAGCAAATACATCCTGCCTGGTATCGGCATTGTGCTGGGGCTGGCGGCGGTGTTCGGTGCGCTGGGCTGGATCCTGCGCCGTCGTCGTCATCATCCGCACCATTTTGGTTACAGCCTGCTGGCACTCTTACTGGCGCTGGGTTCAGTGGATGCCAGCCCGGCATTTCGTCAGATAACGGAACTGGTGAAATCCCAGTCACGCGACGGCGACCCGGACTTTGCGGCTTATTATAAAGAGCCGTCGAAAACTATCCCTGACCCGAAACTCAACCTGGTTTATATCTACGGCGAAAGTCTCGAGCGGACCTATTTTGATAACGAGGCTTTCCCGGATCTCACGCCTGAACTGGGCGCGTTGAAAAATGAAGGCCTGGATTTCAGCCACACGCAGCAGCTGCCAGGAACGGATTACACGATTGCGGGCATGGTGGCTTCTCAGTGCGGCATACCGCTGTTTGCCCCATTTGAAGGCAACGCCTCCGCTTCTGTTTCCAGCTTCTTCCCGCAGAACATCTGTCTGGGCGATATTCTGAAAAACTCGGGTTATCAGAACTATTTCGTGCAGGGCGCGAATCTGCGTTTTGCCGGTAAAGATGTGTTCCTGAAATCGCACGGCTTCGACCACTTATACGGCTCAGAAGAGCTGAAAAGCGTGGTGGCCGACCCGCACTATCGCAACGACTGGGGATTCTACGACGATACCGTTCTCGATGAAGCGTGGAAAAAATTTGAAGAGCTTTCCCGCTCAGGTCAGCGATTCTCACTGTTTACCCTGACAGTCGATACCCATCACCCGGATGGTTTTATCTCGCGCACCTGTAACCGCAAAAAATATGATTTTGACGGTAAGCCGAATCAGTCATTCAGCGCGGTAAGTTGCAGCCAGGAGAATATTGCGACGTTTATCAACAAAATCAAAGCGTCACCGTGGTTTAAAGATACCGTCATCGTCGTCTCTTCTGACCATTTAGCGATGAACAATACGGCGTGGAAATACCTTAATAAGCAGGATCGCAATAACCTGTTTTTTGTCATCCGTGGCGACAAGCCGCAGCAAGAGACGCTGGCAGTGAAGCGTAATACGATGGATAACGGCGCGACGGTGCTGGACATTCTCGGTGGCGATAACTATCTCGGACTTGGCCGTAGCAGTTTATCCGGGCAGTCGATGTCGGAAATCTTCCTCAATATCAAAGAGAAAACATTGGCGTGGAAGCCGGATATCATCCGCCTGTGGAAATTCCCTAAAGAGATGAAAGAGTTCACCATCGACCAGCAGAAAAACATGATTGCCTTCTCAGGTAGCCATTTCCGTTTGCCGCTGCTGTTGCGGGTTTCAGACAAACGCGTGGAACCGCTGCCGGAAAGCGAATACTCAGCACCGCTGCGTTTCCAGCTGGCTGATTTCGCTCCACGCGACAATTTCGTCTGGGTTGACCGTTGCTATAAGATGGCACAACTCTGGGCTCCGGAACTGGCACTTTCCACCGACTGGTGTGTCTCGCAAGGGCAGCTTGGCGGTCAGCAAATTGTTCAGCATGTTGACAAAGCAATATGGAAGGGCAAAACGGCATTTAAAGATACGGTCATCGACATGGCGCGTTACAAAGGCAATGTCGATACGCTAAAGATTGTTGATAACGATATTCGCTACAAAGCCGACAGTTTCATCTTTAACGTCGCTGGTGCGCCAGAAGAGGTGAAACAGTTTAGCGGGATTTCTCGTCCAGAGTCGTGGGGCCGCTGGTCCAACGCACAGCTGGGCGATGAAGTAAAAATCGAGTACAAGCATCCGCTGCCGAAGAAATTTGACCTGGTGATTACCGCCAAAGCATACGGCAATAACGCCAGCCGTCCTATTCCGGTACGCGTAGGCAATGAAGAACAAACCCTTGTGCTGGGCAATGAAGTGACCACCACCACACTGCATTTCGATAACCCAACCGATGCCGACACACTGGTAATTGTGCCACCGGAACCTGTCTCAACCAACGAAGGGAATATCCTCGGGCACTCGCCGCGTAAGCTCGGGATCGGCATGGTGGAAATTAAAGTGGTAGAACGTGAAGGGTAATTCCTGACTGATGTGTAGGTCGCATAAGGTGCGACCTACACACCTTCTCCGACCTACAAAACATTATTGAGAAACAGAAAAAAAACAGCGCCCAACACTTCCCCGGACGCTGCATGGCAACTTTAATAATCTCGCCTTATCAGAAAGTAATTACGCCCTTAATCAACTCACGATTGTTAATCACATCGCGCTCGTAGGTTTCTGCCAGCGTGGCGAACGGATAGCGGTGGGTTAACATCATGTCGGCAGTGATTTTCCCTTCCGCCATCAATCGACCGACTTTAGCGAAATCTTCCGGCGTGGCGTTGCGGCTGCCCATCATCGTCGTTTCTTTTTTATGGAATTCCGGATCGGAGAACTGCAACTCACCTTTAAACAGGCCGACAAATACCACCGTGCCGCCGTGACGAATCAGATTTACGGTGTTATTCATCGCATGTTGATTACCTGTCGCGTCAATCACTTTCTGCGCCAGCGAACCACCAAACTGCGCCCGCAGCTGCGCGTCAAAATCTTCGGCTAACGGGTCCAGAACAGGTAATTCCAGACGCGTTGCCACATGTTCACGGCGCGCCGGACTGGTATCCGCCACCACCACCTGTGCGCCATCGGCTTTAGCGATTGCCGCCGCGCCCAGACCGATTGGCCCCGCCCCGACCACCAGCACCTGCTCGCCGGGAGCAATGGCTGCGCGACGCACCGCATGAGCGCTAATAGCGAAAGGTTCAATCAATGCTGCCGCCTGCGGGTCAATACCGTCTGCGGGCAAAATGTTCGCCACCGGCACGCTCAAATACTCACTAAAACCGCCATCCTGATGCACGCCAATGACTGAAATTTTTTCACAGCAATTGGTACGACCGCTTTTACACGCCGGGCATTGCTGACAAGAAATATACGGAATTACCGCAACTTGCTGTCCGATATTAAAATTGTGAATGTTTTTTCCTGATTCAATAATCTCCCCGCATATTTCATGGCCTAAAACGCGTGGATAACTGAAAAATGGCTGATTGCCCGCCCAGGCATGAATATCTGTACCGCAAATCCCGACAGTTTTAATTTTAATTAATGCTTCATTATCGCCTGGCACCGGTCTTTCCCGGACTTCCCATACTAAATTCTTTATTTCCTGACAAATTAATACTTTCATTGTGGACATGATTCACCGCTCCTTTTATTTTATGACTTTCAGATATCGTCGAATTTATAAGAGCGCCTGAATTTACCCATAAAATATGCGGATGATCGCGCATAAAAATGTTTTAAATCGGCTTTTAATGCCGGACTGGAGGGAAGAATGAGTCGTTCGCAGAATTTACGTCATAGCGTCATAAATCAGGTGATTGAAGATATGGCGAGGGGCAATATTCCTTCTCCGCTGCCTTCACAAAGCGGACTGGCAGAAATGTATAACATCAGTCGCACTACGGTACGCCACATACTCCAGCATTTAAGCGCATGTGGCGTGCTCACCCTGGTGGGGAAAAATTATGTTATCGCCCGCAAACCCGAACAGAACGATGGATTTGATTGCATCACGGCCTCGCTGAAAGAGCAAAACCGTCTTTTCGAGCAGGCATTTTTCACCATGATTAACCTGCGCCAGTTACGCGCCGGAGAAAGCTTTTCCGAACTTCAGCTGGCGCGAGCGGCAAGCGTCAGTCCGGTAGTGGTACGAGAATATCTTTTGAAATTCGGTCGTTATAATCTTATTCAAAGCGAAAAGCGCGGCCAATGGAGCATGAAGCAGTTCGATCAATCCTACGCCGAGCAATTGTTCGAACTGCGCGAAATGCTCGAAACACATTCCCTGCAACACTTTCTCAACCTTCCCGATGATGACCCTCGCTGGCTGCAAGCAAAAACCATGCTCGAACGCCACCGGACGCTGCGCGACAGCATTGGCAGCAACTTTCGAATGTTTTCTCAATTAGACCGTGATTTTCATGCCATGCTGTTATCCGCTGCTGACAACATCTTTTTTAATCAATCACTTGAAATTATATCGGTGATCTTTCATTTTCACTATCAATGGGATGAAAGCGATCTCAAACAGCGCAATATCATTGCTGTTGATGAACATATGACCATTCTCAGCGCCCTGATTTGCCGTAGCGATTTAGATGCAATAACGGCGTTGCGAAACCATCTGGATACCGCCAAACAATCAATGATTCGTTCCATCAGGCAACATCACCGATAAATTAAGTACAGATTAAAAACATTGATTCTTGGTTTATATCACTATGTTGTATTAATGCAGTATTAATCCAGGCGATTGTTCTGCCCATAAGGAAATACATAGGGAATAAACGATGCTGAAAGTATTACTCTCAGCCATCATTTAATTCCCTATTACTGGCAGCGATAAAATTATCGGCTATCCATGATTAACGTTTCCAGCACATCTAATTCACTGACTATTTTTGCCAGTGTTTCATCACTGACTTCTTGCCTTGCGCGCATCTGGTAAATAGCCGCGCGTTTGGCATTTAACGCCGCCAGATTAAATGTTCTTTCCAGCTTCGCACGCTGCATATGCAGGGAATTATCATTAGGCGACATATCCTCTTCACTATGTCGCATATAACCGATAACTCTGGCCCCCGTTTCCATAATCAACTCGTTATCGAGGTTTTCTGTTCTGGCGCGCAGCAAACGTTGCTCGGTCTTTTGCACACTCAGTATGGCCATTTTAGCCATAAACAGATCGGCAGCTTCCTCTTCTTTTTGTCGGTTATCGCTGAAAATCCCCACATTTTTCCCTAGTAATAACGGCAGAATAATAATGCCGCAAACCAGCGAAAAGAGGATCACACCTGTAGCGAGAAATACCAGCAAGTAACGCCCGGGAAAAGGTGTGCCATCCGGCAGCAATAACGGGATAGAAAGCACCCCCGCAAGCGTGATAGCTCCGCGCACCCCCGCAAAGGTCGCCAGCAGCATATGACGCGTTTTATATCCAGCAAACAGCATCGGATGTTTGCCGGGTCGTTTACGGCTATACAGACGCATCAGCCAAAGCCAGCCCAGGCGCACAACCATTAACGCCAGGTAGATCCAAATGACATCAAGGAGCAGCGATCCGGTGTCCACCAGTGGATCGTTTTCTGCACGGATCAGTGATTCCGAAATAATGCCCGGCAGTTGTAAGCCTAAAATCAGAAACACCATGCCGTTAAAGACATATTCAAGCATCGACCAGCTACTTTTAGCTTTAATTCTCAGGCGAATAGGCGCGTGGTGGACTACGCCAATGCGACTGGTTGTTAACCCCGCGGCGACAGCGGCAAGAATGCCAGATAAGCCAAAATGTTCCGCAACCAGATAAACAATAAACGGCAACAGAAGCATCAATACAATCTGAATGGAAGGTTCATCGTGAGCATATCGGCTGATCAACAGCAGCCCTTTACCATATAACCAGGTAACAGCGATCCCCACGGCAATACCGCCCAACGCAACGACAAAAAACGCAATGGTTGCGCCATGAACGCTGAATTCCATCGTTCCCATCGTCACTGCAACAGCAAATTTCAACGCCACCAGGCCGGAAGCATCATTCATCAACGCTTCGCCTTCGAGCACTTCCTGGATGTTTTTGCTGATACGCCCTTTCCCGACAATCCCCAGCAACGCCACGGCATCGGTAGGCGACAACACGGCGGCTAATGCGAAAGCAGCGATGAGCGGCACATTCGGTAAGAGTAAATGAATCACATAGCCGACACCAAAAATAGTGATTAGTACCAACACAAGTGCCAGGCTGATAATTTCCCGGCTGTGCTTGATCAATTCTTTAGGTTGTATTTTTGAACTTTCAGCAAACAACAGGGGTGGTATAAACAATAAGAGAAAAAGTTCAGGATTGAATTCCACATGCAGACCAAATATAGGCTGGGCCAGTACTGCGCCAGCGGCAATCTGGATTAAAGGAAGTGGTATCTGGACAGGAGACAGACGTGTAAGCACGCTGGTTAATGATACTACCAACGTAAGAATTAAAATTGTTAAAAGTATTTCCATATAATAAACAGGCTTCCTCATTCATAAATAATAGATATTATTAATTTAACTTCATAAAAAGTGCTCTGGTTAGCACTTAACGTTAATCATTAATCACTGCGTTCACTCACATGATCAGAAGGAACCCAGTAAAATAAGTTTTCAAGTTGATAACAAATTCACCACGTGAATATTTACTGCCTTTCCCCGTTGTAACGAATCATCCGTTACTCTCTGATTTCCTTGCCGAACAAGTTATTTAGTGAATGACGGCTTTCTTTTAATATCAGCATGAATTATACGTTCAGCAAATGTATTAAATCAGCACTAAATAAACTTAATGGATACCACCATTCTGCGTCAACACTTAGTTTTTATCTGTATTGACAATTAAAAATAACCGCAGCCAAATTAATGATTTTATTTTTAATAAATCATCAACCGAATAAGAGATCTTATCAGCGATAACTAAACTCATCAGAGGGTGTTCCTTGTAACGTCATGCATTACATAACTTTAAGATATACAATCAAAAAATGCATTAAAAACCGATTAAAAGCAGCAAAGTATTACCCGGTGCACGAATTTATGATACATCTGCAGCCATTCTGCTATTCGCTGACTACTTTTCAGTAATGACTGCTTTTTCATAAGGTTTCACTCCCGACAACAATGTTGGAGTTTTATTTCCTTAGCATGGAGTAAGTAAAGATGAGCAAAATAATAGCGATGCTAATTACTGTCAGTACCCTTTTTTTACCGTCAATAATCCAGGCAAAACCTATTTCAATAAAAGTTGCCTATGAAAATAACCCTGGAGAACCCCTGGATGTGGTCATGCGTTACTGGGCAGACCTATTAAATAAAAAAAGTAATGGCGAAATAACACTTGCGCTCTATCCCAGCTCCCAATTGGGATCAAAACAGGATGTCACCGAGCAAGCCATGATGGGCATGAATGTCATAACCTTGAGTGATGTGGCTTTTCTTGCCGATTATGAACCCGATTTGGGGATTTTGTTTGGACCGTATCTGACTGACGATCCGCAAAAACTGTTCAAAATATATGAAAGCGACTGGTTTAAACAAAAAAATGAAAGTCTGAAGAAAAAGGGAATTCATGTGGTAATGAATAATTATCTCTATGGCACTCGACAGATTATTTCGAAAAAACCCATTCGCACCGTTGACGATCTCGCAGGTTTAAAAATTCGCGTTCCTAATAACGTCATGCAAATAAAAGCCATTCAGGCGATGGGGGCAACACCAACTCCCATGCCATTAGGCGAAGTTTATCCCGCATTAACCCAGGGCGTTATTGACGGCGTAGAAAACCCAATTTCAGTGCTGCAAGGGCAAAAACTGTATGAGCAGGCAAGATATCTGACAATGGTTAACTACCTGACAAATACCTCAGTGTGGATAGGTGGTGAAGCCTTCTTTAGCACCCTTTCACCAGAACAACTGGAGATGATCCACCAGACCGGCTATGAAGCGGGTGTCTATAGCCAGAAACTCACTCTTGAGCGTGATGCCGAAATGTTGAAAACCATGCAGGCAGCCGGCGTCGAAGTGATCTATCCCGATACTGGACCATTCCAGAAGAAAGCACGCGAAGTTTACTCTCAATTCCCGGAATGGACACCAGGTCTGTACGAAACCATTCAACAGCAACTGCAATAAGCATTAATGCTCAGCGTCCTGCCTCATCTCTCTTAGGCAGGACACGCACTAACAGGAGGTTTCATGCGTCTTTTTGGCAAAGTGGCAGAATTTAGTGCTGCCTTTGCGCTATTCGTTCTGGTTGTGGTGACAATTGGAGCGGTATTTATGCGTTATTTCATCGGCCAACCGCTTCAATGGACAGAAGAAATGTCGGGAATGCTGATGATTTGGGTGGTGATGTTAGGTGGAGTGGTGGCGGAACGTGACAGGGCGCACCTGACCATTCCCTTCCTGATGGAGATGCTTCCAGGCAAACTCAGGCGTGTTATTGCAATACTGGTCGCCCTTCTCTCCATCGCACTGCTGCTTTATATGGCCTGGCTGGGCTACCGACTAGCCGAAATGGCGCAGTTTAAAGTGACACAAATTCTGAAGGTTTCCTGGTTCTGGATCGATCTGGCGGTCCCTGTCGGCGCTCTGGCAACGGCTATTTATACCCTCTACTGGTTAATAAACGATACAAAACAATCCGATAGCGGAGACAAAATGCAATGAGTTGGTTATTGATTATTCCGCTAATGATCGTCTGTTTGTTTCTCAACATTCGGGTCTATCTGGCGATGTTTATTGGTATCATCGCTTACTTTTTATTCTTCTCCAGCGTACCGATTGAAATTGCCGTGCAAAGACTAATCGCGCCAACGCAAAGCCCATCATTGCTGGCAATTCCGTTTTTTATCTTGCTAGGCACACTAATGAGCTACACCGGCATTGCCGAACGCATCCTGCACATTGCCAACGTTCTGGTGGGGAAAATGCGCGGCGGACTGGGCGTGGCAAACATTCTCGTCAGCACCATGATGGGCGGCGTCAGCGCCTCTAACCTTGCTGACGCGGCGATGCTGTCGCGCATGATGGTGCCGGAGATGGAGCGTAAAGGCTACAATCGCGCGTTTGCCGCCGCCATTACCGCTGGTGGCTCGTTAGTCACCCCGATCATACCGCCTGGAATAGCCCTGATTATTTACGGTCTGGTTGCCGATGTCTCTATCGGAAAAATGTTTATCGCCGGACTGGTACCTGGTTTGCTATGCGCAGTCGTACTGATGTTTACCGTCTACCTTGTCGCCCGCAAAACTAACGCTAAACCCTCGCGTGAAAGCTGGCCTACGGGCAAAGAGGTGGTGTTCTCGCTGGGACAGGCCTGGCCTGCGCTGTTCCTCATTTTTGCTGTGGTGGGTGGTATTCGCGCTAACATTTTCACCCCAACAGAAGCAGGTGCAGTAGCGGTGCTAATCGTGCTGGCGATTGGCTTTTTTATCTATCGTGAAATGCGGATTTCTCATGTCGTCAAAGCATTGGGCGAAACGGCACGCGCAACCGCATCGGTGATGCTGGTAATCATGGCCAGCGCCGCATTGGGATGGATTTTCTCAATGGAACATGCTGGTGTCGCAGTGGCGAATTTTGTGACTTCTCTGACCGAAAACAAATACATGTTCCTGTTGATTATCAACATATTGCTACTGACGCTGGGGATGTTTCTGGAAGGAAACGCCATTTTGCTGATCCTGGTACCACTATTAAAACCGGTGGTCGAACACTTTGGCATCGATCCGGTGCATTTTGGCATCATCATGATCTTCAACCTGTCGATTGGCGCATTCACGCCACCGGTAGGTACCGTGATGCTGCTGGTATGTAATATCACGCAAGTTTCGGTGGGAAATTTCTTTAAACAATCCCTGCCCCTACTGGCGGCTCTACTGTTAATGCTAATGCTGGTGACATATATCCCGGCGATTTCACTGTTCCTGGTTTAATAATAAAAACGCCGGATGAAATACTCATCCGGCATCATTACGTTAAAACGTTTCCCAGTTCTCCTCGCTATCTGCCACGGCCATTTTGCGCGGCGTAGCTGGCGTCACGGTTTTTACCACAGCCGATGCTTCACGCTGCTGTTGCTGCTGTTGCTGAATCCGGAACACTGCCACTGCTTCGGTCAGGCGACTGGCCTGCTCTTCCAGCGCGGCGGCGGCGGCAGCAGATTCTTCCACCAGCGCGGCGTTCTGTTGAGTTACCCGGTCCATCTCAGCAACCGCTAAGCCAACCTGATCGATACCACGGCTCTGCTCATCAGAAGCAGAAGCAATTTCGCCCATAATGTCCGTCACGCGGGTCACGGCACTGACAATCTCCGCCATTGTTTCCCCGGCGCTTTCGACCAGCGTAGAGCCAACATCCACTTTCCCCACCGAGTCTTCAATCAGGCTTTTAATTTCACGAGCCGCCTGAGCGCTACGCTGGGCCAGATTACGCACTTCTCCCGCGACCACCGCAAAACCGCGTCCTTGCTCACCCGCACGCGCAGCCTCAACCGCCGCATTCAAAGCCAGAATATTGGTCTGGAAGGCAATGCCGTCAATTACGCTAATAATATCGGCGATTTTCTGCGAACTGGTGGAGATATCGCGCATAGTCTGCACCACGTTATCCACCACTTTGCCGCCGCGTTGCGCCGTTTCGGAAGCACTTAACGCCAGATGGCTGGCCTGGCGCGCATTTTCGGCGTTCTGTTTCACCGTTGCGGTCAGTTGCTCCATGCTGGCTGCCGTCTCTTCCAGCGAAGCGGCCTGTTGCTCGGTGCGCGAAGAGAGATCGTTATTGCCGGTGGCGATTTCGCTGGCACCGCTATAGATGGCATTGGCCCCGTTGCGCACATCACCGACGGTACGCATCAGCTCTCCCTGCATATGGCGCAAACTCTCTGCCAGTTGCCCCATCTCATTAGAGCCATCCACCTCAATCGGTTTCACCAGATCGCCGCCTGCAATATGACGAATGCTGTCAATCAGGCGATTCATTGGCGCGACCAACGAGGCTTTAATACCGAACCAGACGGCGAGGATGACCGCCAGTACGACGATCATCACGCCTACCAGAATCCACATCGCCTGGCTGTAGGAGGCATTGTTATCGCTGACGGCGATATCATAGAGCCGATCGTTTTGCTCCATGTAAGCCACATACTGCTTCTCGAAACCGTCCTGATATCCCTGGGTCGGCTGATCAAAGAACTCGTTGATTTTGCCTGCACCTAACAGTTGTATCAGCTCCGCCAGCGCATTGTGATAAATATCGTAATTACGTTTGATCTCTGCCGCTGCGGCGGTGCTCTGACGCGGGTCACGCGGCAACGCTTCGTAATCCGCCCAGTTTTTTTCCGCCTGTTTCAGCGAAATACTGGCACTCTGCATCAGCTCAGCAACGGTTGAACCGCTACCAATATTGTTCTGATCCATCATGTAGCGGATACCCGCGCGGTTGAGGGTGTTACGCGTCTGCAACAAAGCGACCCAGCTGCCATTCAGCGTGGATTGCTGCTGGCGAATGGTTTGTAAAACAGTGAAATTTTCTTTGTCGTTCTTTAAGGCATTAAAGAACAGACCGCCTGAAGTCAGTTGTAAAAGGCCAAAAACGGCCAAAACCAGCAGTAGGCTGGTCACAATTTTGATACGTTTTAACATGGTTTCTCTTTCCTGTGGACCGATGCAAGATTTTCGGCCTGGAAAGGAAAAACTTTATGAAAATCCCGCGGAGATGACGCCGAGTAATTTTATTCACCCCCTGAATTTAAAAAGCCATTATTTACATAAATTATTCGCAATATAAATATGTGATATAAATCACATATTTATGGTCACTTAAACGACGCCTTTGCCGCTCACCGCCATTCCTGACCGCTTACGTCCCTAAAATAACCACTCAGTTATTTACCTTACTTTACGCGCGCGTAACTCTGGCAACATCACTGCAGGATAGCGGTCAATTTACCTCCTCAAACGCAACGCAAACCTAGAACGGCTTCGGCCAACTATTAATCAATACATGCCAGGTTTTACTATGGATACTAAAAAGATATTCAAGCACATACCCTGGGTGATTCTCGGAATCATCGGTGCATTCTGCCTCGCGGTAGTTGCATTACGTCGGGGGGAGCACGTCAGCGCCCTGTGGATCGTGGTCGCCTCTGTGTCGGTGTATCTGGTGGCGTATCGCTACTACAGTCTGTACATCGCCCAGAAGGTGATGAAACTCGACCCCACGCGCGCGACGCCTGCGGTTATTAACAACGACGGTCTGAACTACGTTCCGACCAACCGTTACGTGTTGTTTGGTCACCACTTCGCCGCTATCGCCGGTGCTGGTCCGCTGGTGGGTCCGGTTCTCGCCGCGCAGATGGGCTACCTGCCTGGCACGCTGTGGCTGCTGGCGGGGGTCGTGCTGGCCGGTGCGGTTCAGGACTTTATGGTGCTGTTTATCTCCTCTCGCCGTAACGGCGCATCTCTTGGTGAGATGATCAAAGAAGAGATGGGACCAGTACCGGGGACTATCGCGCTGTTTGGCTGTTTCTTAATCATGATCATCATCCTCGCCGTTCTGGCACTGATTGTGGTTAAAGCCCTGGCCGAAAGTCCGTGGGGGGTCTTCACCGTTTGCTCAACCGTACCGATTGCGCTGTTTATGGGTATCTACATGCGCTTTATTCGTCCGGGGCGTGTGGGTGAAGTCTCTGTCATTGGTATCGTGCTGCTGGTTGCCTCTATCTACTTCGGTGGCGTGATTGCTCACGATCCGTACTGGGGTCCGGCACTGACCTTTAAAGATACCACCATTACTTTCGCGCTGATTGGCTATGCGTTTGTTTCCGCACTGCTGCCAGTGTGGCTGATCCTCGCACCGCGCGACTATCTGGCAACCTTCCTGAAAATCGGCGTTATCGTCGGCCTGGCGCTGGGTATCGTGGTGCTGAACCCGGAACTGAAAATGCCTGCCATGACCCAGTACATTGACGGTACTGGCCCGCTGTGGAAAGGCGCTCTGTTCCCGTTCCTGTTCATCACCATCGCCTGTGGTGCGGTATCTGGCTTCCACGCGCTGATCTCTTCCGGTACGACGCCGAAACTGCTGGCTAATGAAACCGACGCGCGTTTCATCGGCTACGGCGCAATGCTGATGGAGTCCTTCGTGGCGATTATGGCGCTGGTTGCTGCGTCCATCATCGAACCGGGTCTTTACTTCGCGATGAACACCCCGCCTGCTGGCCTCGGCATCACCATGCCTAACCTGCATGAAATGGGTGGCGAGAACGCGCCGATCATCATGGCACAGCTGAAAGACGTTACCGCACACGCGGCAGCGACCGTCAGCTCCTGGGGCTTCGTGATTTCGCCAGAGCAGATCCTGCAAACCGCGAAAGACATTGGTGAGCCTTCTGTCCTGAACCGTGCAGGTGGTGCGCCAACGCTGGCGGTAGGTATCGCTCACGTGTTCCACAAAGTGCTGCCGATGGCTGACATGGGCTTCTGGTATCACTTCGGTATTCTGTTCGAAGCCCTGTTCATCCTGACCGCGCTGGATGCGGGTACCCGTTCTGGCCGCTTTATGCTGCAAGACCTGCTGGGTAACTTCATCCCGTTCCTGAAAAAAACCGACTCTCTGGTTGCCGGTATCATCGGTACTGCGGGCTGTGTGGGTCTGTGGGGCTACCTGCTGTATCAGGGCGTGGTCGATCCGCTGGGCGGCGTTAAGAGCCTGTGGCCGCTGTTCGGTATCTCCAACCAGATGCTGGCAGCCGTGGCGCTGGTACTGGGCACCGTTGTACTGATTAAGATGAAGCGCACCCAATACATCTGGGTTACCGTTATCCCGGCAGTATGGCTGCTTATCTGCACCACCTGGGCGCTGGGCCTGAAACTGTTCAGCACCAACCCGCAGATGGAAGGCTTCTTCTACATGGCGAGCCAGTACAAAGAGAAGATTGCTAACGGTACTGACCTGACGGCGCAGCAGATTGCCAACATGAACCACATCGTTGTGAACAACTACACCAACGCAGGCCTGAGTATTCTGTTCCTGATTGTGGTGTACAGCATCATCTTCTACGGTTTCAAAACCTGGCTGAAGGTGCGTAACAGCGACAAACGTACTGACAAAGAAACACCGTACGTTCCAATCCCGGAAGGCGGCGTGAAGATCTCTTCGCACCACTAACCGGTTGCCTTATCCGGCTTACAAAATGTCTATCGTAGGCCGGATAAGGCGTTTACGCCGCATCCGGCAAATCCCCAGCCCGGACCTTCCGGGCTTTACGCATATCTGGAAGGCAAAATGTTTGGTAACTTAGGACAGGCAAAAAAATATCTCGGCCAGGCGGCGAAGATGTTGATTGGCATTCCAGACTACGACAACTACGTCGAGCATATGAAGACCAACCATCCCGACAAGCCGTACATGAGCTATGAAGAATTCTTCCGCGAACGCCAGAACGCGCGCTACGGCGGCGATGGTAAAGGCGGTATGCGCTGTTGTTAATGGAGAGAGCATGAACCCGATTGCAGTTACCCTACTCACCGGTTTTTTAGGCGCAGGAAAAACCACCCTGCTGCGCCATATTCTTAACGAACAACACGGCTACAAGATTGCCGTGATTGAAAACGAATTCGGCGAAGTCTCCGTTGATGATCAACTGATTGGCGATCGCGCCACGCAGATCAAAACGCTGACCAACGGCTGCATCTGCTGTTCGCGCTCCAACGAGCTGGAAGACGCCCTACTCGACCTGCTGGATAATCTCGACAAGGGCAATATTCAGTTCGACCGTCTGGTCATTGAATGCACCGGCATGGCCGATCCCGGCCCGATTATTCAGACCTTTTTCTCCCATGAGATTTTATGCCAGCGTTACCTGCTGGATGGCGTGATTGCGCTGGTGGATGCGGTACATGCCGATGAGCAGATGAACCAGTTCACCATCGCCCAGTCCCAGGTTGGCTACGCCGACCGTATTCTGCTGACTAAAACCGACGTCGCAGGCGAAGCAGAAAAACTGCGTGAACGCCTGGCGCGCATCAACGCCCGTGCACCGGTCTACACCGTCACCCACGGCGACATCGACCTGGGCCTGTTGTTCAACACCAACGGTTTTATGCTGGAAGAAAACGTCGTCAGCACCAAGCCACGTTTTCACTTTATCGCGGACAAACAAAACGATATTTCGTCGATTGTGGTGGAACTGGATTACCCGGTAGATATCAGCGAAGTTTCCCGGGTGATGGAAAACCTGCTGCTGGAATCGGCAGATAAACTGCTGCGTTACAAAGGGATGCTATGGATTGACGGCGAACCTAATCGCCTGCTGTTCCAGGGCGTCCAACGCCTCTACAGCGCCGACTGGGACCGCCCGTGGGGCGATGAAAAACCGCATAGCACGATGGTGTTTATCGGGATTCAGCTGCCGGAGGATGAGATTCGGGCGGCGTTTGCGGGGTTGAGGAAGTAAGGGGTTATGGGCCGGATAAGGCGCAGCCGCATCCGGCCTGATATTTCACTCAAAATAATCCATATCCAGTTTCGGCACCTTCAACAAACGTGAAGAAACCCCTACTTCGTTTTCGATCATTAAGTGCACCAGGCGTTCCCCATCAACCAACACCATACCCTCGACGGATTGGGCAAAGTCACGCGCCTGAGAAGTAAATCCAGAAGTGGTAATAAACACCCCACGTTTCGCTTTTTGCCCAGCCAGTGCGCCGTAAAATGCCTGTAATTCTGGCCTGCCTACAGTATTCTGCCAACGTTTTGCCTGAACATAAACTTTCTCCAGGCCAAGTTTATCAAGCGATATCACACCATCGATGCCACCATCTCCAGTACCGCCAACACGCTGCAAATCATCACGGTGGCCGCCATACCCCAGGCGATGCAAAACATCCAGAACAATGACTTCAAAGCGCGAAGGAGAAACCTGCAATAAGTTTTCCAGAACCTCATCAGCCACCGCATCACGAAGCTCTTTTAGCGCCTGATCTAACCGATCGTCCGGGCTGCTCTTTGCAAGTTCTTCATGATCGGGAGAGTCGGCTTTCGGATCTAAATCGACGGCATCCGGCCGTGACTTAAGTTTGACATTCACAAAATCGAAGGCCAGATGGTTCGTCTCCTGCTCCGTCATTGGCTGGGGATGAGACGCAACCCAGTCAAAACCCGCAGGAGTCAGGCACCATTTGCCACGCGACAAACTTTGCGACAACCCGGCACGTTTTAAACGGTCATGCGCCCAGCCTGCACGATTTTTATAAACAAGTTGTCCGCTGGTAATGACTTTCGCTCGCTGGCTGTCATCCAGTCCTAATGCATCCGCGGCAGCCTCATGAACATCACGCGCGGCTGCACCTTCCGGTTTTGTCGCCAGATAACGCAGAACAGGTTCAATAAATTTGTCATAGGTTGGAACCGTCATAGTACATCCTTGCAGAATCAGGTAGATGTTTTTCGGCTACTATAACACTACCAAAATAGGCGAACACGTTAGAAATGAGTCAGTTGCTGTGACCGTGGTCATTGCCCGGAAAGGTACAGAAAGCTAAGATAGGGCGTTATGGGCCTTAAATATTTGGACAGGCCCACACAGCAATGGATTAATAACAATGATGAATAAATCCAACTTCGAATTCCTGAAGGGCGTCAACGACTTCACTTATGCCATCGCCTGTGCGGCGGAAAATAACTACCCGGATGATCCCAACACGACGCTGATTAAAATGCGTATGTTTGGCGAAGCTACAGCGAAACATCTTGGTATGTTACTCAACATCCCCCCTTGTGAGAATCAACACGATCTCCTGCGCGAACTCGGCAAAATCGCCTTCGTTGATGACAACATTCTCTCTGTATTCCACAAATTACGCCGCATTGGTAACCAGGCGGTGCACGAATATCATAATGATCTCGACGATGCCCAAATGTGTCTGCGACTCGGGTTCCGCCTGGCTGTCTGGTACTACCGTCTGGTCACCAAAGATTATGACTTCCCGGTGCCGGTGTTTGTGTTGCCGGAACGTGGTGAAAACCTCTATCACCAGGAAGTGCTGACGCTAAAACAACAGCTTGAACAGCAGGTGCGAGAAAAAGCGCAGACTCAGGCAGAAGTCGAAGCGCAACAGCAGAAACTGGTTGCCCTGAACGGCTATATCGCCATTCTGGAAGGCAAGCAGCAGGAAACCGAAGCGCAAACCCAGGCTCGCCTTGCTGCACTGGAAGCACAGCTCGCCGAGAAGAACGCGGAACTGGCCAAGCAGACCGAACAGGAACGTAAGGCTTACCACAAAGAAATTACCGATCAGGCCATCAAGCGTACACTCAATCTTAGCGAAGAAGAGAGCCGCTTCCTGATTGATGCCCAACTGCGTAAGGCAGGCTGGCAGGCCGACAGCAAAACCCTGCGCTTCTCCAAAGGCGCGCGCCCGGAACCCGGCGTCAATAAAGCCATTGCTGAATGGCCGACCGGGAAAGATGAAACGGGTAATCAAGGCTTTGCGGATTATGTGCTGTTTGTCGGCCTCAAACCCATCGCGGTGGTAGAGGCGAAACGTAAAAATATCGACGTTCCCGGCAAGCTCAATGAGTCGTATCGCTACAGTAAATGCTTCGATAATAGCTTCCTGCGGGAAACCTTGCTTGAGCATTACTCACCGGATGAAGTGCATGAAGCGGTGCCGGAGTATGAAACTAGCTGGCAGGACACCAGCGGCCAACAACGGTTTAAAATCCCCTTCTGCTACTCCACCAACGGGCGCGAATACCGCGCAGCAATGAAGACTAAAAGTGGCATCTGGTATCGCGACGTGCGTGATACCCGCAATATGTCGAAAGCCTTACCCGAGTGGCATCGCCCGGAAGAGCTGCTGGAAATGCTCGGCAGCGAACCGCAAAAACAGAATCAATGGTTTGCCGATAACCCTGGCATGAGCGAGCTAGGCCTGCGTTATTATCAGGAAGATGCCGTCCGCGCGGTTGAAAAGGCAATCGTCAAGGGTCAACAAGAGATCCTGCTGGCGATGGCGACCGGTACCGGTAAAACCCGCACCGCAATTGCCATGATGTTCCGCCTGATCCAGTCCCAGCGTTTTAAACGCATTCTCTTCCTTGTCGATCGCCGTTCTCTTGGCGAGCAGGCGCTGGGGGCGTTTGAAGATACGCGTATTAACGGCGACACTTTCAACAGCATTTTCGACATTAAAGGGCTGACGGATAAATTCCCCGAAGACAGCACCAAAATTCACGTTGCCACCGTACAGTCGCTGGTGAAACGCACCCTGCAATCAGATGAACCGATGCCGGTGGCCCGTTACGACTGTATCGTCGTCGATGAAGCGCATCGCGGCTATATTCTCGATAAAGAGCAGACCGAAGGCGAACTGCAGTTTCGCAGCCAGCTGGATTACGTTTCTGCCTACCGTCGCATTCTCGATCACTTCGATGCGGTAAAAATCGCCCTCACCGCCACCCCGGCGCTGCATACGGTGCAGATTTTCGGCGAGCCGGTTTACCGTTATACCTACCGTACCGCGGTTATCGACGGTTTTCTGATCGACCAGGATCCGCCGATTCAGATCATCACCCGCAACGCCCAGGAGGGGGTTTATCTCTCCAAGGGCGAACAGGTAGAGCGCATCAGCCCGCAGGGAGAAGTGATCAACGATACCCTGGAAGACGATCAGGATTTTGAGGTCGCCGACTTTAACCGTGGCCTGGTGATCCCGGCGTTTAACCGCGCCGTCTGTAACGAGCTCACCAACTACCTTGACCCGACCGGGTCGCAAAAAACGCTGGTCTTCTGCGTTACCAATGCCCATGCCGATATGGTGGTGGAAGAGTTGCGTACCGCGTTCAAGAAAAAGTATCCGCAACTGGAGCACGACGCGATCATCAAGATCACCGGTGATGCCGATAAAGACGCGCGCAAAGTGCAGACCATGATCACCCGCTTCAATAAAGAGCGGCTGCCCAATATCGTGGTAACCGTCGACCTGCTGACAACCGGCGTCGATATTCCGTCGATCTGTAATATCGTGTTCCTGCGCAAGGTACGCAGCCGTATTCTGTACGAGCAGATGAAAGGGCGCGCCACGCGCTTATGCCCGGAGGTGAATAAAACCAGCTTTAAGATTTTCGACTGTGTCGATATCTACAGCACGCTGGAGAGCGTCGACACCATGCGTCCGGTGGTGGTGCGTCCGAAGGTGGAACTGCAAACGCTGGTCAACGAAATTACCGATTCAGAAACCTATAAAATCACCGAAGCGGATGGCCGCAGTTTTGCCGAGCACAGCCATGAACAACTGGTGGCGAAGCTCCAGCGCATCATCGGCCTGGCCACGTTTAACCGTGACCGCAGCGAAACGATAGACAAACAGGTGCGTCGTCTGGATGAGCTATGCCAGGACGCGGCGGGGGTTAACTTTAACGGCTTCGCCTCGCGCCTGCGGGAAAAAGGGCCGCACTGGAGCGCCGAAGTCTTTAACAAACTACCTGGCTTTATCGCCCGTCTGGAAAAGCTGAAAACCGACATCAACAACCTGAATGATGCGCCGATCTTCCTCGATATCGACGATGAAGTGGTGAGCGTAAAATCGCTGTACGGTGATTACGACACGCCGCAGGATTTCCTCGAAGCCTTTGACTCGCTGGTGCAACGTTCCCCGAATGCACAGCCGGCATTGCAGGCGGTGATTAATCGCCCGCGCGATCTCACCCGTAAAGGGCTGGTCGAGCTACAGGAGTGGTTTGACCGCCAGCACTTTGAGGAATCTTCCCTGCGCAAAGCATGGCAAGAGACGCGCAATGAAGATATCGCCGCCCGGCTGATTGGACATATTCGCCGCGCTGCGGTGGGCGATGCGCTGAAACCGTTTGAGGAACGTGTCGATCACGCGCTGACGCGCATTAAGGGCGAAAATGACTGGAGCAGCGAGCAATTAAGCTGGCTCGATCGTTTAGCGCAGGCGCTGAAAGAGAAAGTGGTGCTCGACGACGATGTCTTCAAAACCGGCAACTTCCACCGTCGCGGCGGGAAGGCGATGCTGCAAAGAACCTTTGACGATAATCTCGACAACCTGCTCGATAAATTCAGCGATTACATTTGGGACGAGCTGGCCTGACACGTATACACTTCATCCTTCAGGCTGCCTCTGCGTTGGCTGCGCTCGTTCACCCCGGTCAAGTACTTCTGTACGCTCCCGGGGATTCGCTCACTTGCCGCCTTGATGCAATCTGAATGATTTTGTGTATATTACCCTCGGCAATTTCTTCTTCTGCGGCCCCGAACATGCGGGCCGCTGCTTAATTTACGGAACTTACAATGAACAATAACGATCTGGTCGCGAAGCTGTGGAAACTGTGCGACAACCTGCGCGATGGCGGCGTTTCCTATCAAAACTACGTCAATGAACTCGCCTCGCTGCTGTTTTTGAAAATGTGTAAAGAAACCGGACAGGAAGCGGAATACCTGCCGGAAGGCTACCGCTGGGATGACCTGAAATCCCGCATCGGCCAGGAGCAGTTGCAGTTCTACCGTAACCTGCTGGTGCATCTGGGCGCCGACAATCAAAAGCTGGTGCAGGCGGTGTTCCAGAACGTCAACACCACCATTACCCAGCCGAAACAGTTGACCGAACTGGTCAGCAATATGGATTCACTGGACTGGTACAACGGCGCGCACGGTAAGTCACGCGATGACTTCGGCGATATGTACGAAGGGCTGTTGCAGAAAAACGCCAACGAAACCAAGTCTGGCGCGGGCCAGTACTTCACCCCACGTCCGCTGATTAAAACCATTATTCATCTGCTGAAACCGCAGCCGCGTGAAGTGGTGCAGGACCCGGCAGCAGGTACAGCGGGCTTTTTGATTGAAGCTGACCGCTACGTTAAGTCGCAGACTAACGATCTGGACGACCTTGATGGCGACACGCAGGATTTCCAGATCCACCGCGCGTTTATCGGCCTCGAACTGGTACCCGGCACCCGTCGTCTGGCGCTAATGAACTGCCTGCTGCACGATATCGAAGGCAACCTCGACCACGGTGGCGCAATCCGTCTGGGCAACACCCTGGGTAGCGACGGTGAAAACCTGCCGAAGGCGCATATTGTCGCCACTAACCCGCCGTTTGGTAGCGCCGCAGGCACCAACATTACCCGTACCTTTGTTCACCCGACCAGCAACAAACAATTGTGCTTTATGCAGCATATTATCGAAACACTGCACCCCGGCGGTCGTGCAGCGGTGGTGGTGCCGGATAACGTGCTGTTTGAAGGCGGCAAAGGCACGGACATCCGTCGTGACCTGATGGATAAGTGTCATCTGCACACTATTCTGCGTCTGCCGACCGGTATTTTTTACGCGCAGGGCGTGAAGACGAACGTGCTGTTCTTTACCAAAGGGACGGTGGCGAACCCGCATCAGGATAAGAACTGTACCGATGATGTGTGGGTGTACGACCTGCGTACCAATATGCCGAGCTTCGGCAAACGCACGCCGTTTACCGACGAGCATCTGCAGCCGTTTGAGCGCGTGTATGGCGAAGATCCGCACGGTTTAAGCCCGCGTAGCGAAGGGGAATGGAGTTTTAACGCCGAAGAGACGGAAGTTGCCGACAGCGAAGAGAACAAAAACACCGACCAGCACCTGGCTACCAGCCGCTGGCGTAAGTTCACCCGCGAGTGGATCCGCACCACGAAATCCGATTCGCTGGATATCTCCTGGCTGAAAGATAAAGATAGCATTGATGCCGACAACCTGCCGGAGCCGGATGTATTAGCGGCAGAAGCGATGGGCGAGCTGGTACAGGCGCTGGGCGAACTGGATGCGCTGATACGTGAACTGGGAGCGAGCGATGAGGCGGATGCACAGCGTCAGTTGCTGGAAGAAGCGTTTGGTGGGGTGAAGGAATGAGTTTCAACTCAACATCAAAAGAATTAATTGAGCAAAATATCAATGGGTTACTTTCAATCCATGATAGCTGGTTACGTATTTCAATGGATTCCGTAGCAAACATCACAAACGGTTTTGCTTTTAAGTCGTCAGAATTTAATAATCGTAAAGATGGTGTACCATTAATTAGAATTCGTGATGTTCTAAAAGGTAATACATCGACTTATTACTCGGGTCAAATTCCTGAGGGATATTGGGTATATCCCGAAGACTTAATCGTGGGAATGGATGGTGATTTTAATGCAACTATATGGTGCTCAGAACCAGCTCTGTTAAATCAACGAGTATGTAAAATTGAAGTTCAGGAAGACAAATACAATAAAAGGTTTTTCTATCACGCCTTACCAGGATATTTATCCGCAATCAATGCAAATACGTCCTCGGTTACTGTAAAGCATCTTTCTTCCAGGACACTTCAAGATACCCTACTTCCGTTGCCACCACTTGCCGAGCAAAAAATCATCGCTGAAAAACTCGATACGCTGCTGGCGCAGGTAGACAGCACCAAAGCACGCCTTGAGCAAATCCCACAAATCCTGAAACGTTTTCGTCAGGCGGTGTTGGCTGCGGCAGTAACTGGTAGGTTGACCAAAGAAGATAAAGATTTTATAACAAAAAAAGTTGAATTAGATAACTACAAAATCCTTATTCCAGAAGACTGGAGTGAAACAATTTTGAATAACATTATCAATACACAAAGACCATTATGTTATGGTGTGGTGCAACCTGGAGATGATATAAAAGACGGTATAGAATTAATTCGTGTTTGTGATATTAACGATGGTGAAGTAGATTTAAATCATCTTCGTAAAATTTCAAAGGAAATAGATTTACAATATAAGCGTTCCAAAGTACGAAAGAATGACATTCTTGTAACAATTGTTGGGGCTATAGGTAGAATAGGTATTGTTAGAGAAGATATAAATGTTAATATCGCTCGTGCCGTTGCCAGAATATCTCCTGAATATAAGATTATTGTTCCTATGTTTCTCCATATATGGTTAAGTTCACCAGTTATGCAAACATGGCTAGTTCAGTCATCTAAGGAGGTCGCCAGAAAGACATTAAATTTAAAAGATCTTAAAAATGCATTTGTCCCTTTACCGTCTATAGAAGAACAACACGAAATCGTTCGCCGCGTCGAGCAACTCTTCGCCTACGCCGACTCCATAGAAAAACAGGTCAACAACGCCTTAGCCCGCGTCAACAACCTGACGCAATCCATCCTGGCAAAAGCGTTCCGTGGTGAACTCACCGCCCAGTGGCGGGCCGAAAACCCGGATTTAATCAGCGGAGAAAACAGCGCCGCTGCGTTGCTGGAGAAAATCAAAGCTGAGCGCGCAGCCAGCGGGGGTAAAAAAGCCTCGCGTAAAAAGTTCTGATCATTATTTTCTGGCGCACCTTTCCGGTGCGCTTTTTATTATTTCTCGCCAATCATAACTCACATAAATATATTTAAATCATTCCGGAAATTGCCCATTTTATTCTATTTTTAGCTGGACTTTCCCTGTATTTACTGATGATATATCCAGGTATTTAGCGCGGTGCGGATGTGCGCCAACACACCCGCACCGCTAATCACAATCCCTATTTCTAAGGAATAGTAATCATGACTGACATGCATTCTATTGCACAACCGTTCGAAGCAGAAGTCTCCCCGGCAAATAACCGTCAATTAACCGTGAGTTATGCGAGTCGCTACCCGGATTACAGCCGTATTCCCGCCATCACCCTGAAAGGTCAGTGGCTGGAAGCCGCCGGTTTTACCACCGGCACGGCGGTAAATGTCAAAGTGATGGAAGGCTGTATTGTCCTCACCGCCCAACCACTCGCCGTCGAAGAGAGCGAACTGATGCAGTCGCTGCGCCAGGTGTGCAAGCTGTCGGCACGTAAACAAAAGCAGGTGCAGGCGTTTATTGGAGTGATTGCCGGTAAACAGAAAGTCGCGTAACAGCGTTTACTCCCGGTTAACCACCGGGAGCCTTCCACTGACTCAATAGAAACTTTCCCCCTCAGTAAATATTTACCTGCCTGATTGTGCAGTAAAAATCCATTGTTTCAGTACGTTGCGAAAGCGATAATAGAGGCTTAGCAATGAGGAAGGCACATCTTATGGAATCAATTCAAGCCTGGATTGAAAAATTTATTGAGCAAGCACAGCAACAAAGTTCACAATCCACTAAAGATTATCCAACGTCTTACCGTAACCTGCGAGTAAAAGTGAGTTTCGGTTATGGCAATTTTACATCTATTCCCTGGTTTGCATTTCTTGGAGAAGGTCAGGAAGTTTCTAACGGTATATATCCCGTTATTCTCTATTATAAAGATTTTGATGAGTTGGTTTTGGCTTATGGTATAAGCGACACGAATAAACCACATGCCCAATGGCAGTTCTCTTCAGACATACCTAAAACAATCGCAGAGTATTTTCAGGCAACTTCAGGTGTTTATCCTAAAAAATACGGACAGTCCTATTACACCTGTTCCCAAAAAGTCTCACAAGGTCTTGATTATACCCGGTTTGCCTCCATGCTGGACAACATAATCAACGACTATAAATTAATATTTAATTCCAGCGAGAGTGTTATTCCACCTATGTCAAAAACTGAATCATACTGTCTGGAAGATGCGTTAAATGATTTGTTTATCCCTGAAACCACGATAGAGACGATACTCAAACGATTAACCATCAAAAAAAATATTATCCTCCAGGGGCCGCCCGGCGTTGGAAAAACCTTTGTTGCACGCCGTCTGGCTTACCTGCTGACAGGAGAAAAGGCTCCGCAACGCGTCAATATGGTTCAGTTCCATCAATCTTATAGCTATGAGGATTTTATACAGGGCTATCGTCCGAATGGCGTCGGCTTCCGACGTAAAGACGGCATATTTTACAATTTTTGTCAGCAAGCTATAAAGCAGCCAGAGAAAAAGTATGTTTTTATTATAGATGAAATCAATCGTGCCAATCTCAGTAAAGTATTTGGCGAAGTGATGATGTTAATGGAACATGATAAACGAGGTGAAAACTGGTCTGTTCCCTTAACCTACTCCGAAAACGATGAAGAACGATTCTATGTCCCGGAGAATGTTTATATCATCGGTTTAATGAATACTGCTGATCGCTCTCTGGCCGTTGTTGATTATGCCCTGCGCAGACGATTTTCTTTCATAGATATTGAGCCAGGTTTTGATACGCCACAGTTCCGGAATTTTTTACTGAATAAAAAAGCAGAACCTTCATTTGTTGAGTCTTTATGCCAAAAAATGAACGAGTTAAACCAGGAAATCAGCAAAGAGGCCACTATCCTTGGGAAAGGATTTCGCATTGGGCATAGTTACTTCTGCTCCGGGTTGGAAGATGGCACCTCTCCGGATACGCAATGGCTTAAGGAAATTGTGATGACGGATATCGCGCCTTTACTCGAAGAATATTTCTTTGATGATCCCTATAAACAACAGATATGGACCGACAAATTATTAGGTGACTCATAGTGGAACAGCCCGTGATACCTGTCCGTAATATCTATTACATGCTTACCTATGCATGGGGTTATTTACAGGAAATTAAGCAGGCAAACCTTGAAGCCATACCAGGTAACAATCTTCTTGATATCCTGGGGTATGTATTAAATAAAGGGGTTTTACAGCTTTCACGCCGAGGGCTTGAGCTTGATTACAATCCTCATACCGGGATCATTCCTGGCATCAAAGGGCGAATAGAGTTTGCTAAAACAATACGCGGCTTCCATCTTAATCATGGGAAAACCGTCAGTACTTTTGATCTGCTTAATGAAGACACGCTGGCTAACCGAATTATAAAAAGCACATTAGCCATGTTAATTAAGCATGAAAAGTTAAACTCAACCATCAGAGATGAAGCTCGTTCACTTTATAGAAAATTACCGGGCATTAGCACTCTTCATTTAACTCCGCAGCATTTCAGCTATCTGAATGGCGGAAAGAACACGCGTTATTATAAATTTGTTATCAGCGTCTGCAAGTTCATCGTCAATAATTCTATTCCAGGTCAAAACAAAGGACATTATCGTTTCTATGATTTTGAAAGAAATGAAAAAGAGATGTCATTACTTTATCAAAAGTTTCTTTTTGAATTTTGCCGTCGTGAATTAACATCTGCATACACAACCCGCTCTTATTTAAAATGGGATGCATCAAGCATATCGGATCAGTCACTTAATTTGTTACCTCGAATGGAAACTGACATCACCATTCGTTCATCAGAGAAAATACTTATCATTGACGCCAAATACTATAAGAGTATTTTTTCACGAAGAATGGGCTCAGAAAAATTTCATTCTCAAAACCTTTATCAACTGATGAATTACTTATGGTCGTTAAAGCCTGAAAATGGCGAAAACATAGGGGGTTTATTAATATATCCCCACGTAGACACCGCAGTGAAACATCGTTATAAAATTAATGGCTTCGATATTGGCCTGTGTACCGTCAATTTAGGTCAGGAATGGCCGTGTATACATCAAGAATTACTCGCCATTTTCGATGAATATCTCAAATAAGCGGTAAGTTTTATAGAAAATACCGCTCCCGACACGACGTCGGGAGCGGCACATCATCAGGAGGCGAGCACCTCCACCAGCACATCCGTTGCCCAGCTCTCTTCACTGTTGACCACATTCCCTTCCTGACAAGCTTGATCCATTTTGACTAACTGGAAAGAAACGTCATCGCGGAAATCAAAGTAATGCCATTGCGATGCAAAGTTGATTCGCCAGTAGCCCATCCCCTGATCGAAGCGGATCTTCAATACCTGACCATCCTCAAAAGTCACCGTCAGTTTACGATGGTGAGGGATATCGCGCGGCGAGTCGAACACCGTCAGTTCTACCGGCCTGCCCAGCGCAGCTGCAAACCACTGATCAGCGAAATCCTGAAAATCCGCTATGCTCATCCAGTCATGGAAAGGCCGGTTACCGGGGCGATCTTTATCTTTAAACAGCGTATCCAGCGTCACTTCAGCGCCATCGGTCAGCTTTGTTTTTAGCGGTCTCAGAATTGATCCCAACAACGCCAGCGCAACCGGGTTTTGCAGATAGCGATCGGTATAGTGAACGCCGGTAATTCGCGTATTTTTCATCAGTGACTGCGCTTCTTCATGGTCGTTAAACAGCACGTCCCAGAAGCGTTGCCCAAACTGCGACAACGGTCCATTCAACTGTTTGTGGATCTGAATGTCTTTGACCCGCTCGACAGCGTTGGCGGCTTTAGCTGGCAGAATAAACTCGCTCAGTTCTACCGTTTTATAACCGAGGCTACGCACTACCAGTTCGTCATTCAGGTGCCACTCCGGCCCCGGAATCGTTGCCTGCTGACTGCGAGAGGCCAGCG
The DNA here is from genome assembly GCF_046487695.1 of Escherichia sp. WS1118. Classification (NCBI taxonomy): domain Bacteria; kingdom Pseudomonadati; phylum Pseudomonadota; class Gammaproteobacteria; order Enterobacterales; family Enterobacteriaceae; genus Escherichia; species Escherichia sp. WS1118. The sequence continues at coordinate 408,327 of NZ_JBJQIZ010000002.1, read as the reverse complement.
TCATCACGCGATCGGCAAAGGTAACCTGGGCAACAATCGGTAATTGCAGATCCTGTTCAACATGGCACAGTCGCACACCCAGCGCAGTAAATTGCGATAGTTCATGCAACAGGTCCGGATCATCCACTCCCGCCGGAATAACAAGATCGACCTCGACGTTGTCTTTTAGCCGATAGCTCTGAATAGCCGCGCGGAACTGACGGGCGTATAAATCCCACTCATTGGGCGCGCCAGTCATCCACAGGGTGAGCTTTTCAGCGCCTTCGTTAATCGCCCGGCGAATCGTATCGCCAATAGCGCCAGGGCAGTAGCGGGCATCCGGCAGCGAGAATGTCTCTTCATCCGGTAAACCGATGTAATACGTGAAGTCATCGCCAAGCCAGGCCAGCGCCGCTTTGCGATCCAGCAAATCATGATCGTGGCGAGTCTGGGAATCAAGCAGGCATTCACTACATGCAGTATCACAATGGCGGCAGCCTAACTGTTTCACCATTCCCTGCAAAATAGCTTCAATGTGTACCGGTGCGCTGGAGGCAAAACCTGCACCACCGCTGATCACATCATAAAGCTGTAAGGCTAATACCGATTGCCCATCCTCCAGTCTGACCGGACGTACAGAATAGCCGAGTTCTGCGGTGGAGATACCCAGAACGCCCGCCAGCGCCTGACGCAGAGTAACCGCCAGAGTCATGGCGACAATCCGCCCCTCTTCTGTGTTATCTGGCAGATACTCGCCATTTTGTGGTTTGCGCAGAACCATTTCAAAGACATCGGTGCGCGCCAGTGCGCCCAGGGTGACTTTCTTCACGAGTGCCGTCGAACCTGGGCAAATCAGACGATGATTCTGGCTGTCGCGGTCCGCTTTACCCGGACGCGGTGGATAGTGAGCTTCCATACTTTTCGGAGCATCATTTTCATTCAGCATCGACTCCGCACGGCCACAGCTCAGACACAATGCATAACCGTGTCCACCTTCCCCCAGACTTTGCTGGAAAACATGCCCATCAGCCCCAGAAGCCATATAACCCATTAGCGGGTTAGGCAACGGTACGGGCTCTGCTTTAACAAAGACCCACGCGGGGACAACCGGGACGAATTTCATGGTTTCAATATTGTTCGTTACCGGAGCATGTGCATCGGTAACAAACCCGGCAGGCTGCAGCACCTGACGGCGATTATCCATGATTATTTTTTCGCCGCAGGCGCTATTGGAGCAAAAGAGCATCCCGGAACTGCTCATCCCCTCTTCATAGCCAATGGTCCCGCATTTGTGACAGCGCCAGGCGCAATCCAGACGCTGGGCTTCATTGGTATCAGCATTAATGTTGTGCCAGTGCAGTGAGACACCGGCAGAGCGGAAGACACGGCCATCAAGAATGATCTCTGCTCCCGGTGCATATTCACGAATGGCAACACCGAGGTTACGGGAAGGTAATCCTTTATAACGGGAGACGTTATCTTCACGGTCCTTTTTATCACGACTTTTCTGCGATTTTTCGCGGATATAATCTTCCATCGTGAAGTTATCAAACGTCACTACATCTGTCGGGAAACCGTATCCCGGCAGGAAGGTTCTGGCAGCCAGATCGCGCAGCAGATACTCGCCACAGTGCCGTTTCTTCTCCAGCTCTATGCGCTTACGATAAGGCGTTTGCGGCTGCGACTCACGCTCCTGTGTCACGAGATCGCGATAAACGGAGAGCCACCGCTGCTGCAGGAAGGTGATCGCGTTGATTGTTTTATCCCGCAGATATTCGGCTCTTGCACCATGCAACGCCGTACCTTTCACCAGCCGTTCCAGCGCCGTGTCGATATCAAGAACCGGACGTTCCAGCCAGATTTTAAAGCGTTCGCATTTTGACTGCCCGTCATCTTCACCGAAAAACCAGAGGCTATCGAGACTGGTTTTTTCTTTATCGGTTTCGCCAATAACGTTACATAAAAAGTCGGACAGTAATAATGCATTGACGTGACGTTGCACCAGTCGGGCGGAGTTCATCGCGACCATGGGGGCCGGGATCATGGTTTCAAACGGCCAGAGCGGGTTGGCAAAAACCTGTTGGTCGTGTGGGTTACCTTTGCATAGGGTATAAGAGATCGCGCGTGATTCTTTACTACGCCCGGCTCGCCCGGCGCGCTGTAAATAGTTGGCCGGATGTGGCGGAACGTTGTTCATTACCACCGCAGTAATGCCCCCGATATCAACCCCCATTTCCATGGTGGTGGAACAGTTGAGAACATTTAGTTGCCCGTTCTGGAACATCTTTTCATAGCTTTGCAGGCGTTCTGACGACTGCTGGGCAGAGTGCTCGGCAGTGCGATAGTAGAAACCGCCTTCCACGACACGATCGTTAATGTCTGTCCAGACGTTTTCCGACCGCAATTGTGCGATCAGCGGATCTTTGCTGACCCAGTCGCGTGCTTTTGCCAGACCCTCTGCGTAGTCTTCCTGTGAACGATCCAGCTTCCAGATTTCCGGCATAGTGACTTTCTGCGCGACAAAACTGTCATATTGCGCCTGGGTAAGATGCTCGAACGAAATATGGGTAGGCAGATAAGGGGTTAAGCCTTTAAAAGCCGTATTCAGGATTTTATTGGTTACCGGGCAAATCCAGGCATCCGTGATTAAAGAAAAAGTCATATGCTCTTTCGGTAAATAAAAACGGTTGCCATCGGGTTTCAATACTGCAAGCGGTCCGGTAAGTTGGGCCCATGCTTCTTTCAGCCATGTATTGATAGTATCAATAGTCGCCGTATTGACGGTTTTGAATCCGGCTCCCAACATCAGCAACTTCGCTAAACGATGGGTTATATTGCCATTACGAATTTGAGGCCAGCGTCTGTTCTGATTATCTTCAGGATCTTTTGATTCCGGGTTACGGACGAATTTTGATGAAAAACGGCTACCGATCCAGTTTTTCAGCTCATCATCCAGCTGTGTGAAGTTGCTCTCGCGAACGTAATGATCCAGCGTAACCTTGAGAAAATCGCGCCAGTCATCCAGCGTTAATCCTTTTCCCTGCCAGTGCAAGGGGCTCTTATGTATTTTCTCCAGCCCCTGGTAACCAACCTGAACCAGCCCCTGTGTTTCCAGGCTGTTAGTCCGTTTAGGGCGACGCATGAATTCCCGGAACAACAACATTTCCGAAAGCTTTAGTGGCCCGCCGTTTTTATTAAACACTTCAGGCTGCAAATAGTGGTTATATTTCAGTACCGGGCCACGGATATCGGCTTTATCTTTAAGCTCGTTAACCATTTCTGTCCAGGTGCGGGATACCAGGGTAGTTGCTGCTTTTCCACCGGTTGCAGCCTGATAAGCCTGTTCAAGCTGTTCAGCCTGCGCTTGTGACAATTTCGCCTGGTCTGGCATTCCCCAGCTTCGATATTCTTCTGCCTGCTCACGGGCTTGCTTCGCCCTGGCCGCTAATTTTTCCAGATCGGCATTGGCATTCGGCGCCGTGGACGTTTGTGTCCGTTGATGCCAGCTCAGAATTTCGACTACGCTTCCGCGTAAGAGACTGCGTTCTGCTTCTTGCTGCATACGCACCGCCATTCGAGCTGTACCTTGTCGACTGTCCGTAAAGGTAATGAGTCGACGTCCTCGCCCTGGCAACGAATCTGGTCCGACGCCATCTTTGCCTTCATCACTGGTAAAGTCCTGACAATACTCAAGAACGGTAGGCACGATGTTAGTAACGTAAAATGGCCCTCCTAATAATGCACGCCGGAAGGGTTGTTTCCCACTCATGCCTCTGTAGCCACAGCCACTGGCGCTACAAACCTGTTCAATATCATTAATAATCAGCGGAATGCTGTCATTGTTAATAACGCCAATACGGCGCGTCTGACGGTCGAGGCGTTGTAGGGTATAACCTGCCTCACTGCTTTCTCCTGCGGCAATAATCAACGGAGGCTGGAAACTGTTCTCTTTTTCGACTTTTTCCTCTGTCGCGTCATGTTCAACAGGTACTTCATCCTGCAGAGAGAATTCATCGCCACCTTTATTTTCCCACTGAACTAGTTTGCCCTTTTTGTCCCGTGCCAGAAGATGAGGCTCATTACAATCATTACAGAACGCCACTTCGTAGACAGGGCTTCCACAGTCGCAATTTTGTCGCTGGTTCACATACACATAGCCAAAGGGCCAGCCTTTTTCGAGCGGTGTACCGTGCTTTAATCTGCAATCTTTATCAACACAAGCCCATATTCCCTGGGTATTACGCTGGAAGATATGCGCCCTGACTTTAAGAAATGCGGGATCCTTTGCATTAGGTTGAGTCCCTGAACAGACATCGATCCAACGCAGTACTTCCTGCTGGCTGTAATGCTGTTTTGTCAGCACGTTTAACCGCTCTGTTATCTCATCCAGCTTCATCGGATTGGGCTGTTTGACCAACATCTCACGTATGTAACGCGCTTCGGGGGAATGCGTAAGCGCATAAAAGCGATCAGGACTTATACCTTTAATTTTATTATCATTTTTATCTCTTAGATCCAGATCGGGTATTTGCTCTATTTCGTCTAACGGAAGAGAAACGTTTTTGGATGGTTCCAGTTCAGGAATCACCCGACTTCCGTCCAGAACATCGATGCGCTCCTTCGGGATACCGGATAATTCAGAGAGAAATTTTTTCAGCTGCTTTTCGGCGTCGCTGCCGGCAATGGTCGCAGAGGTCGCTACAAAGCGCACATCATCTGGCGTCACGCCAAACGCTGTCATCACACGACGCAGCTGGAGCGCCAGTTCAGCGGCCTGCGACCCGACATAGGTATGCGCTTCATCCAGTACAATCCAGCGTAGTGATTTTTGTGCTTTGGATTGCTGGATAATCGGGGCGTCGACCTGGCGAACCATCATATATTCCAGCATCGTGCCGTTGGTCACCAGAATCGGGGCTGGCTCCAGACGCATCTTTTCACGGGATAAGACTTCATTTGGTCTATTATCCTGCACTGTTTTCATTTTTGCGTGGAGCTCTTCTGTATTTCCGTTATACAAGCAGTAGCGAATCCCAGTACCAAAACCACGCGTCCAGGCATCCAGACGCTCGCGCTGTGAATTAATCAAGGCGTTCAATGGATAGAGAAAAAGGGCTCGGACACCAACCAACGGATTGTTGCCATTTTCATGCAGTTCCCGGTAAAGATCTTCCAGCACCGGAACCATAAAACATTCCGTTTTACCTGAACCCGTACCACTGGTTACCACCACTGAATGTTTCTTTTCCAGCAAAGCTTTCCAACTGGCTAACTGGTGTGTAAAAGGCTTCCAGTCAGCACCAAATCGGTACCGGCCATTACTCTGATTATCCAGTGAATCAACCACTGCTTTGCTCAACAATGCGTTGCCTTCCGTCAGGCTGCGCATCGTGTGATTTGACTCCTTCCATCCAAACATTTGCTGGAATACCGGAGAAGCAAGGAATGAGCCCGGTTTCCCACAATCAGCCCCCATTTGTTGCGCGAGATGTTCACGCAGCTGCGGGTTGGTAACGCCCATGATACTGAGCGTTGCTTCAGTTGAACGAGACAACGATTGTTCAATAAGTGACGAAAAATAGCGTGTAGTCATCCTTATTCCTTTTTATTTTTTAGCAACATAACGCAACAGGCTGCACTGAAAGATGGTCTTAAACCAGCGGGAATCGAAGTCCCTGACTTGCCTCAGGAAAAATACGGCACCGGGTTTACGGTCAAATACAGCTTCAAAAGAAGTATTTCCGCTTGCCACAGCTGCAGCGAAGACGGGTAACCAGGCCACGGAATAGCGGTGATTTGCGTCAGGATTAATACCAATCACTGGATTTTTTTGTGACATCATCCATTTATACAGACGCTTGCAGCCATATTCAGGCCAGCGAGCTTCACTGTGCTCACGTAAAAGCTCCTGATACCACCCGTGGACACAAGATTCAGGAATAGACGGAGGGAGATATCCGTTACTTAACCATTTCTCAATTTCATCGGCATATGTCGGGAACACGAGCCCCAGCCGTTGAAACATATTAGTAACCAGTAATTTCTGGGTTTCCTCCGGTGCACCTTTTTGGCTCAGGAACAATTTGAAACGCTCAGATGCAGCTTTGATCTCAAAGATGGGGAAAAACTCCCATAGAATAGGGAACTCATTCTCAATACGACTCAGGTACTCTGCTGACATTTCAAATTTGAAGAGCGACATTGCCAATGCCTGCGGATGCTGCACCAGTGCACGCCATACTTCAAAGGTTGCCAGTGGTAAATACCCGAATTGATCGTACAGGCTACGCATAAATTGCCAGCCGGAATGGGCAGGATCGTTAGCCATCTGTCCGAGAACCAGTGTGATGGTATTAACTTCTGCCTGTGGATTAAAAAGCTGGGTCGCTTTCTGCAATGAGCGGATGTTGCTTTCTTCTACCGGTAACGAAGATTCGCCACGAATGAAGCAGGGACGAAAAGCCATCTCTTCACCCGGTTTAGGGACAACCAACCACGGTCCATTTTTGTTAACGATTGAGCTCAACTCATATTCACCGACAGGCACTCCCTCGCTCATTCTAGATGCTAAGGGAATGGATTTCCTCTCGGGTTCACTTAACAGCATGATAACGGGGGAAGGAATCTGCCCAGCACGATGGTTCACTGACTGGCTGAGTAATAGTTCTTTTTCATAATCATAGCGCAGGCTGTATTTATAGCGACGAATTTGCCAGGCCATGACCACACCTGCCCCCGTAATACGCATCTCAACAACCTGATCAATACCTGCCTCAAGTGAAATCAGGTTCTCAATATGTTCGCGCAGACTATAGAGATTCAATTCAACAGGACGATCGCTCAACGCCGTATAACACCATTCATGCCATGCCTGTAATCCACTAACGGAGCGCAAATACAACTGCAATGTATATTTTGTCGGCTCACCATTTCTGGAGAACAGAAACGCTCTGGAACCCAGCAGATCATGCAGCGTAATGTTTTTATCCAGAGGACGTCCGTTTACATCAAGAGCGAGACAGCCTTTAGCGGGAAAAGGTAACTCAATGTCGATGGGGTCAGCCGCCAAATTAGGCAGAACTTGTAATGTAATAAATGCCGGAGGTACCCCTTCCGCTTTAAGTTGTATCTCTGTTCGCCCCTCAGTACGCTTACGTGTAGCCTCCAATGTTTTATCTTTAAGTTTTGCTACACAAGGATGCTGTGTGGTGATTAAGATAGTGCCTTCATTTGCGTGCATTCCACCTTTTATCTCAATACTGAAATCAGCAGGCAAGATACCGATTTTGCGACGCAAGAGCGTTTCATTGTTACTATTACGGATAGAAAGATATTGAGCCCCCAGCATCTCTTGTATATGACATTGCTCAATTGAAATTCCGCTCAGGTAACGCGTTACATCAATGCTTTGAATATCCGGTAGTGTAGAAATGACTTTTGGTACACCAATAAATGTTTCATCTGGATGACAAACCCAGCTTGCACGCTTTCCATTTAGAGCAAACCTTCCGATGCTGATTTGTTCTCTTCCGGTGCGAATCCGATAAGTTTCATTTGCTGTAACTGTAACGTCCTGACATCCCTTCACAGGTAGTGCTTTTAGTCCTAATACGTTTACTGCGCTCGATTGGCCATCAAAACCAGCAACATTGCTATTATCCCGAGGGAGTACAATCAGAACATCGCTGCTTCGTACACTGCAAGAAGCCTGTCCCTGTAACAGCCATTGATCTGCATCAACGATGAAGGTTAACGGCACCTCACCAATGGCAATTTCACTGTCATCAAGTTTAATACTCCCAACAATCATCCCTCCAGCACGAGCCACTAACGACAAACCTGCCGATGGATTTTGCCTGACAAATCTCACTTCGCTTTTACGTAATCGAACTGTTGCCTGTCTGTTTTCCAGGGAAGCATAGGCTGGCCCAAGGCCAGAGACTTCCTCACCATCTTCACAAATGGCAAGTTCAAAGCGCGTAGTTGACGGCTCGCTTGTTACAGGAAAGGAAACTTCGTCCGGAAGAGATACTATCCCCCTAAGCTCATCTGGATGCTTTTCTGACCAATAGAATTGGCAACGCGTACTCTTATTTTTTTGTAGTCGAGGCTTAGCCTCTACAGAGGCTGCGCATAGCAGTCCATTCAAAAAATGCGTTCCTGTTTCATCATCTAACGGTATTGGAAACTCGCTTCGCCAGGTAGGGTGAACCTTCTCAAGCTGTTGTACTGGTTCTTTGTGATTTATTAGGTTGTGAGTAAGTACTAAGGAATTGAGGTTATCAGCCATATGACTGATAAGTTCTACAGAGGTATCTTCGCTAAAAACAGTTGGCAGCGCTGATTTTTCTATGACAGCTCTTGCCAGCGAAAGGGCAGAAAAACCTGACTGCTTTGCTTGCTCATATTGTCCAAGGATCCTGGAGAAAACAGCCAGAAAGCGACTGTCTGATTCTTTGAGTAGCCGGAAAGGTAAACCACCTTCACTGAATAATGTTCCGAGAAAATTGCGTCGTTCAGATTCATAAAATCGAATTGGGCGCAGCCAGTAATCTTCCATCCCTTTCGGTACGATAGTACCAAGCTCTGTGGCGGTGAATGAAATCCCTATTTTTTTATATATAGGGTCCCACGTCCATCCGCATTGCCGTTCATAATCCCTGCGGTACCACTCAGAGCAAAAAAGAACAAAACAGGCAGCAAAGTCCCTATTACATATATTAGATTGCGATTGACCGACCGCACGGAGTAGCTGCATTAATTGGGTATATTCATCATTGGTTGCATGATATTCATAAAGAGGACGGCCATCCGGTTGTCTCAACCCTCTAAGATTCACAAAGTTACTTAGCCAGGAAGTACATTTTACCCATGAAATGTATTCTGATTGACCCAAAGCAAGCTCCTTAGAGATAAAAGATACAAAAACAAAACCCTACAATACTTCTAATTTGAAAGAAAACTTTTCAAATTATCGTATAATTAATCAGGCGGCAACAACTAATTTTTCAGGTCGGTACTATAAATTAATTTTAGATAAAAATGATATCAACTATCTATTAATCACAACTCATTTATCACCTGGTTTTATAATTTCAAATGAAAATAAATCTCAAACAATCAAAAAGTATGCAGTAGCTAACATTTAACTTTCCAGGATATAAAACAATTAGAGAAACTGCACAATAGCGAATAATGAGAGTTGTAAAGTCAGTCAAAAAACACAAGTAATCAGTGTGCGTTTTTTGACCGTTATCGACATGAGTTTAAAGAGTTTAGTGAAGAAGATATTCCTGTACACTCCATACCTATTGATGAATTGTCTCGGGAAAATTTTTATAACTTAATTTAAAAACATAAAAACGTTTTATTATATATAAATCTATAACCCCCCTCACTCCACATCCTCCCTGCGTAACCCAATATCCCTCAACCGCTCATCACTCATCTGCTGTAACCCCCGCCGGGCCTGCATTTGCCGCCGCCAACGCCTCACTGCCTGCCAGAGTTGCACAAGTCCAATAAACGGTGCTTTAGCTTTGTTTTCGTGAAATTCCATCTGCTGCCTCCTCATCTTTCAGAGGCTTCATCATCCGCCTTCTGGCAGTTCACAATACAGATGCAAATATTAGTTTTATTTAACATACAGACAGGTTAAAACAGCATCTGCATCCGGTTTTTTAGCCTCATCTGTACCGGTTTTTCTCTCTGTATGGTCCAAATAAGGAACACAGCATGACGCGTTATCAACATCTGGCGACTCTGCTTGCCGAGCGGATTGAGCAAGGGCTGTATCGTCACGGGGAGAAATTGCCGTCGGTGCGCAGCTTAAGTCAGGAGCACGGCGTCAGCATCAGTACCGTGCAGCAGGCGTACCAGACGCTGGAAACGATGAAGCTCATCACTCCGCAGCCGCGTTCGGGTTATTTTGTCGCACAACGTAAAGCCCAGCCGCCAGTACCGCCGATGACGCGTCCGGTGCAGCGCCCGGTGGAAATTACCCAGTGGGATCAGGTGCTGGATATGCTGGAGGCGCATAGCGACAGTTCCATTGTTCCGTTAAGTAAAAGCACGCCGGATGTCGAAACGCCCAGCCTGAAACCGCTGTGGCGGGAGCTAAGCCGGGTGGTGCAGCATAATCTGCAAACCGTTCTCGGTTATGACTTGTTAGCCGGCCAGCGGGTATTGCGCGAGCAGATTGCCCGCCTGATGCTCGACAGCGGCTCGGTAGTCACCGCCGATGACATCATCATTACCAGCGGCTGCCATAACTCGATGTCGCTGGCGTTAATGTCGGTGTGTAAACCGGGCGATATTGTCGCGGTCGAATCCCCCTGTTATTACGGTTCGATGCAGATGCTGCGCGGCATGGGCGTGAAAGTGATTGAAATCCCAACCGATCCAGAAACAGGCATCAGCGTTGAAGCGCTGGAACTGGCGCTGGAACAGTGGCCAATTAAAGGCATCATTCTGGTGCCAAACTGTAATAATCCGCTGGGATTTATTATGCCGGACGCGCGCAAACGGGCCGTTCTCTCTCTCGCTCAGCGTCATGATATTGTGATTTTTGAAGATGATGTCTACGGCGAACTGGCAACGGAGTATCCGCGCCCGCGGACCATTCATTCCTGGGATATCGACGGGCGAGTGCTGTTGTGCAGCTCGTTCAGTAAAAGTATTGCACCGGGCCTGCGCGTGGGCTGGGTCGCACCGGGGCGCTATCACGATAAACTGCTGCATATGAAATATGCCATCAGCAGCTTTAATGTACCGTCCACGCAAATGGCGGCGGCAACGTTTGTGCTGGAAGGTCATTATCACCGCCATATCCGGCGGATGCGGCAGAATTATCAGCGCAATCTGGCGCTTTATACCTGCTGGATACGGGAATATTTTCCCTGCGAAATCTGTATTACGCGCCCGAAAGGCGGATTTTTACTGTGGATAGAATTGCCTGAACAGGTCGATATGGTCTGCGTCGCGCGGCAGCTATACCGCATGAAAATCCAGGTGGCGGCAGGCTCGATTTTCTCGGCTTCCGGCAAATACCGTAATTGTCTGCGCATCAACTGCGCTTTGCCGCTCAGCGAAACCTATCGCGAAGCACTGAAGCAAATTGGCGAAGCCGTGTATCGGGCAATGGAATGAATTCGAAATAGTGGCGAGCCCCCTGATTTCCTCTCACGAATAGCGTGTGACTCGTTTTATCTTTGCAGGGTCATCTCCACGTTCCAGCATGGCTTAGGCAAAATGCGCTTCGTTCATGCCGGATGCCATGTGAACGCCTTACCAGGTCTACAAAATTTTTAAAGTTCAATATATTGAATGGGTTATGTAGACCTGATAAGCGTAGCGCATCAGGCAGCTTTGCGTTTGTCATCGGCCACTGATTAGTACTCGATCCATGGATCGCGCTTGCTTTCAGGCAAGGGCTGATCTAATGCCTGCATTTGCTCTGCCGAAAGTCCGGTAATCTTTTGTATCCATTCAGGATCCGCCCCATTCTGCAACAACAATCGGAGGAGGCTCTGTTCCCCTTCTTCTTTCCCTTCTTTCCTCCCCCTCTCCCTTCCCAACAACCATCCATCATTATGAATTCGCTCTGCAATCGTCATTATTCGCTCCCTGTGTTGTGGCATTCGACGGGTTAGTTCACTGATAAACTCTTTAAAACTCGCTTCATCGCCAGCCAGTAAAATGTAATTTAACAGCGCGGTTATCTGGCTGTCATTAGCGCACCCTGTAACCAGTAATACTGCCAGTTGATCAATAAGCCCCATTAGATCGCGCTGGCGAATATGCTTTTGGATCAACTCCAGCAGGGCGACTCTGCGATGCTGCACAATCTCGTCGTCTGGCACGACAGTGATATCCACCAGCGGGAACGCGGCGGTATAAAGCTTCCGTGCGGTAGTCGGGTCGGCAAATTCGTCCAGCCAGCACAAAGACCAGGGATAAGGGCTACGGCTACCGTGATAAAACAGCATCGGGATGACCAGCGGTAGCTGCCGGCGTTTATCATGTTCGATATGGCGCTGCATCACCGCCATGGAATATCGCATCAGACGAAAGGCCATATGAATATCCTCACGGCTCTGATGTTCAATCACTACATAAATATAGCCATCGCCTTCACGGGTCTTTACCGACCACAGAATATCGGAATGTAGCGCCCGCAATTTTTCATCGACAAAGCTGGCGGATTCCAGTTTTAAGCTATCGAGATCGCACAGTTCACGTAAATCTTTGGGTAAGTGGATCTCCATGAAATCCCGCGCGGTGTCAGAGTGTGTGAGAAAGGATTTAAATAATGCGTCATGCGGCGTGCTGGTCGTAAAGTTTGTCATGGCGATCCGTCACCTGTAGATAAGATGGCCCAACTTTAGCGACTAACAAAGCCATTCACACCTGGCTATTTCCTATTCCCCGAGGCGGTTTCCAGGCTATTTTTATTCTTCTGCAAACGATACATTTTTATGGAAGATATCTCGCTTTTTGCGTTTTCTTACCGTCAGGCTCTATTCTTACGATATGAATAAACTCATTGAACTCAGACGCGCCAAAATGTTGGCGCTCTCTTTACTGCTTATCGCCGCTGCTACCTTTGTCGTTACGCTGTTTTTGCCGCCCAATTTTTGGGTGAGCGGTGTTAAGGCGATTGCTGAAGCGGCGATGGTCGGCGCGCTGGCGGACTGGTTTGCGGTGGTGGCGCTGTTTCGCCGCGTGCCGATTCCGATCATTTCTCGTCATACGGCGATTATCCCGCGTAATAAAGACCGGATTGGCGAAAATCTCGGCCAGTTCGTGCAGGAAAAATTTCTCGATACCCAATCGCTGGTGGCATTGATTCGACGTCACGAACCGGCGTTGTTGATTGGCAACTGGTTTAGTCAGCCGGAGAACGCCCGCCGCGTTGGTCAGCATCTGTTACAGATCATGAGCGGTTTTCTCGAACTGACCGATGATGCGCGTATTCAGCGCCTGCTTAAGCGCGCGGTCCACCGGGCGATCGATAAGGTCGATCTTTCCGGCACCAGCGCACTGATTCTGGAGAGCATGACCAGAAACGATCGTCATCAGGTGCTGCTCGATACGCTGATCGCACAGTTGATCGCCCTTCTCCAGCGCGATAAATCGCGCAAGTTTATCGCCCAGCAAATTGTTCGCTGGCTGGAGAGCGAGCATCCACTGAAAGCCAAAATTTTGCCCACTGAATGGCTGGGCGAACATAGCGCGGAGTTGGTTTCTGACGCGGTGAATTCTTTGCTTGATGATATCAGCCGCGATCGTGCGCATCAGATCCGCCATGCGTTTGATCGCGCCACTTTTGCCCTGATCGACAAGCTGAAAAACGATCCGGAAATGGCAGCGCGAGCCGATGCCGTAAAAAGCTATCTGAAAGAAGATGAAGCTTTTAACCGCTATCTCAGTGAATTGTGGGGGGATTTACGGGAATGGCTGAATGCGGATATCAACAGTGAAGATTCTCGTGTGAAAGAACGTATCGCGCGGGCGGGGCAATGGTTTGGCGAAACGTTAATTGCCGATGATGCCTTGCGGGCGTCGTTAAATGGTCATCTCGAACAAGCCGCACACCGCGTTGCGCCTGAGTTTTCCGCATTCCTGACTCGCCACATTAGCGATACGGTAAAAAGTTGGGACGCACGGGATATGTCGCGGCAAATCGAGTTAAATATCGGCAAAGATCTCCAGTTTATCCGTGTCAACGGTACGCTGGTTGGCGGTTGTATTGGACTTATTTTGTATTTGCTGTCGCAGCTCCCGGCCTTGTTCCCCCTCGGCAATTTATAGAAATCCATGAAAAACTAAGTGGCTAACCGCGAGAGAGATCAAATAAACCACACTAAAAGAATGGTAATAATGTGGCCTCTTTTCATTATCTCCCGTGGTACGGGGAAGGAAAATCATGTCACTTGTCACCGATCTACCCGCCATTTTCGATCAGTTCTCTGAAGCTCGCCAGAAAGGCTTTCTCACCGTCATGGATCTCAAGGAGCGCGGCATTCCGCTGGTTGGCACCTACTGCACCTTTATGCCGCAAGAGATCCCGATGGCAGCCGGTGCGGTTGTGGTTTCGCTATGTTCCACCTCTGATGAAACCATTGAAGAAGCCGAGAAAGATCTGCCGCGCAACCTCTGCCCGCTGATTAAAAGCAGCTACGGCTTCGGCAAAACCGATAAATGCCCCTACTTCTACTTTTCTGATCTGGTGGTCGGTGAAACCACCTGCGACGGCAAAAAGAAAATGTATGAATACATGGCGGAGTTTAAGCCCGTTCATGTGATGCAACTGCCAAACAGCGTTAAGGACGATGCCTCGCGTGCATTATGGAAAGCCGAGATGCTGCGCTTGCAAAAAACGGTAGAAGAACGTTTTGGGCACGAGATTAGCGAAGATGCTCTGCGCGATGCCATTGCGCTGAAAAACCGCGAACGTCGCGCACTGGCCAACTTTTATCATTTGGGGCAGTTAAATCCTCCGGCGCTTAGCGGCAGCGACATTCTGAAAGTAGTCTACGGCGCAACCTTCCGGTTCGATAAAGAGGCGTTGATCAATGAACTGGATGCAATGACCGCCCGCGTTCGTCAGCAGTGGGAAGAAGGCCAGCGACTGGACCCGCGCCCACGTATTTTAATCACCGGCTGCCCAATTGGCGGCGCAGCAGAGAAAGTGGTGCGCGCGATTGAAGAGAATGGCGGCTGGGTTGTCGGTTATGAAAACTGCACCGGGGCGAAAGCCACCGAGCAATGCGTGGCGGAAACGGGTGATGTGTACGACGCGCTGGCGGATAAATATCTGGCGATTGGCTGCTCCTGTGTTTCGCCGAACGATCAGCGCCTGCAAATGCTCAGCCAGATGGTTGAAGAATATCAGGTCGATGGCGTAGTTGATGTGATTTTGCAGGCGTGCCATACCTACGCGGTGGAATCGCTGGCGATTAAACGTCATGTGCGCCAGCAGCACAACATTCCTTATATCGCTATTGAAACAGACTACTCCACCTCGGATGTCGGGCAGCTCAGCACCCGTGTCGCGGCCTTTATTGAGATGCTGTAAGGAGTGGCAGTGACATATTCGATTGGCATTGATTCCGGCTCAACCACCACCAAAGGGATCTTACTGGCTGACGGCGTGATTACGCGCCGTTTCCTCGTTCCAACACCCTTTCGCCCGGCAACAGCAATTACTGAAGCCTGGGAAACTCTGCGCGAAGGGTTAGAGACAACGCCGTTTCTGACGCTCACCGGCTACGGACGGCAACTGGTGGATTTTGCCGATAAACAAGTGACGGAGATCTCCTGTCACGGGCTGGGCGCACGGTTTCTTGAGCCAGCAACGCGCGCGGTAATCGACATCGGTGGTCAGGACAGCAAAGTGATTCAGCTTGATGATGACGGTAACCTGTGCGATTTCCTGATGAATGACAAATGCGCGGCGGGCACCGGGCGTTTCCTGGAGGTGATCTCGCGCACGCTTGGCACCAACGTCGAACAGCTCGACAGCATTACCGAAAATGTCACGCCGCACGCCATCACGAGTATGTGCACAGTATTTGCCGAATCAGAAGTGATCAGCCTGCGCTCAGCGGGCGTCGCGCCAGAAGCGATTCTCGCCGGAGTGATTAACGCGATGGCGCGGCGGAGTGCCAATTTCATTGCTCGTCTCTCCTGTGAAGCGCCGATTCTGTTTACTGGTGGCGTTAGTCACTGTCAAAGGTTTACCCACATGCTGGAAAGCCATCTGGGAATGCCGGTACAAACTCACCCTGATGCGCAATTCGCTGGTGCAATTGGCGCGGCGGTGATTGGTCAACGAGTGAGGACACGCCGATGAAAGAGTTTTTATTTTTATTTCACTCCACGGTCGGCGTCATACAAACCCGCAAGGCGTTGCAGGCAGCTGGCATGACTTTTCGCGTCAGCGATATTCCCCGTGATTTACGCGGCGGCTGCGGGTTATGCATTTGGCTGACCTGTCCGCCTGGCGAGGAAATTCAATGGGTGATCCCTGGGCATACGGAATCAGTTTATTGTCAGCAGGATGGTGGCTGGCGCTGCATTGCACATTACGGGATTTCTCCGCGTTAAGGATTCATTAAGATCGCTACGTATACTTCTCGATATCTTATTGATTTGCCTTAAAGGGATTACCGTGACAAAAAGTATTTCGTTAAGTAAACGCATCTTCGTTATTGTGATTCTTTTTGTCATTGTGGCAGTGTGTACTTTCTTCGTGCAATCTTGCGCCCGTAAAAGCAATCATGCAGCATCATTTCAGAATTACCACGCCACCATTGACGGCAAAGAAATTGCAGGCATAACGAATAATATCTCTTCGCTGACCTGGTCGGCACAAAGCAATACTCTTTTTAGCACTATCAACAAACCTGCCGCCATTGTTGAAATGACCACCAATGGTGATTTGATCCGCACAATTCCTCTGGATTTTGTTAAGGATCTCGAGACGATCGAATACATTGGCGATAATCAGTTTGTCATTAGCGATGAGCGCGATTATGCCATTTATGTGATTTCACTGACCCCAAACTCGGAAGTAAAAATCCTCAAAAAAATAAAAATCCCGCTGCAGGAATCCCCAACCAATTGCGGTTTTGAAGGATTGGCCTATTCTCGCCAGGATCACACTTTCTGGTTTTTTAAAGAGAAAAACCCGATTGAGGTCTACAAAGTTAACGGGCTGTTAAGTAGCAATGAATTGCATATCAGCAAAGACAAGGCACTACAACGGCAATTTACTTTAGATGATGTGTCCGGCGCAGAATTTAACCAACAAAAAAATACGCTTCTGGTGCTGTCTCATGAATCTCGCGCACTCCAGGAAGTAACGCTGGTTGGCGAGGTTATCGGTGAAATGTCACTAACCAAAGGCAGTCGAGGTTTGTCGCATAACATCAAACAGGCCGAAGGGGTTGCGATGGATGCCTCTGGTAATATTTATATCGTTAGCGAACCAAATCGTTTTTATCGCTTTACCCCTCAATCATCGCATTAACAGGCTGGCATGTTTCACCTTTTTGTTATTAACTTGTTAACAACAAAAATGACAAACAAGGTTAAACATGCCTTCGTCCACGCATCCCGTAGAACGCTTTTCTTTCAGCACCGCGCTTTTCGGGATGCTGGTTCTGACCTTAGGTATGGGTTTAGGCCGCTTCCTTTATACGCCTATGTTGCCCGTCATGATGGCGGAAGGATCGTTTTCATTTAGCCAGCTCTCGTGGATTGCCAGCGGCAACTATGCGGGGTATCTGGCTGGCAGTCTGCTATTTTCTTTTGGCGCATTTCACCAGCCATCGCGCCTGCGCCCATTTCTGTTGGCTTCTGCCCTGGCGAGCGGGTTGTTGATCCTCGCAATGGCATGGTTGCCGCCATTTATTCTGGTGTTATTGATTCGCGTCCTGGCGGGTGTCGCCAGCGCCGGAATGCTGATTTTTGGTTCGACGCTGATTATGCAGCACACGCGCCATCCTTTTGTGCTGGCAGCTTTGTTTTCTGGCGTTGGCATTGGCATCGCACTGGGCAATGAATATGTTCTGGCAGGCCTGCATTTTGACCTCTCCTCGCAAACGTTATGGCAAGGTGCCGGGGCGCTTTCTGGCATGATGCTGATTGCACTTACGCTTTTAATGCCCTCGAAAAAACACGCCATCACACCAATGCCATTGGCAAAAACGGAGCAACAGATAATGAGCTGGTGGTTACTGGCTATTCTGTACGGCCTGGCGGGATTTGGTTATATCATCGTCGCGACTTACCTGCCGCTCATGGCGAAAGATGCAGGCTCACCATTGTTAACCGCCCATCTCTGGACGTTAGTCGGCTTATCAATTGTGCCTGGTTGCTTTGGCTGGCTATGGGCAGCAAAACGTTGGGGGGCTTTGCCCTGCCTGACGGCGAATTTGCTGGTGCAGGCTATCTGTGTGCTGCTTACTCTCGCCAGCGACTCGCCTCTCTTGCTTATCATCAGCAGTCTTGGTTTTGGCGGTACCTTTATGGGCACGACATCTCTGGTGATGACTATCGCCCGCCAACTGAGCGTACCGGGAAATCTCAATCTTTTAGGCTTTGTGACGCTCATTTACGGCATTGGGCAAATCCTCGGCCCGGCGCTGACCAGTATGCTCAGCAATGGAACATCGGCGCTTGCCAGCGCCACTCTCTGCGGCGCGGCGGCGTTGTTTATTGCTGCGCTTATCAGCACAGTGCAATTATTTAAGCTACAAGTGGTCACTTCATGAGAGAAGTTTCCCTTACCACTCAAGAAACTCAACCGCAACCGTTGATGTCAGCCAGACCCCGTTTTCCGCTTGCCAGAAAGGGATCCCTCGTTTCGCCATTTCCTGTGCTTTGACGGTTAAGATAACCGGCGAACCGTGTCTTGCTCCCACTTTGCGTGCCGTTGCTTCATCAGCAGAGAGATGCACGTAATGGCGCTCCCCTGCAATCAGCCCTTGTTTTTTTATCTCGTCAAGAAAACGGCTTGCCGTACCGTGGTAGAGAAATTGTGGCGGTGTTTTTTCGATGAAGCCAATGGCGACCTGCGAAGTCGAATGCCCCTGAACGGCGCGAATACACGTACCATCACTGGAATAACTAAAGCGCTTTTTATCGCTGGTGGCGACAACGGTATCCAGTAATGCGCGGGTTAACCGCTTGCCCGCTTTTTGGGCACAAAGTATGAGCTTATCGATATCCGCCCATCCTTCACGGTCCAGCACGATGCCAATCGCCTCTGGTTTATGTCGGAGGACAAAACTTAAAAACTTGCTCGTCTCTGCCAGCTCTTTGTCGTTGTATTTTGCCATCGCGTTTTCGTCCCTGAATTTTCTGTTTTTATTTACTGATGTCATTGTCACTGGGTTTATGAATTTTCTGCAACTCAATCCTGCGCAGAACCTTTGCCACACAGCGTCATTTTTCTGCTATGCAAAAAACGCATAGCAAGAAACATACTTGCATTTTCCCCATACCCACATGGCTGATAAGGTTTTTCAGCTCCAGGAATTTTCCTGGCTCAAGCAACACACATACACAAAAAAACAATGGGGATTGTTATGACACAACAAGGGGATGCTGTAGCTGGGGAGCTGGCGACAGAAAAAGTGGGTGTTAAAGGGTATCTGGCCTTTTTTCTCACGATTATCTTTTTTTCCGGTGTTTTTTCCGGGACAGACAGTTGGTGGCGCGTTTTTGACTTTTCCGTTCTGAACGGATCGTTTGGGCAACTGCCTGGTGCGAATGGCGCTACCACCTCGTTTCGCGGCGCAGGTGGCACAGGAGCTAAAGATGGCTTTCTCTTCGCGCTGGAACTGGCTCCGTCAGTGATTCTCTCTCTGGGAATTATCTCGATTACCGATGGTCTTGGCGGATTGCGCGCCGCGCAGCAGTTAATGACGCCCGTGCTAAAACCGTTGTTGGGCATTCCAGGCATCTGCTCGCTGGCGCTGATCGCTAACCTGCAAAACACGGATGCCGCCGCCGGTATGACCAAAGAGCTGGCGCAGGAAGGTGAAATTACCGAACGCGATAAAGTGATTTTCGCCGCCTATCAAACCAGCGGTAGCGCCATTATCACCAACTACTTCTCTTCCGGCGTCGCGGTGTTTGCCTTTCTGGGCACGTCCGTAATCGTACCTTTAGCCGTCATCCTGGTGTTTAAATTTGTCGGAGCCAACATTTTGCGCGTCTGGCTTAACTTCGAAGAACGTCGCAACCCAACGCAAGGAGCGCAAGCATGACAACTCAGGTCCGCAAAAACGTCATGGATATGTTTATCGATGGCGCGCGCCGTGGCTTTACTATCGCCACCACCAACCTGCTGCCAAACGTGGTGATGGCGTTTGTCATCATTCAGGCGCTGAAAATTACCGGCCTGCTCGACTGGGTGGGGCATATCTGTGAACCGGTAATGGCGCTGTGGGGATTGCCAGGTGAAGCGGCAACCGTCCTTTTAGCCGCATTAATGAGTATGGGCGGCGCAGTCGGTGTTGCCGCCAGTCTGGCAACCGCTGGCGCATTAACCGGTCACGATGTCACCGTTTTACTGCCCGCGATGTATTTAATGGGCAACCCGGTGCAAAATGTCGGTCGCTGCCTGGGGACAGCCGAAGTGAATGCCAAATATTATCCGCATATCATTACGGTCTGCGTGATTAACGCATTGCTGTCGATCTGGGTTATGCAGCTTATTGTTTAACAAGGAGTTACCATGATTGATTATTCCGCAGCCGGTTTTACCCTGCTGCAGGGAGCGCATTTGTATGCGCCGGAAGATCGGGGAATTTGCGATGTCCTCATCGCTAACGGCAAAATTATTGCCGTTGCCAGCAACATCCCTTCTGACATTGTACCGGACTGCACGGTTGTCGATCTCAGCGGGCAGATCCTCTGCCCAGGTTTTATTGATCAACACGTCCATTTGATTGGTGGTGGCGGCGAAGCAGGTCCCACGACACGCACGCCGGAAGTGGCGTTAAGTCGTCTGACGGAAGCGGGCATCACGTCAGTGGTTGGCCTGCTGGGCACCGACTCTATCTCTCGCCACCCGGAATCCCTGCTCGCCAAGACCCGTGCGCTCAATGAAGAAGGCATCAGCGCCTGGATGCTGACCGGCGCTTATCATGTCCCTTCCCGCACTATTACGGGTTCCGTGGAAAAAGACGTGGCGATTATCGATCGCGTGATTGGTGTGAAATGCGCCATCTCTGATCACCGTTCTGCCGCACCGGACGTTTATCACCTGGCTAATATGGCGGCGGAATCCCGCGTTGGCGGTTTGCTCGGCGGTAAACCTGGCGTCACCGTGTTCCACATGGGTGACAGCAAAAAGGCGTTACAGCCTGTCTATGACCTGCTGGAAAACTGCGATGTGCCGATCAGCAAGCTGCTGCCGACCCACGTTAACCGCAACGTTCCGTTGTTTGAGCAGGCGCTGGAGTTCGCGCGCAAAGGCGGCACCATCGATATCACCAGCAGCATTGACGAACCGGTCGCCCCTGCCGAAGGTATTGCCCGCGCCGTTCAGGCGGGTATTCCGCTGGCACGCGTCACCCTCAGCTCCGACGGCAACGGTAGCCAGCCGTTCTTCGATGACGAAGGAAATTTAACCCATATCGGTGTTGCAGGTTTTGAAACATTGCTGGAAACCGTGCAGGTGCTGGTCAAAGACTATGATTTCAGTATCAGCGATGCCCTGCGCCCGCTCACCAGTAGCGTAGCCGGTTTTCTTAACCTGACCGGGAAAGGCGAAATTCTGCCAGGCAATGACGCAGACTTACTGGTCATGACGCCTGAATTGCGCATTGAGCAGGTATACGCTCGCGGCAAACTGATGGTCAAAGACGGCAAAGCCTGCGTGAAAGGAACGTTTGAAACGGCATAAACGGTTGTCAGCCGCCCGAATGGACGTAGAATGCCCGCAAGGGCGGCTGACAGAGTATAACGTAATGGATGACTGTGGTGCGGTTTTGCATAACATTGAAACCAAATGGCTTTATGATTTTCTGACCCTGGAAAAATGTCGCAATTTTTCCCAGGCGGCAGTCAGTCGCAACGTCTCGCAACCAGCATTCAGCCGCCGCATCCGTGCACTGGAACAGGCGATTGGTGTTGAATTGTTTAACCGCCAGGTAACGCCGCTGCAACTCTCAGAACAAGGGAAAATCTTCCATTCGCAGATCCGCCATCTGTTGCAACAGTTAGAGAGCAATCTGGCAGAGCTGCGTGGCGGTAGCGATTACGCGCAACGTAAAATCAAGATAGCCGCTGCACACTCTCTTTCCCTCGGTCTGTTACCGTCCATTATCAGCCAGATGCCGCCGCTCTTTACCTGGGCAATTGAAGCCATTGATGTCGATGAAGCGGTCGATAAACTGCGTGAAGGGCAAAGTGACTGTATTTTTTCCTTTCACGACGAAGATTTGCTGGAAGCGCCGTTTGACCACATCCGCTTATTTGAATCTCAATTGTTCCCCGTCTGCGCCAGTGACGAACACGGAGAAGCACTTTTTAACCTCGCTCAGCCACACTTTCCGTTACTGAATTACAGCCGCAACTCCTACATGGGGCGATTGATTAATCGCACTCTGACGCGCCACAGTGAGTTGAGTTTCAGCACCTTTTTTGTCTCTTCGATGAGCGAGCTTTTAAAGCAGGTTGCCCTCGACGGATGTGGAATTGCCTGGTTGCCGGAGTATGCCATCCAACAAGAAATTCGCAGCGGGCAGCTCGTTGTACTGAATCGGGACGAACTGGTGATCCCGATTCAGGCCTATGCATACCGGATGAATACCCGCATGAATCCAGTTGCCGAACGCTTCTGGCGTGAACTGCGCGAGCTGGAGATTGTGCTTAGCTGACATTATTCTGCAAAACATGGAATTTTGACATTAACGCCGGATGGAGATTAATCCATCCGGCAAACGCATTTATTATCTTGAATAACTCAGGCCTTTGCTTCGTTGAAGCGCAGTAAACGGAAACCTGTAGAAGCATAGATCAACGCAAATATCATCGAGCAGAAACAGAATACACAGTACGGCAAGTAACTAAACGTCGGCACGCCTAGTGTTGTCGCCATATACAATCCGGCAGCTGACCACGGAATAATTGGCGCGCTCATGGTGCCAAAATCTTCCAGCGTTCGGGCTAAGACTAACGGTGATAAATTAAGATCTTCGAATTTCTTCATCATCAATTCAGATATAACAATCTTATTCAAACCATCAGAACCGGTAAGTAAGTTAATGATGATCGCTAAAACACCGCTTGCCAGAATAGCGCCAAAGGCACTTTTTATTTTGTTTGCCGCACTTTGTAATGTGACATCCATCATTCCTGTTCCCGTCAGGATGCCAGCAAACATCATGGCGCAGATAATAAATGACAGGAATCCGCCCTGATTATTCAGGCCGCCTTGTTCAAGCAGTTCTTTCACAGAAGGTAACAGCGTCGTTGAATCAGTGATCATCGTCAGACGGAAACCACTCATTGTGGCCTTAATACCTTCGGCCAGCGGGAAACCTTGATACAGCCATCCAACCAATACGGCCACGAACGCACTGCTTAATAATGCCGGTACTGTAGGCAAACGCAAAAAGGTAAAGCACAGAACAATAAGCATAGGCAGTAGCGGTAACAGACCAAACTTATATAACTCTTTGAGCTGTACCAGCATCTGCATGCTTTCTGGTGAAATAGAGCCCGTAGAAGTATGAATCATTCCCAGCCAGGTAAAAAACAGCAGGCTAATAATCGTTGATGGGATGGTCGTCCAGAGTAGATATTTAATCAGATCATAAAGTTTAGTTTTGGTTACCGCTGAAGTCAGGTTGGTGGTATCACTTAACGGTGAAAGTTTGTCGCCAAAATAAGCCCCGGTAACAATGGCTGCCGCCAGAATTGGAAGATCGGCATGTAAGCCGGAACCGATGCCCATTAATGCCACACCAATAGAAGCGACAGATCCCCATGATGCCCCGGAAACATAGGACAATACTGCGTTCAGAAAAAACGCTATGGCATAAAGCCATGCGGGCGCAACCAGTAACATACCGTAATAAACCAGCATCGGCAGTGTACCTGCATAGCTCCATGTCGCGACCATAAAGCCAACGAAAATAACGATAAGTACCGGTGCCATCACCGCCGAAATCTTATCGATAATAAATCCCTGGATTTCATCCCAGGTATATTTCAGCTTAGCCATTGCAATAATGCAGGAAAACGCCGCTGAAATTAATAAACAGACGCTGGCAGGCCAGCCCATAACACCGATGCCAATAACCAACACGATCATCATAAAAATGATCGGTGTAAGCGCGACATAAAAACTGGGTTTTTCTCTCATAACTTTATTCCCTGTTAAAAGACTTTTACGCCATTTTGCTGTAAGCGTTCCTGTACCGTCTGAATATCTACCTGTGAAACGGTAGTGTTATTTTTAATGGCAATAGCAGCGGCAGTCCCTGCACCTTCTCCAGTGACAATACAACACCCCATATTACGGATTGTCGCGTAGGCGAAATTATCTGCATCGATTGCCCGTCCGCAAACCAACAGGTTTTCAACTTGCTGCGGAATCATTACGCCATAAGGGATTTGAAAATAGTTCGCTTCAAGAGGTAATTTAAGATGACCATTTCCATCTATAAACTCAGGGAATACCCCTATTGAATCCGCATGACGTCCCTCATTACAAATATCATTTTCCGTAAGCTGGACTCGCCCAATAATATGTCTTGATTCTCTTGTTCCCACCGTCATACCGAAATTTTTTAATTGCGCCTGTTCAAATCCTGGCTGGAATTGACGCAACGCTTCAATCGCCTGCATGGCTTGCTTGCGACCTTCTATTTCTGCACGCGTCAGGTCAAAAACATCTGTACAATCAACGGCAGGGATGCTAACAACATTCAAATAATTCGCATCACCATACTCGGTGACCGTACTCCAGGAACCGCCTAATGTCACATCTTTTGGAATAATTCCTGCCGACTTTCCTTTCGCAAAGACTTTACCCAGATAAGGGCTAAACATATCGCGACAAGATTCATGAACATCATAAGACCAGTTTTTATTTTCTTCATCCGCCCCCCAGTCTCCATATTTAGGTTCCGTGCTCTTAATATTTTGCATGAACGCATTTTTATTTATATTTGCGCAACTAAAAACGGTTGTCATACACATTAGCTCTTCGCGTTCACGCTTAGTAAATGGTGCTCCGGCAAACCATGCAATATCAGCATCGCCAGTACAGTCAATAATGACATTTGCCAAAATAGCCTGACGACCAGATTTACTCTCTGTTATTACGCCGAGTAAATTATTGCCCTGCTTGATAACATCAACGGCGGTAATGTGTAGTACGCGGCGCACACCTGCCTGTTCAAGCATTGCATCCGCAACCAGTTTGAAACGCTCGGCGTTAATAGCCTGACTATTCGATTGCGGCTCAGGGCTGGACGCCCCCATTGATTTTGCCGTTTCTTCTATTTCGCGTGCCAGTCCACCTGACTCTACCGTATTTTCATGACGCCACCAGGCAATTGACTCGACGCCAGCCGTTGTCATCATTCCGCCAAAACAACCGAAACGTTCAATCAGCATAGTAGCTGCGCCTTCACGAGCGGCACTCATTGCTGCGGCAATACCCGATGGACCACCACCAACAACTAACACTTCCGTGGTTGTCAGCACAGGTATATTACGAGCGGGTTCCAGATAAAATTCCATACTTTATCTCCGTATTCAATAATTGAGTAAAACAATCCCCCGCGCTTATATAAGCGCGTTGATATTTTTAATTATTAACAAGCAACATCATGCTAATACAGACATACAAGGAGATCATCTCTCTTTGCCTGTTTTTTATTATTTCAGGAGTGTAAACACATTTTCCGTCTCCCTGGCTAATAACCACATTGGCATTTATGGAGCACATCACAATATTTCAATGCCATTAAAGCACTGCACCAAAATGAAACACTGCGACATTAAAATTCTTTCAATTTGAAAAGCATCAATCTGCATGCTCAACATTTGGATAGAGATTATAGATTTTAAGCTTGCGCCATAATGTTGTACGACCAATTTTTAATACTTCAGCTGCTTTAGTTAGATTCCATTCGCAGACACGACATGTATGCTCAATAGCTTGCATCTCCAATTCTGCCAGTGAAGTAAGATGAGGGATATCATCGTCGCCACTACTGTTATTTTGTCGGATATCCAGAGGAATATTCTCTAACCCGAGGACAAGTCGATTGCAGTTAATAAATACCTTCTCCATTCGATTTTTGAACTCGGAGATGTTCCCAGGCCAACGGTACTCAAGCAGAACTGAATTTGCGTCAGGCGTGATTGTCATTTTTTTTCGAGTGCGCTCCTGATACTTATCAATAATATCGTCAATCATTTGCTTGAGATCTTCACGACGTTTGCGCAATGGCGGAATTTCAATTTCATTCATGGAGATCTCATAATATAGCTGTCGGCTAAAAGCCCCTTGTTGCACGTACTCACGTAAAGAACTACTGGTACATGTAATCAGGCGAAAGCGTACGGGGATCAAACGATGGCTGTCTGAGCGAGTAACAAGCCCCGTTTTCAATACTTTCAATAAAACACTCTGAACTTCCCCTGATAGATATTCGACTTTATCCAGATATAAGGTGCCATTATGAGCCAGTTCAAATTTCGATGGCGAAGGGCCAACATCAGAGCCAAGAAGTTCGTGTAAGATATTTTCTGGTGATAGCATCTGACAATCTACAGAAATAAATGGCCCATCACGTTGCTCGCTCTCATTATGTATTGCCATCGCCAAACTCAATTTTCCCACACCTTCTTCGCCATTGATCAAAATCGGAGAGATGGATTTAATTGCCCGGCGAGCGATAAGTAATACCTGCTTCATACCACCTGAAGCCGCATGTAAACTGTCAAAGGTAAAATTTGCATTAGTGCTTATTTGCTGTTGGGCTATTTTCCTGATTTTGTCTAATGGATGAAGAAAAAGCAAAAACGAACCATCGCTTAACGGGCGAAGGGTAACCATAAGTTCAATAAATTCGCCACGGCATTCGAGGACAATTTGCTTTTGCGATAGTTTGTTTCGTTGTGTAATTGCCTCATTCAAAATCGGCGGAAATACGAATCCTTTTCGGATGTTCTGACCAATTAAACTTTCTTTATCAATATTCAGTAATGTTTGTGCTTGAGAATTAACCATCGTAATTAAAGAATGACTATTCCAACAAATAAAACCGTCATCCATACATTCAATCACAGCATTATGCTGGCAAAGTACTTTGTTTATTAACTTTTGTTCATTCTCAATATAGATATAATTAGCGATTTCTGTTGCACATGAATATGATGTTTTTAATTTAACAAGCTCGGCGGTGGTTTCAATTATACATACAATGTATCCATGTATATTACCATAATAATCAATGACCGGATCAGCGCTCATCGCATAACAATGTAGCTGTTCACTAAAATGTTCTGCTCCTTCCAGTTGTGTATATAAATTTGTTTCCCGACAAAGACTATATACATTGGTTCCAATGCCATCTTCGGCCCATGACATACCAGATTCAATTCCTAACTCTCGCAATTGACTGGAATAATCGCCTGCTGCATTCAACGATAGAACCCAGCCGTGTGGATCAATGATCAAAAATGCCAACCGGTCGTCACCAGCCAGGGTGAAATGGTCTTCAACAACTCTTTGTGAAATTCTAATAAACTCTTCGTTACGAGAAAAAATCGTCTGCAATGTTTGCCCGGAAGCTTTGACAGGCGTGTTCCAGTGGCGAGGGTCACAATGCTTGAGACATTTTTGCCATGACCTCAGCATCACATGATTAGTCGAATTTGTCGCGACCCAACCATGCTTAACAAACATTTTCCATTTATTTTTTAGATCATTATGATACGACTCTTTATTCATTATAATAATATCCATTCAAGTCATTTTCAGAACTTGTATCAGAATGCTATGCCAGTAAGCTTGATCAAACGCAATAATATCTAGCCTGGATCATTACAAAAACAGACCTTATCAACAATGTAATCACACATACATTAGAAATAATAACCGTTAAAGCAATAAAAAACGAATGATACATTAGATAAATTTTAAAACTGCCAACAACATCTGAAATCTTTGCGTTTGATATTTATAATTATTCAAACTGAAACAACACAGGCATACGAGTTGTTTCACTGTGAAACAGTGCAGCGAAATTTGTTCTGCCCTTTTATTTCCTCAAAGATATTTCATCGTTAAATTCCAAAATTGACTGACTATTCAACTCAGCGTAAATATCAGGAGAAATAATGTATGGCGAGGATGCGTGCAATCGAAGCTGCAGTAGAAATACTGAAAAAAGAAGGCATTAGCGTTGCTTTTGGTGTACCCGGCGCAGCAATAAACCCACTCTATGCCGCGATGAAAAAATCAGGCGGTATTGATCATATTCTGGCCCGTCATGTTGAGGGCGCCTCGCATATGGCTGAAGGTTACACCCGCAGTCAGAATGGCAATATTGGCGTGTGTATTGGCACATCAGGCCCTGCGGGCACTGATATGATTACCGGGCTGTATTCTGCCTCTGCGGATTCCATTCCTATTCTCTGCATTACTGGTCAAGCTCCCGTAGGAAAACTTCATAAAGAAGATTTCCAGGCCGTCGATATTGAGGCTATCGCCACGCCAGTAACCAAAATGGCTCGCACAATTCTCGAAGCGGGTCAGTTGCCGGGGATATTCCAGAAAGCCTTCTGGGAAATGCGTTCAGGCCGCCCTGGCCCGGTTCTTTTAGATCTCCCTTTTGATGTTCAGATGACCGAAATTGAGTTTGATATCGATCTCTATCAGCCACTAATCCCCTGGCAACCTAAGGCAACACGGGCCCAGGCCGTACGCGCATTAGAAATGCTAAATGACGCCGAAAAGCCCGTCATCATCGCTGGCGGTGGCATTATTAACGCCGAAGCGAGTGAATTGTTGCGTGAGTTTGTCGAGTTAACTGGCGTTCCCGTCATTCAAACCTTACGCGGTTGGGGCGCTTTATCAGACGATCACCCCCTAATGATTGGTCGCATGGGATGTCAGGCGGGTCATCGCTATGGTAACGCCAGTTATCTGGCCTCAGATTTTGTTTTTGGTATCGGTAACCGTTGGGCAAACCGCCATACCGGAGCCATTGAGACCTACACCGAAGGCCGCAAATTCATTCATGTTGATATCGAACCTGCACAAATTGGCCGGATATTTGCGCCGGATCTGGGCATTGTTTCTGATGCTGAAAGCGCCTTAACGCTATTTATTCAGGTCGCCCGTGATATGAAGTCACGTGGAGAACTGAAAGACCGCAGTCGCTGGATTGCCGAATGTGCCGAGCGTAAACGCACAATGCTTCGTCGTTCAGACTTTGACTGCAATCCAATTAAACCGCAGCGCGTGTATCACGAAATGAATAAGGTTTTCGGACCGGAGACACGCTATATTTCGACAATTGGTCTGGCGCAAATCGCCGCAAACCAATTTTTACATGTTTACCGCCCACGCCACTGGATTAATGCCTGTCAGGCTGGGCCGCTAGGCTGGACAATGCCCGCAGCACTGGGCGCGGTAAAAGCTGATCCATCTGTTCCCGTTGTGGCAATATCCGGTGATTACGATTTTCAATTCTTGATTGAAGAATTAGCCGTCGGCGCACAATTTAATCTTCCGTATATCCATATTTTACTTAACAACGCTTATCTTGGTTTGATTCGTCAATCACAACGTGCATTTGATATTGATTATTGCGTTCAACTGTCATTTGAAAATATTAATGCTCCAGAAATTAATGGTTATGGCGTTGATCATAAAGCTGTGGTTGAAGGATTAGGATGTAAAGCGATTCGCGTATTCGCATCACAGGATATTGCGCCTGCACTGCAAGAAGCCCAGCGTTTGCGTGACGAATTTCACGTACCTGTTGTTGTAGAAATTATTACTGAACGCGTGACTAATATCGCTATGGGACCTGACATTAATAAAGTCACAGAATTTGAAGAAATTCTCGATTTATAAGGAAACAGGATTATGGCAAAGTTTGCAGCGAATTTATCAATGCTTTTTACCGAGCATCCATTTATTGAACGTTTTGCGCAGGCAAGTCACGCAGGATTCCACGGCGTTGAATATCTTTTTCCCTATGACTTTTCCACTGACGAGCTGGCTTCGCAACTGCATCAACATAATCTGACTCAGGTTTTGTTTAATCTTCCTGCGGGTAACTGGCAAGAGGGTGAACGGGGTATTGCATGTCATCCTGGTCGGGCAAAAGAATTTCAGGAGGGTGTTTGCAGAGCGATAGAATATGCCCAGGTCCTTAATTGTTCACAAGTTAATTGCCTTGCAGGAAAACATCCAGGTGGTTATTCGCATGAACAATGTCATGAAACACTGGTCGAAAATTTGCGCTATGCAGTAGATAAATTGGCTTCTCATGGCATAAAGTTAGTTCTGGAAGCCATTAATACAAAAGATATTCCCGGTTTTTTTGTTAACAACACCAGACAAGCTCTCAATATTATTCATGATGTAAATCATCCTGATTTTCGCTATCAATACGATATTTATCATATGCAAATCATGGAAGGGAATATTGCTACAACAATCAAAAACAACCTGAATAACATTGGACATATTCAATTAGCCGATAACCCTGGGCGTCATGAACCAGGGACGGGAGAAATTAATTACCCGTGGTTGTTAAATTATATAGACCAGATTGGTTATCAGGGATGGATTGGTTGCGAATATGTTCCATCTACGACAACGACTGAAAGTCTACGCTGGCTAAAAAACGAGACTCAATTTTAATCCCTGAGGTATTTATCATGAATATTGGATTTATCGGCACCGGCATAATGGGTAAGCCGATGGCTTATAATTTACAACAAGCCGGACATACTCTTTATTTTTCAGCGCATTTTGAACCTGCACCGCAAGAGCTTATTGGTGAACGTGGCATTGTTTGCTCTACACCGCGTGAAGTCGCGCAGGAGTGTGAGGTCATCATCACCATGCTCCCTGATACCCCACATGTTGAGGATGTTCTTTTTCATCCCAACTATGGCGTAATACACGGTTTAAGCCACGGGAAAATTGTGATTGATATGAGTTCAATTTCCCCAGTTGCCACCAAAGCATTTGCACAACGTATTATCGCGGGAGGCGCGGAATATATCGATGCGCCCGTCTCTGGCGGTGAAGTTGGCGCGAAAGCCGGGACGCTTTCCATTATGGTTGGCGGATGTGAAGAGGTTTATTTGCAGATCAAACCGATTCTGGAATTGATGGGTAAAAATATCACTCTGGTCGGTAACGTCGGTGATGGTCAAACGTGCAAAGTCGCTAACCAAATTATTGTTGCACTGAATATTGAAGCGGTGGCTGAAGCCCTGCTCTTTGCCAGTAAATCAGGTGCCGATCCCGCCCGCGTACGTGAAGCGCTGATGGGAGGGTTTGCCTCCTCTCGCGTGCTGGAAGTTCATGGCGAACGGATGATTAAAGGAACATTCGAACCCGGTTTTCGTATTAGTCTGCATCAAAAAGATCTGAATCTGGCGCTGGAGAATGCCCGCCTGTTGAATACCCCGCTTCCTAACACGGCTATGACGCAACAATTATTTAGCGCCTGCGCCGCGCTCGGTGGTAAAGAGTGGGATCATTCTGCGTTAATTCGGGCGCTTGAAACACAAGCCAATTTCACTATCCGTAAATAATGAATTAAGGGAACCACCGGTTCCCTTCGTTCACTCATTGCCCTGCCCCATTCCCCTATTTTGAGAGACCTGCTATGAAGATAGTTATCTCCCCCGACTCCTTTAAAGAATGCCTTCCTGCATGGAAAGTCGCCGAAGCGCTGGCAATCGGCTGGCGCAAGGTCCTGCCTGGCAGCCAACTGGTGTGTTTGCCCGTGGCTGATGGCGGCGAAGGCACGCTCGAAACACTCATTCATGCGACTGACGGTACGTTTTACACTAAAAAAGTCACCGGACCGCTTGGCGAATCAATACATGCGCAATACGGTATTTTAGGCAACCAAACCACCGCAGTGATAGAACTGGCACAAGCTTCAGGGCTGGAACTGGTTTCTCCTGTCCAGCTTTCTCCCCTTTATACGACGTCGTTTGGCACTGGCGAACTTATTCTCGCCGCCCTGGAACACAATATTGATACCGTTATTCTATGCCTGGGTGGCAGTGCTACAAATGATGGCGGTATTGGGTTGATGTCGGCACTTGGCGCATCGTTTACAGACGCCGAAGGGCTATCAGTCTCTGTTAATGGGATGGGGCTGGCGGCAATTCACCACATTGACTTACAGCACCTCGATCCACGATTGAAAAATGTGAAATTTATTGCAGCCTGCGATGTCACCAACCCACTAACCGGCGATAACGGCGCGACCCGGGTTTTCGGTCAACAAAAAGGGGCCAGTGCTGACGACCTTGAGCAACTGGAACAGGGAATGAAAAACTATGCCCGTTGCATCTACCGTTGTTGTGGTAAAGACGTCGATACGATACCCGGTTCTGGGGCGGCTGGCGGCGTTGGCGCGGCCTTGATGGCTTTTCTCGATGCTCGCTTACAACCGGGTATTTCGCTCGTGCTGGAAGCGATTCAATATACCCAACATTTAAAATACGCAGCATTGGCCATTGTCGGTGAAGGGAAATTAGATAGTCAGAGCCTGAATGGCAAAGCGCCCGTAGGCGCAGCCAAAGTTGCCCAGATGATGGGCGTTCCGGTTATCGCAATTGCCGGGTATATCGATGATCAACTTGATCTGAATGAGTTACGCCAGTGTGGAATAGAAGCCTGTTTTTCTGTCGTCAACGGCCCTTGCAATTTACCGACCGCGCTGAGTCAGGGAGAAAATAATTTAATTCGTCTTGGAGAAAATCTGGCGGGATATTTTCGTGCGATCCTGAGTTAATTCCCGTTCGGTAAAATGCCCGATAATGCAAATTACCGGGCATTCCTGAACATCATTATTCATCTCTCGCGTTTTTCTCTTCAGCCGCAAGCTGTGTCAAAAAACTCTTCAATAAAATAAACACCACGCCGCAAAGCGGTAGTCCAGCCAGAATAGACACCGTTTGTAGCGGTTGCAGACTTTGCGCATCAAGAAGATAGAGTGTGATGGCGACGATTCCAGTCATAATCAACCAAAATGCCACGTTCCAGAATGCCGGTTCACTCTCACTATCTGCCCGTTTTTGCGTCGCAAAACCGAGGGCATAACCCACAGTACAGTGTCCGGTAATATATGAAATTAATGCTATAGCCCCAAAAGCAACCAAAAACACCTGACTTGCGGGTAGCTGCTCCAGTAAACGAGAAACGACAACGCCTCGCCCTTGTTCGTTAAGTATGGGAACAAAATCGATGACATGAGTTGTCTGCAACGATAAGCCGAAATTAGCCAGTACCATGTAAAAAACCATGCATCCCAATGAACCTGCCAGAGTTCCACATACAATCAATTGCCGGATCGTCCTTCCTTTTGAAATACGGGCGATAAATAAACCGAATGGGATGGCATACACGACCCACCATGAAAAATAAAATACGGTCCACATCTGTGGAAATCCGCTACGACCAATAGCATCGGTACTTAAACTCATCGCTACAAAATTTTGCAGCATCAGGCCGAGACCATCAATTGATTGATTAAGTATAAATGCCGTTGGTCCACAAATCAGTATTGCCAGTAGCATCAAAATGTCAGCACGAATATTCCAGTTACTGGCCCATGCCACACCTTTTTTAAGTCCAAAAAAGAGAATGAATAATGGTACTAGCGTCCAGATAAAAATAACCATGACATTGATAAACTGCCCGGCAGGATCCAGATGAAACACATGGCAAAATACGGCAGAAATCATCGGCGTTCCCAGCGCCAGAGACGTTACCGCGCCGCCGAGCAAACCAAACATGTAGAAAAAATTCACACAATGCCCGCAAAAACCATCCGCACGCGCTCCCAAACATCCACGACATAAATCACTGACCTTTAATGAGTTTGTTTTCTTAACATGCATAAACCAACCAATAGGAACGGCGCAAATCAAATACCATGCCCATGCGGACGGCCCCCAATGGAACATGCCATAAGCAGAGGCCCAACGAGCAGCCTGAGCGCTTCCTGCTGTTGCGCCAAAAGGCGGTTGCTGAATGATCCAAATCCACTCTACAGAGGCCAGATATAACAAGCTGCCCCCTGTTCCAGAAGTAAAAATAAGTCCAAGCCAGGTTAACAAGCTGAAGTCAGGTTTTTCTCCCGACTGACCTAACAAGATATCGCCATAACGTGAGAAGGCCAGCCACAGACAACAAAGTACAACCAGAAAAGTCATGACCAGAAAAATCCCGCCCATTTCCCAGGTTAAAAAATGATGTATTTTATTTATATACCGGCTGGTATCTTGTGGATATATCGTCAAACACAGAATGATTACCGCAATAAATAATATTGCTGGGATAAACACATTCAGTTCAATCAAAGAAAAGCGTTTTTTTAAATAGTGCATTTCAGTCTCCTGAATGTTTTCATTCAATGAGGACGAATATTTTGCCGTTCCTTTTTCATGTGTTGCAATTGTCGGGAAAGGCGTAAAGAAAAAAAGGCGCAAATAAGTGAAAGCGCCGCAATACAATACAGAGCTAAACCACGCTGATGCTGTTGCAGCATGAACAGGAATATCCCCAAAAAGAGGCCGCAGAGAACTGTGGTTATCCAGTAATTGGCACTTAAGTGCTCCAGGTCATCATCCCTCATGGTCTTTCTCCTGCAAGGCGCAGACAGGCTTTCAGCTCTCTGCGCCTTGTTGTTATGCCAGACGTACGCCCTGCTGTTGCAGCGTGTTTTGCAAATCAGGGATAGCAACCTGACGCACGGTGCAATTTTGCTGTAGCGAAACCACGGCGGCAGTACCTGCGGCCTCACCGGTAACGGCACAACACATCATGTTACGCATAGAAGTATGTGCAACTACGCCTGCGGAAATACAGCGACCGGCGACCAAAAGGTTCTCCACTTTTTGCGGCACCAGACAACCATAAGGGATCTGAAAGAAACGCCCGGTCGTTGGCAAAATGAGATAACCGGAACCATCAATAAATTCCGGGAAAATCCCTACACTGTCCGAACAACGCCCCTGATTAAGGACGTAATCATCAGCAATACGTATTTCCCCCTCAATAAGCCGTGATTCACGCGTCCCCAGCGTGGCACCAAAATTGCGTAACCGTACATTTTCAAAGCCCGGAACATAGTGGCGTAGTGCGTCAATTGCCCATAATGCTTGCTGCCTTCCGACAATCTCAGCTTTGGTTAAATCGAAGACATCGGTACAGTCAAAACCAAAGGCGTACACCATATTCATCTGGAAAGCCTCACCGCTTTCAGAAAAGGTCGACCAGGTTCCGGCAATCGCCTGGGCGTCACCTGGAATCACACCATCCTGTTGCGCGCGGGTAAAAATATCCTCCATATACGGGCTAAACATCGGGTCTTCTTTACCCGTGGTTTGAATCGTCCAGTTTTTGCCCCAATCCGCGTAGGTCGGCTTAAGTTCTTCCGCAACAAAACGGTTAAAGCGTGCCACATCAACACCTGCGCAACTGAACATCACGGTGACGCCCATCAGTTGGTCCTTGCTCCGTTTCGTCCAGGGCGCTCCTGCACGAGCGACAATATCAGCATCCCCCGTGCAATCGACGATTCTTTTCGCCAGAATTGCCCCTCGACCTGATTTATTCTCGACGATAACACCGCATAACGTATCCCCGTCCTTGATCACGTCCACAACCCAGGAGTGATATAACGGCTCAACGCCAGATTCCGTAATCATCTGATCGGCGACAACTTTAAATCCTTCAGTATCTATAACTTCGCTAATTGACTGAGGTTCTGGTCGTGTGAAACCCAGCGCTCGTGCGCGGCCTTCATACTCACGACAGATCCCTTCACAATCTTCCGTCCCCGAATGACGATACCAGGCAAAACTTTCTACCCCGACCTGCGTCAATACGCCGCCTAGCGACCCGTAGCGCTCAACAATCATGGTTCTGGCACCTAACCGCCCTGCCGCAATGGCAGCGGATAATCCTGCCGGACCGCCCCCGATAACCAGAACGTCCGTTTGTGCAATGACTGGCGTTTGCCGTGCACTTTCATTAATCATGTCCACCATTGGTTCCCCCGTCAGATTCAGGATGCGCAATCCGCATTGTTTTCAGTGATTTCATTGACTTGATTTTTACTTTTACGATTCACACGCTGGAGGACCAGTGCGGCGATAAGGCCGATGAATGCGCAAACCAACATGAACAGGAAAACATCCTGATAACCGGCAATACCCGGTTTGCGGTCGACCATATTGCCCACCATCGTGTAGCAGTAGATTTCCGGGAAATAGGTCAGTAAAGAGATCAGACCCGCAGCAGTCCCTGTGACTTTTGCCGGGATCCGAACCTCATCAATAATTGAGAAGAACACGGCATTCGCAGAGTAAATAAACACGCCCAACGCAACCATATTCGCCAGCGCAATAGTGACGTAGCGCGACTCACCGGGCAGGAAGAAATAAACGGTAGTAAAGACAATCATGCCGATAAAGGCGTAAATCATAAAACGCGTGCGTGACGCACAGCGGTCGGCCAGTTGTCCGCCAATTAATCCCCCCATCGCAAATAACACATAGGCGCGAAGAATACTGGCAACTGCCACTTCCGATTCGCCCATATGCAGGATCTGCGTGAGATACGGCGTGACCATGCCAAAGCCGATATAAATTGACCACATACAAAAGGTCACAACACCTGCCAGCCAAACCGTCGGCATTTTCAGCACGAATGCCATATCTGCCAGACGGAAATTCGCTTTATCTTCGCTGTGTGTTTCATCCTGACAAACAAACCAGGCTAAAACACCGGCCAGAATAGTCACTACGGAATAAAAAATAATTGTCGCCCGTAAACCATCAACACCTTCGCCAAATTTGGCAAATACCGGCACGGAAAGAAATCCCAGTACAATGGAGGTTAATCCCTTACCCAGAAACCAGTAACCGTATAAGCGTCCTTGTTCTTCGCTGGTTCCCAGGGTACGAATAATTCGCACACACACGGCCCAAAACGTAAATACGGTTGTAACAGCCCAAAGTGCATGTAACAAACAGATCATGGTATACGAGGGGAAGGTCGCATAATAAAAACCGCTTATCCCGGTGGAAATTAATGAAAAGGTCATTAATTTACGTGCAGAAAATCTATCGGCAGCCCAACCGCCAGGTAGATATAATAAAAAGTTCACCAGACCATAGGCTGTCATTAGAAAACCAAGTTCAGCATTAGTCGCTCCTGTAGCCTGCTGCATCGCGTCGTAATAGGTTTCCCGTAAATAAGGCAATTTATATATTGCACTTCCGGCAATACCACATAACGCCAGCGTGATCCAACGTTTCCAGTTACTGGTCATATTTATTCCCGAATGAAGTATTTAAAATGACACCAACGGCCTGCTTTGCACAGGCCGTATTATTTTTTAAAGTCCCAAATGATGTGCAGTTAAAATTGCACAAAGAACGTCCTGCGCTGTTACTACGAATGGCATATTATGGATAGTTTCCCCTTCAGCAGTCGCGGCTTTAGCCACTGCCCGTAATTTATCTTTATTAATTTCCTTCACGCCTAACATATGAAGATTTGTCGGCAAGCCAACGCTATGGCAGAAATTGAGTACGGTTTCAATTTCCTCCTGTGGTGCGTTTTCCAGTACGAGCTGTACCAGGACGCCAAATGCCACTTTTTCACCGTGGTAGCAATGATGGCATTCCTCCAGTTGCGTCATGCCGTTATGAATGGCATGAGCTGCCGCCAGGCCGCTACTCTCAAATCCAATGCCGCTAAGATAGGTATTAGCTTCGATAATATTCTCTACCGCTTTGGTGCTAACACCTTGTTCAACCGCGACTTTTGCCTTATAGCCATCTTCCAGTAGCGTGGTATAACAGAGTCGGGCAATAGCCAGTGCCGCCAGTGTCGACGCCCCACCTGCCATTGTGGCTTTTCCTGACGCCTGATTGGCTCTCGCCTCAAACCAGGTTGACAATGCATCTCCCATACCGGCCACCAGCAGACGCACTGGCGCGGCTGAAATGACGCCAGTATCCATAATCACCATATCCGGGTTTTTCGGGAAAAACAGATATTCGCTAAACTGACCTTCCGGGGTGTAAATTACTGCCAGAGAACTGGTTGGCGCATCTGTGGAAGCAATTGTCGGCACCACCACCACCGGAATTTTTTGGTAATACGCTACGGCTTTTGCCGTATCCAACGTTTTACCGCCGCCAATACCAATAACGACATTATATTTACGCTGATTAAATTTCTCACGAATTCGAGAAATTTCATTTTGCGAGCATTCACCACAAAAGATATCAAAATCTGCAGTAATATTTTCTTTTGCAAAGCTCTGGCTTACTCTGTCACCCACCAGACCGGTCACAAATTCATCTGCAATAATTAATGGTTCTGTTCCCAAACTCGCCGCATATGTAGCAATATTATCCAGAGAACCATTTCCCTGGATATATTTAGCCGGACTTATAATAATCTTATCCATATCATTCCTCGCGTAACTTGTTTTGCTTCACTGTTAACCTACTCGTTGCATCCAGTGGCGGCAAACATTTCATTCGCGAAAAATTATGTTTTATGATCGCGCTGTAAAAAACATCATCCCAAAGCAATAATAAAAATATTTTTTATGCTTTAATCACAAACCCCTAATCTTGTCACCGATCCCATTTCATTTTGGAACAACACAATGAATTAACTGTTTCATTATGAATCTTATTATCGTGCGATTTGTTTTATTGCGGCTGGAGAATTAATCTCGCAAGCATATTTAGCGCGATTTACGTAATTTATCAGAACAGGAATGACTATGAAGAAATTAATTAACCAGATTGATTCTGTTGTCACAGAACAAATGGAAGGACTCATCGCCACCTGGCCACACCTGCA
The DNA here is from genome assembly GCF_046487695.1 of Escherichia sp. WS1118. Taxonomy (NCBI): domain Bacteria; kingdom Pseudomonadati; phylum Pseudomonadota; class Gammaproteobacteria; order Enterobacterales; family Enterobacteriaceae; genus Escherichia; species Escherichia sp. WS1118. The sequence goes on along the minus strand of NZ_JBJQIZ010000002.1, from coordinate 369,701 downwards.
GGCAAATTACGCACCCCGATATGTGTGGTGCAAACAAACCGATAATGCAGTGGCGCTGATTTCAGGCGGCGGCTCAGGCCATGAACCACTGCATGCAGGTTTTGTCGGTATGGGAATGTTAACCGGTGCATGTCCTGGTGAAATCTTCACATCGCCCACGCCAGATCAAATGATCGAATGTGCCAAAGCGGTTGATAATGGTTCTGGCGTTCTGTTTTTCATCAAAAATTACACTGGCGATATTCTGAATTTCGAAACGGCAGTCGAGATGTTACACGAAGAAGGCATCGCCGTTGGGACCGTCATTATTGATGATGATGTAGCGGTAAAAGATAGCCTGTATACAGCCGGACGTCGCGGTGTTGCGGGTACAGTTTTTGTTGAAAAGATTGTCGGTGCGGCTGCACTTCAGGGATATAACCTGGGGCAGTGCGAGCAACTTGGCAAAGATGTTAACAATGCCACCCGTTCTTTTGGCATCGCACTGTCAGCCTGTACGGTTCCCGCCGCGGGAAAACCCTCATTTGAACTGGCTGATAATGAAATCGAATTTGGTGTCGGGATCCACGGTGAACCCGGCATTGAACGCCGCACTTTGCAAGATCTGAACACTTTAATCGACAGCGTGATAGCGCAATTACTGGATAATACCCCCTGGCGACGCACATTACGCCATTGGGATCGCCATGCGGGGGGATGGATTGACGCATCATCAATGAATGAGTCATTCGATCAAAATGCCGAATATATTGTGTTAATTAACGGACTTGGCAGCACGCCTGAATCAGAGTTATATGGTGTAGCCAGGGTATTTATGTGCGCCGCACAGCGCCAGGGAATTAAAATTAGCCGCCAGTTGGTCGGTAATTATTGTACATCATTAGATATGGCCGGATTTTCCATTAGCCTGCTGAAATGTACCCCAGAGTTTTTGCAACTTTGGGATGCCCCGGTCAATACGCCAGCGCTTCGTTGGGGATGTTAATAAGGACATTATATGAAAATTCAAAACAAACATGTTATTGCCTGGCTGGAGAGTTGTGCTGCACATCTTACTGAACAACAAGATTTTCTAACCGCACTTGACAGAGATATTGGTGATGCCGACCACGGCCTCAATATGAATCGTGGTTTCAGTGCCGTGAAAGCGACGTTGCCCGACATTGAACGTCAGCATATTGGCAATATCCTTAAAAATACTGGCATGAAACTACTTTCCAGCGTTGGCGGTGCCAGTGGTCCTCTTTACGGCACATTATTTATTCGCGCTTCTGCGGCAGTGGGAGCCAGAACAGAATTAAGTCTGGAAGAGTGGCTGGCGTGTCTGGAAGAAGGGATTGCAGGCGTTATCGCACGAGGAAAAGCAGAACAAGGGGATAAAACACTGTGTGATGTCTGGGTTCCAGTCCTCCACGAAGCCAAAAAGAACCTGCAAGCCGGAATGTCGCCTTCCCTTCTGCTGAATACGATGGTGCAAGATGCGGCAACAGCCGTCGATAACACCATCAATATGCAGGCGAAAAAAGGACGTGCCAGTTATCTCGGCGCTCGCAGTGTGGGCCATCAGGATCCAGGCGCGACCTCCTCCTGGCTGATGATTAAGGCTATGCAGGAAGGATTCGCGGGATAAATTATGGTTGCCATTGTTATTGTTTCTCATAGTCTACGTCTCGCCCAGGGGATTGAGGAATTAGCACTACAGATGTCTGGAGGGGACGTTCCTCTGGCCATTGCTGCAGGTATTGATGATCCGCAAAATCCGATTGGCACTGATGCTATTGCCATTATGTCTGCGATTGAATCGGTCTGGTCACAGGATGGCGTTCTGGTACTCATGGATATGGGCAGTGCGCTGCTTAGTACCGAGATGGCGCTGGAGCTGCTTTCTGAAGAGCAAAGAAGTGCAATTTATCTGCTCGCCGCCCCTGTAGTGGAAGGTGCCATGTCAGCGGTAACGTCTGCCGCAGCGGGGCTTTCGGTGACGGAGATTATCGCTGAAGTGGATCTTGCGCTGTGCGCTAAACAGCAGCAGCTCATGCCATCCCCGCCTGCAGGCGACGTTATGCCAGCAATATCACCAGTCAATCATTCCGGTGAATGGCAAACTTTTTGCTGGACGATATGTAATCCCCACGGCATTCATGCTCGTCCGGCAGCCAGCATCCTGAAAGTATCAGCACAATATTCGGCAAACATTATCGTCATCAAAGGCGATAAACGCGCCAGCACCCGCAGTCTCAACGAACTGGCAATGCTGGGCGTCCGCTGTGGCGATGAAATCATCTTCCAGGCCGAAGGCACCGATGCCAGTGACGCTCTCAAGGCAATTGAAACGTTGGCGAAAAATCATTTTGGTGAAGCTCACCTGCTCGCTTCTTCAGAGATTCCGCTAACCGCCACCCCCGTGGTCAGCGCCCCTGTCGATGGCGCAATATCAGGCTTGTCAGTACAAAATGGTATCGCTATTGGTCCTGTTAAATGGTTTACCTGCGAACGACCAGAAATTACGCAGCGCACCGTCGATTCTCCGCAAGAAGAGCTGTCGCGAATCGAGTCTGCTATCGACATTGTTGTTTGTGAACTTGCCGATAAAGCGGCAGGCCCTGAAGGCGATATTTTTGCCGCCCATAAAATGATGCTTGAAGATCCAGAGATTAACCGGCAATTACAGCAACGTCTGGCAAAGGGCAAACAGGCGGAATTCGCATGGTTAGAAGTCATGCAGGCATTAGCAGAGCAATATTGTCAGGCGGAAACACTGTATTTACGTGAACGCGAGGCAGATATCCGTGACCTTACACGTCAGGTACTGAACCAGCTTTGCGGGGTAAGTGAACAACACTTTATCACTACCGCGCCCTGCATTTTGTTAGCCAACGATCTGTTGCCATCACAGATAACCAGCCTGAATAAAGCACACATTCTTGGCATTTGTCTTCATAATGGCGGAACAATTTCACATACAGCGATCCTTGCCAGAGCAATGGGTATTCCTGCCATTGTGAAGGCAGCTATTACCCCGCAAAACGTCCGCGATAACGACACGGTCATTCTTGATGGTGAAACAGGCCGTTTGTGGCTACAGCCGGATGAGGTCACCCGCCTGGATTTACTGCAACGCGCCGAAGCATGGCGGCAACAAAGGGATCGTCAGTTAGCTGATGCCATGCTGCCCGCTGTCACGCAAGGTGGGCGTAAAATCAGCGTGCTGGCGAATATTGGTGATCTGCAAGACATTGATGCCGCACTGTCTCACGGCGCTGAGGGCGTTGGCTTGCTGCGTACCGAGTTTTTATTCCACGATTCTGCGACATTACCTGATGAGGAAGAGCAGTTCCGTGTGTATTGTTCTGTCGCCCGAGTTTTTGGCGACAAACCAGTCACGATCCGGACTCTGGACATTGGTGGTGATAAACCGCTACCTTCATACCCTTTACCCACAGAGGACAACCCCTTCCTGGGACTTCGAGGTATCCGGTTGTGTCTGGCGCATCCACAAATATTTATTCCTCAATTGCGCGCACTTCTCCGGGCCGGGAAAGAATACCCAACGTTGCAAATTATGCTGCCGATGGTTTCAACGCTCGAGGAGGTCAGGGCCGTCAAAACATTGATACACGCTCAGGCAAAACTGCTGGGACTTACTGCAGAAAATCTTCCGGCGCTGGGAATTATGATTGAGGTTCCTGCCGCAGTCATGATTGCAGACAAATTAGCCAGTGAAGTCGATTTCTTTTCCATCGGCACCAACGATCTGACGCAATATATTATGGCGGCAGACAGAGGAAATAGCACCGTCGCGAAACTGGTCGATTATTGTAATGACGCGGTGATTAACGCTATTGCTATGGTGTGTCAGGCCGGACGTAATAATGAAATTCCGGTCAGTATGTGCGGCGAAATGGCTGGAGATATCCAGCAAACAGCACGACTGCTCACCATGGGGATTGATAAGCTCAGTGCCAGTCCATCCCGGCTTCCGGCCTTGAAAGCAGCAATCAGAACCTCCCACTAATTGTGACCTAACGCGATACGTCTTGCGCGTATCGCGTTTCCCGTCATTTACTGCGGCATCGTGCGATGCCAGCTGCCCTTCTGCCAGACCAGGTCAAACGTTAGCGGCTCATCATCGTGGTACAGCATCATCTCCAGACTAATGGCCAACTCGTGGCAATAGGCTTCTTTCAGATTGACCTGCAATGCCGCAATACGTGGCTCATGAAATAAAAGCGCGGAACGTAACTGGCGGCAATACCAACTCTGGAGAAGCTTGTCGCTCTGATTATGCCCTTGCCACTCAGGCATGCCTGAAACAAGTAATATTGGTAGCGGTGAATGGGGAGAACTAAAAAGTTGAAAGAGATCCCGGCATACGGAATCACGCAGCGATAACGTATTGTTTCCTGTACTTTCAGGTAATACCGTCTGAACTGATTGGCGCATCATTTTGCGCACTCCTGACGTTTAGTGGCATCTGTATCCTGCCCTGGCTGCCGGACACCACTGGGTTGATGCTCATATTCCATAATCATTCCTTTATGCTCATTGCGTCCCTGGCACTTTCATAAGGGATTTATAAGATCCGCCAAAGATAAAACACTGTACAGAAAAGAATATCCACTGACTTTTAATTTAAAAAGATATCATTTGACAAAAGTCATTAAACATAACGGAAATACGTTAACATATTCTGATTATTCCGAATAATTTCTCAGCGTTAAACTGATATATAATTATTCCAAAACAATATATCGTACGTAATGATTAAATTACGCATAATATATTCTGCAGAACATCATTAACTACTCAGGGAACAATACATAGTGCAAAGCGGTTAAACTTTGCACCAGAAATGAGGGATCAGGCGTCGACTTTATCCAGCGGCCATGAATCAAACAGATAACCATCGAAATAGATGTCATCAACATTAGAGAACTCCAGCAAGCGCTGCTTCACATTCTCCAGATGCTGCCACATTGCCAGCTTCGCCGCTCGGGCATCTTTTTTGATTAACGCAGCGAGGATCTGTTTGTGATCGCCCAACCACTCTTTGCGATACAGGCTGTCATCCAGATGGCTGTGCAACTGGATCCACATTGGATTGTTTTCCCGCCACTGCCAGGACTGACGGAATAACTCCACCAGCATGCTGTTATGCGTTGCTTCGGCAATAGCGAGATGGAACTGCATGTCACCGCTTTCGCTGCTGCCCGGCGCGCTGGAAGCCAGTTCACGCTCTTCCAGTTGCAATGCCTGGCGCATTTTGACGATATCTTCGCGGGTAGCCTGCAGGGCGGCAAACTCGGCGATGTTACTTTCCAGTAACTGCCGCGCCTGTAACAGCTCAAAAGGACCGGCATCGTTGCAGACGTTGGCATCCGGACTGTCTGCGTTGTGGCTGCCTGAGCTATCAAGAACATAGATACCTGCACCCCGACGCACTTCCACCAGCCCTTTGATCTCCAGCATGATCAGCGCTTCACGTACCACCGTCCGCGTGACATCAAGCATTTCTGCAATTTCACGCTCCGGTGGCAGCCGTTCGCCAGGATTGTACGGCGTCTTTATGATCAGATCGCGGATCATCGCCCCGACTTCCTGGTAAGGTCTTTGCGCAGAGGTGGCAGATTTCATGGTGTTGTGTCCGTTAGGTGCGGTTAATCAAATTTTTTCCGGATGCGGCGTGAACGCCTTATCCGACCTACAACGGGCAATTTTACGGCACCCGTTAAGCTCAAACTATACCATTAGCACTGGATGTTGGCACGTACAGGTGGGCAAAAAAACGAAAACTGGTCAACCAAATATTAGTTTGATTGACCAGTAAGTCTGTAGGGTAATCAGTTAGTTACAGCGCAGCCACACACTCGCGCGCACCGCGCTCACACAGCTGCTGATATGCCGCCGTCACCGCGCCAACAAAGTCGGCGTTCTGCGGCAGATCATCGGCAAAGATACCGCTCAGGCCCAGCAGTGCTTTCACGCGGTCTGCACCCTGATACTGCGCGTTGATCTTCTGGAACTCCGCCAGCATCGGGTCAACCACGTCAATGGCATTACCCTGCTCATCCACGCCCTGGGTGTAGCGCATCCAGCCCGCCACGCCCAGCGCCAGGTGACGCCAGCTACCGCCGTTTTGCAGGTGCAGACGCACCGGGTCCAGCAGACGCTGCGGTAACTTCTGGCTGCCGTCCATTGCAATCTGCCAGGTACGGTGACGCAGAGACGGGTTGCTGAAACGCTCGATCAGCAGCGTCGCATAGGCGTTCAGGTCCGTACCTTCCGGCATCGACAGCGTTGGCGCTTGTTCCTGCATCATCAGGGCAAAGGCCGCTTTGCGATAAGCCGGGTTAGTCATGGTGTCGGCAATGGTTTCATAGCCACCGAGGTAACCGAGGTACGCCAGGAAAGAGTGGCTGCCGTTCAGCATACGCAGCTTCATCATTTCGAACGGTACAACATCCGCAACAAACTGCGCGCCCACTTTATCCCAGTCCGGACGACCATTAACGAAGTTATCTTCAATTACCCACTGACGGAACGGTTCGCAGGCAATGGCGCACGGGTCGTAAACACCCAGCTGGTCAGCAATTTCCTGTAAGGTTTCTGGCGTCGCCGCCGGAACGATGCGGTCAACCATGGTGCACGGGAAGGTGACGTTTTCTTCAATCCATGCCGCCAGTTGCGGGTCACGCGCCTGAGCCAGCCCAAGAACGGCAACCTTCGCCACATGACCGTTTTCACGCACGTTGTCGCAGGACATCACCGTAAATGCTTTCAGCCCTTTTTCACGACGCAGACGCAGGGCTTCTACGATGTAACCAATCGCGGACTTCGGCGCAGTCGGGTTTTCCAGATCGTGCTTGATCAGCGGGTTATTGAGATCCAGCTGACCGCTTGCCGCATCAGCGCAGTAGCCTTTTTCCGTGACCGTCAGAGAGACAATCGCCGTCTGCGGACGCGCCATCGCGTTGAGAATACCTTCGCAACCGTCGATTTCCGGATGCAGCGCTTCTTTCATCGAACCGATAATTTTCAGCTCGGTGCTTTCCGCGCCTTTTTCCGCCACGGTGTACAGCAGTTGCTGTTTTTTCAGGTTTTCGATCAGCACGCGGTCGTTGCCTGGCATCAGGTTAACTTCGCAGATACCCCAGTCGCTGTCGGTACTTTCCAGCAGATGATGGGTATACAGCGCCTGGTGCGCGCGGTGAAACGCCCCGCAACCGAGATGCACAATGCGTGATTCCAGACGAGAATGATCCCATGACGGGCGGGCAACCGGCAGATTGCTGTCAACAATAGTAGTCATCGTAAACTCCAGAATCCGTCTTCAGAGAGTGACGGCAAGGAAGAAGGAACCGGCACGGCGCGCAGCCATGCCGGTGGGTATTAACGGCTAAAGAAAGCGCGCTGGATCGCCAGTTCGACACCGCGAACTTCGGCCAGGCCTTTCAGACGACCAATTGCGGAGTAACCTGGGTTGGTTTTCTTCTTCAGGTCGTCCAGCATCTGATGACCGTGGTCCGGACGCATCGGGATCAGGTCTTCTTTGCCTTCCGCTTTACGACGGTGTTCTTCTTCAACAATCGCTTTCACCACTTCGTACATATCAACGTCACCGTTCAGGTGCGCCGCTTCGTGGAAGGTTTTCGGGTTATCTTCACGCATGGTGGAGCGCAGATGGGTGAAGTAAATACGCGGACCGAACTGCTTGATCATATCAACCAGATCGTTGTCAGCACGCACGCCGTAGGAACCGGTGCACATGGTGAAACCGTTCGCCATGCTGTTTACGGTATCAACCATCCACTGCATATCTTCAATGGTGGAAACAATGCGCGGCAGGCCGAGGATCGGGCGCGGCGGATCGTCCGGGTGAACCGCCATACGCACGCCAACTTCTTCAGCAACTGGAATAATCGCTTTCAGGAAGACAGCAAAGTTTTCGCGCAGTTTGGCTTTGTCGATATCTTTGTACAGCTCCAGGTGCTTACGGAACTGGTCGAGGGTATACCCTTCTTCCGCACCTGGCAGACCGGCAATGATGTTACGGGTCAGACGCGCTTTGTCTTCGTCGCTCATAGTGGCGAAGCGAACTGCTGCCTGAGCAATTTCTTCTTCGGTGTAATCCGCTTCCGCGCCTGGACGCTTCAGGATATGCATTTCGAATGCAGCGAATTCGATCTGGTCGAAGCGCAGAGCTTTGGAGCCGTCTGGCAGCACGTATTCGAGGTCAGTACGGGTCCAGTCGAGCACCGGCATGAAGTTGTAGCACACGGTGCGAATGCCGCACTGCGCCAGGTTGCGCAGGGTCTGCTGATAGTTAGCAATCCACTGCTCATAGTTGCCAGTGTGGGTTTTGATATCTTCGTGAATTGGTACGCTTTCTACGACAGACCATACCAGGCCTGCGTCTTCAACGATCGCCTTGCGTTTGAGGATCTCTTCAACGGACCATACTTCGCCGTTCGGGATATGGTGCAGCGCGGTAACCACGCCAGTTGCGCCCGCCTGACGGACATCAGCTAAAGAAACCGGATCGTTTGGGCCGTACCAGCGCCAGGTCTGTTCCATGATTTTTCCTCTTTCACATAGTGGGTTCAACAGCGAAGAGACGCGGAACCCCGGAGTTGTTTAGGTATCCGGATGAACAACCCGGCCACAGCCGTAGCGTCGCATCGGATGAGATGGCGTATAAGTTCTACCTTTTGGTAAGACATGTCAACCCGAATTCTAAAATTGGTTAACCACATCACAAGAATTTCACTCTCCTGGTTGTTGCTGCAAATTGCAGCAAAGGGTAATCGATGGTTATTGATCAGAGGATGTGACATTCATCGCAACAATGGTTGACCAATTTACATAACATGTCGCCCAAAATAACAACGGTTCAACCAGGTAAGGTAAAACGTTATGCATGTGCTTAACATTCTCTGGGTGGTATTCGGCATTGGCCTGATGCTGGTACTGAATTTGAAGTTCAAAATCAATTCGATGGTGGCTTTGTTGGTGGCGGCGCTGTCCGTCGGGATGCTGGCCGGTATGGATTTGATGTCGCTGCTGCACACCATGAAAGCAGGTTTCGGCAACACGCTGGGGGAACTGGCGATCATCGTGGTGTTTGGTGCGGTCATCGGTAAATTGATGGTCGACTCCGGCGCTGCTCACCAGATAGCGCATACCCTGCTGGCACGTCTCGGCCTGCGCTATGTTCAGATATCAGTGATTATCATCGGACTTATTTTTGGTCTGGCGATGTTCTATGAAGTGGCCTTTATTATGCTGGCGCCGCTGGTGATCGTAATTGCCGCCGAAGCCAAAATACCGTTCCTGAAACTGGCTATTCCGGCAGTAGCGGCGGCCACCACCGCACATTCACTGTTCCCTCCGCAACCGGGTCCGGTGGCGCTGGTGAATGCTTACGGCGCAGATATGGGGATGGTTTATATCTATGGCGTCCTGGTGACTATTCCCAGCGTAATCTGTGCGGGACTGATCTTGCCGAAATTCCTCGGCAACCTTGAGCGCCCGACACCGTCATTTCTGAAAGCGGATCAACCGGTTGATATGAACAACCTGCCCTCTTTTGGTGTCTCGATTCTGGTGCCGCTGATCCCGGCGATCATTATGATCTCCACCACCATCGCCAATATCTGGCTGGTAAAAGATACCCCTGCCTGGGAAGTGGTTAACTTTATCGGTTCCTCGCCGATTGCAATGTTTATTGCGATGGTGGTTGCATTCGTACTCTTTGGTACCGCGCGTGGTCATGACATGCAGTGGGTGATGAACGCTTTTGAAAGCGCGGTGAAGAGCATTGCAATGGTGATTCTGATCATCGGTGCGGGTGGCGTGCTGAAGCAGACCATCATCGACACCGGCATCGGCGACACCATCGGCATGTTGATGTCCCACGGTAATATCTCGCCCTACATCATGGCATGGCTGATCACCGTACTGATTCGTCTGGCGACGGGACAGGGTGTGGTTTCAGCGATGACCGCCGCCGGGATTATCAGTGCTGCAATCCTTGATCCAGCAACCGGTCAGCTGGTTGGCGTGAATCCGGCGCTGCTGGTACTGGCGACGGCTGCGGGTTCCAACACCCTCACCCACATTAATGATGCCTCATTCTGGCTGTTCAAAGGTTACTTTGACCTGTCGGTAAAAGACACGTTGAAAACCTGGGGACTGCTGGAGCTGGTCAACTCCGTGGTTGGGCTGATTATTGTGCTGATTATTAGCATGGTAGCGTAAAAGAACACCAGATCCTGCCATTGGCAGGCTCTGACTGATGACAAAGTCTAAAAATGTGCCCGGCCAGTCCCCTCGCCCCTCCGGGGAGAGGGTTAGGGTGAGGGGAACAGACCAGCAAAGTGCGCTTTGTTTATGCCAGATGCGACGCTGACGCGTCTTATCTGGCCTACAAAGGGCTAACGTGCAGGTTTTTAGCTTCAGGTAATATTGCGTACCAGCATTAGCAATGTCCTGTGATTTCTTTATTGATAAACAAAAGTCACGCCAATAATCGATTGCACATTCCCTGCAGTCACCTGCCCTCCGGTACGTGCGTAATTTGCCGTTAATCCCAGACTTACCGCCGAAGTCCCTACTGCTCCTAACGATACCGTGTTATTCGCTGGAATAATCGTACCGTTGCGCGTCAACTGTACGCCGACGCCCTGCGCGGGTGAAAACGACGCGGTATTGGTGAAAATCGAGTTGCCCGCATCTGCGGTTGTGCCGGAGAGGTAATACCCCAGGTTTTGGCTTTTCGCACAATAAACGGTAAGAGGAATCGGCACTGAACCAGGGTAGTCCGGCAAAGTAACGGTGACATCACGAGCAGAAACATCACAGCCGCCAGTGGGCACCACCACATCATTATTGGCGTAAATATTCCACACAAACTGGAAATCATCGCTGTTATAGTTGTTGGTCTGTCGCAAAATAAGCACGGCAATTAATGAGCCAGCTTTAATCGCCACTCCCCCCGCACTGCTCACAGGCGTCAAATAAAGCGCCACCGGCCACGGCTTATCCGTTCTCGAATTATAAACAACCCGCGGCGTTTCGCTGGTAGTAGGGAAAGGATAGCTACTGCCATTATATTTTACGGTCCCGGAAAAACTAGATAACACGCCGCCATAAGCCGAACCTCGTTGCAGTGTGACATAGTCTGTAATGGTTTCCGGGTAATCGTTATGGCAAAAGATTTGCGTCGAAAGATCCACGACCAGGTTTTGCCCCACATTCACGGCAGGCGCAAGGTTTACATAAACATTGGCGCTGCCACCGCCAATAGGGATAGCGGTACCATTGGCGGTTTTACAGGCGAATGACCAGGCATTTACCGACCAGCCCATCAGCAGTACAGCAAACAGGGTAATAACTCGTTTCATTACAATCATCTCTTCGGGTTCAGCTGTAGGTATAGGTGATGCTAATCACTGCCTGAATGGTTCCCTGAGTGGCTCCGCCATTTACCGTCAATGCTCTGACCTGTAACGGGAAGTGCGCTGATTGTGAGGAATCATCCACCTGAACTGTTTTGGTTGCGCCAGTATTCAATGTGTTGCCACTGTCATCCTGTAGCTCTAACTGGATGTTTTGCGCGGTCCCCTGGTTTTTATAATATCCGGTACTATCGGCTGCCCCGCTGAAGCTGGCAGTGACCCTCGACGTTCCCACCGGACAATTAGTCAACTCAAGCGCAACATCATGCCAGGCCGATGCCGCCCCGGCAGACACGAGACTGAAAGAATAAAGATCGCCGAGATCTACCGTGGCATTGGTGGTGGAAACCGTACACGGTTTGGCGACGACCTTACCGTTCACCGTGATGGTGACATCGGCTGCCTGTATCGTCGCACTTGCGAACGCCAACATTGCCGCCAATACATACCCACGTTTGCGCCATTTCATGAGCATCTCCAGTTACTGATATTCAAGAGTGAAGGTAGCCGTGGCATTGATATGCCCCGCAGTGACAGGCACCTGTGTCGCCATTAGCCGGGCGTAAAAATTCAACGTATTTGGTTTACCCGGCGTCAGGGTCGTCCACGAAATCGCGGACGATGGGGCATTAAGGGGTATCTCATTTTGCTGCTCATTCAGAAGCTGTATTCCCAGTCCCGCAGCCGCTGACACCGTATTTTCAAGTGCAAGCAGGTTGGCATTGTGGCTATCTGCAACGCCAGTAAACCCAACCTTTACGGCAGAAACAGCGTTACCACAGGGTGACAGCAAAATACGAAATGGAACGACAGGAGTCGTCGCGCCAATGTTGTTAAATTGCTTCACCGCGTTTTCCATCAGATCAACAGTAAAATTGGTTGATTCAGCGGCCACACTACAGCCATTATCTCTGACATAGCCGCGGATAGTAATCGTGCTATCCGCAGCCAAAGCGTGACTTACCGCCAGCCACAAAAAAGCGCAAAGAAGATAAAAAGGTTTGTTTCTCATCACGCCCCCTTAACGACATTCAGCTGATAGCTGGGTTAATAACTGCTGCTGACTCTCTGGTGGCAGTTGATAATTGGCGACACAGTGAGCATTTTCCTCTTCTCCCCATTTCACCTGCACTTTTCCCGCTAAAGGCATTCCGCTGAGGTAAACCTGACCATTATCCGCAACAATGCCGCTACTCTGGCTACTCTCTGATGTCACCATCGCCCCAAACGGCAGCGGCTTATTATTGTGGGTTAGCGTCATGAGCAGTTTTATCCCAACGCGCGCTTTAAACTCTGCTCGCACGATCGCCCCACGGGTGGGAACAACGTTAGCGACCGCATTATCTAAATCGACGTTATCAGCCAGGGTATTGGTATCCAGCGCCACTCTGTTTTCCCGATATTCAGTGGCATAAGGCAGCACGGCATAACCCCGCCAGTCGGTACGCACTCCTGTCTGGTTTTCGACTTTTGCATCTTTTGCGCCAGGCGCTTTAACAAGCACCACCGTATCGTTTAACGGCTGCCCCAGCGTTACGCCATTGGCATGAGCCAGTACCCCACCGCTGACTCCGTAATAGAGCTGCTTAATATCATCGCTATGGCTGTAACCGATATTGGCATTGCCGTAACCACCGCGATAATTCAGCGTGGCGTAGCCTGTACTTCCGCTATTTCCATCGCCTCCCCCGGCATAACCGGTTTGCACGCTATAGCTGAGGTTGTTGTCTTCCAGCAACGTACCGTATACACCGGCCAGATTGGTCATCCGACCGTTGAGATCGTGTGACATGCTGTAACTGGCACTGGCATGTCGCCACTGAGATTTACTGTCAGAACGCAGCCAGTGGCTGAAAGGAATATTGACGTTAAGCGCTAACATCTGATCCCGTCCTTTTTGCCAGGCGTTTTTCGTCAGGCTATAGCTGAGCGTCCAGTTAATATCTTCGAACGCAGTATTTAATCCAGCCTGGAATTGCTCATCGACATTACTCGTTCCCCAATAAGTTTGATGGCTACCACTCAAATACAGTGTTGATGTGCGCCCGAGTTGCTGAGTAACGGTGAGCTGTAATTTCCCGCGTTTGTTATAAGCGAGATTGTAATAGTCGGTGAATTTTGGCTTAACCTGAATAACACCATCCTGTGTTTCGATGTTGTAGCCATTCATTCGACTGTATGTTGTATCAGCGAAATTAAAATATCCGCTGGTCGAATAACGGTAACCCACTAACTGAATATTCGTGCCTGACTCATTGAGCGATTTGTTATAGAGAAAACGCACCGATTGTCCGTCATGCTGACTGTCATCGGGAAGTGTGGAATTAGCCTGCGTCATATCCACAGACAGAGCGCCCAGTGCCCCCATATTTTTCCCGATACCGAAATTAAACGCACGATAACGATCCGCCAGTTGCGTTCCACCATATATTGTCCAGCCAGCCGGAAGGCCGTGGAGTAATGTACTCTGGAAAAAGCGGGGTTTTTCCTGTTGCGCATTTCCACTACGGTATTCTCCTGCCGTAATGGAATAACGTGTATGCCCTTCACGCTGCAAAAGCGGGACTGACGAATAGGGTACGGTAAAAATCTGCGTACTGCCGTCAGCCTCTTTAATCGTTACCTGCAAGTCACCACTATTACCTGCGGCATAGATATCGTTGATGGTAAAAGGCCCCGGTGGCACCGTACTATTATAAATGTCATACCCATTTTGTTTAATAGTGACCTGTGCAGTACCACGAGCAATACCGTGGATCACCGGGGCAAATCCTCTTTGGCTATCGGGTAACATATTGTCATCTGAGGCCAATTGTGCGCCGCGAAAGTTAATACCATCGAAAATATCGCCCTGAGTATAACCATCACCCAGCGTCAGCCGGGAACGTAACGGAATTATGTCTCGCTCAAGCCAGGTATTGATATGCTGCCATTTATTTTTGCTACCTGATGAACTGTCGCTACTGTTATAGCTCCAGCTGGTATTGTCGCGTAAACGCCACGCACCAATATTTAAACCACTCTGTAGGTTTAAATATGCATAATGGCTGTTACCCCCAATCCGATTCTGTACACTATTTCCGCTGAAATTATAATTGAGCAATCCGGCATTAATACCGGGATCCCATAACTCAGGAGGAATATAACCACGCGCGCGATTACTCATAAATGCCTGAGGGATCGTCAGGTTGAGTCGCTGCTGACCCACATCCAGTTGCGCAGTAGCGTCATGGATCATTGAGGTTAATGGCACGCAGGCATCATCCGCCAGCAGATTCATACCGGAGACAGAAGCCGTATTCAGCCCCATACTGGCAAGTTGCGCGCGTGTCAGGCAGGGAACAATCCCTTGTTCGCTGTCGCCCGTATTAAATGTGACATCACGCGTTGCCATATAACCATTATTCAAATAGATATCAACACGATACGTCCCTGGCGGTAATTCTTGCCCATTTTCAAAACGCGATAAATCAGCCACAGCCTGGGGATCATCCGCTAAAAAACGCGGGTTAAAATAGAGTTCGGCAGATGACAAAGGTGCCTGTGCGGCAAAAGCACAGGCAACAAAGAGTCGGACAAAAAAACCAGCCAAACGATGCTTACGAATATGCAAGCATTGTGTGTTTCGCTGGTAAAGTCTTAAATTCAGATATGACATTATTCCTCCGGTTTAAATCACCCGGCAGTCAATTCTTTTTATTCAGGCGAAAAAATCCCCCTGCGTTATTCCATTACGCCCGTCATTTTGGGGGTAAGTGCGCCATAATCATTTATTGTTCGGTAAGTAATATTGCTTCCTGCATCAGAAGGCAATTTAACCGCGCTTTCGCCCATTGGAGGCACCAATGCATTTTCAAGAACCCGAGTTCCGGCATTCAACTCTGTTACCGTCAGGTAATAGGGTGTCGGGTTGATCAGCGTCAGAGAATTCGCGCTACGACGAAATCTTAATTTTTCTGCGGCCTGATCGGGTGGCAACGCTAATTTAGCCGGACGATAGTACAGTTTAATGCGGCTGATAATTGCGAGCTGTAGCGTATTCTCAGTCAATTTTGATTTATCCATTGACGGAATCGCTTTAACATTCATCCAGAATAAACTTTCCCGATCCTGTGGCAATTGGTTATTTGTTGCATCAAGAATACGCAAGGTATTCTCTTTTTTTCCCTTCATCGCAAACAGAGGTGGCGTCACGATAAAACGGCCATCCTTTACACCATCGGCATTTTCTACCCATGATTGAATTAAATAGGTGCTATTTTCATCATTATTTGTCACGGCAAGTTGCACTTGTTTTTGCCCTGCCGGATAAATTACGCGAGTCGCACCTAAGGCCACTCCCGCTTCAGCGCGTCCGGCAACCATCATTGCCATGAACATCAGGATACCTGCCAGCAAGCAGAATGTTATTTCCTGCGATTTCCTTACATTGACGTTTTTATTACTCACTGTCCTGTTCCTGTTATCACATTATCTGCTGAACAATTACTGATAGGTTAAAGAGAACCAGGCCTGGGCATTGGCGATGCCGCCAGTAACCCGACGCCCGGTAGCACGATATTTGGCGATGAAATGTAGCGACGTAGAGCCTGAGTAAAGCCGTTTCCAGTTTGCTGGAGGACGGTTAATCGGTACGAGGTTTCCTTCATCATCAAACAACGCTACGCCAATATTGGTGGCTATCCCTGGCCCCTCTCCCACGGAAAGCACATCCGGATTTTTACCATCCGCGACACCGTGAAACGCCACACCCACACGTTCACTCACCACCGTGCTACATTCCCGTAAATGAATAACAAAAGGCACCGGTGAGCTATCTTCCCCTACCGCATGAAACCGGTTACTGCTGATTTGCCCCATATTGACCGTCATTTGTTTATCACCGGCTTCAATCCGGCAAGCTTCCGCAATAATGACGCCCTGAAATTGCATATTTCCGCCGGGCAGCGTGGTATTCCATTTATTTCCGGCCAGAGCAAACATTGGCAGCAACGACGCTAACAGAAATAATCTCTTCCTTTTCATCGTTATTTTGATCGCACAAGGGTGGGCATCCCTGCCCGTAATGACGTCCCTGAACCTGGGTAGGTTATTGATACTGAACCTTGAAGGTCGCATCCGCATTAGCTGCACCCGGGGTTGCCTCGCCGATTGCATAATAACGCGCCTGGAACGGAATGGTGTTGGTACCGTTATTCAGGGTTGTTTGTGCACTAAATGTCGCACCGTCCAGCGTCAGAGCATTGCCTGTTCTGTCCAGAATCTGCACACCAACATTTGTTGCGCTACCCGCAGCTGAACTCTGCAGAGCCAGTACATCAGTACGCGTAGCATCAATTGCCGTACCTAAAAAGGCAACAGCGGCTTTTGTGGCAACAGTTGTATCGCAATCATTCAGCTGAATGTTAAAACCAACAGCAGAGCTGGTTGCTCCAGCCTGCTTCAGGCTAGCGGTACGAACCTGTCCTAACTGAACGGTTTGATCAACAGAGCCTGCATCAACTGCGCAAGCGGCGTTAACAACTTCCCCTTTAAAGTGAACGGTCCCACCATTTACCGTCGTAGTATCGGCCAGAGCCGCTGCGGAACTGAGGGACAGAGCCGACAGAACAACGATTGCCAGAGTTTTAATTTTCATGCTGCTTTCCTTTAAAAAAACTATTTCTAAATCGACATGGGCAGTCGTTCTGTACACTTTGTTTTGTCAACGAGTTTGACTGCCAACACTGCACAGTTTTCCCCCAAAAGATGAAACATTTGGGGCCATTTTGACTCATAGAGGAAAGCATCGCGCACAAACTTTTTCAGTTTATTTGTTGGCTTAATGTTCTATAGTTATCTTTATTTGCAGTTTTTTATATTGCATGAGGTGGTTTTTGGAGAGAAGAATGAGGAAGTTGCGTCGAGCTACAGAAACGTTAGCTTTACATATAGCGGAGGTGATGTGAAATTAATTTACAAGAGAAATAATTTACATATCAAACAGTTAGATGATTTTTGTCGTTTTTTAATATTTTTATGCTTGAGAAAAAATACGTAACTTATTTATGATATAGACAGTTTGGCCCCAATTGTCTTGTATTTATTTGTTTTTTAACTTTATTATCAATAAGTTAAATCAAACTTCTTCTCTTTTTAATTTTTCGTTTATGAGATTATTTCTTTCCCATAATCCGGCAAAACGAGCAGCATTACTGGCGGTATAACGCACAGTATGGCGAATATTTCGATGCCCGAGATAATCCTGAATTAAACGGGTATCTGCACCACGCTCCGCCAGTTCATAACCACAAGCATGCCTTAACATATGAGGATGAGTCTGCGTTACGGTTCCAGCTTCAATACCGGCATCGCGAATAATGCGATAGGCCTGCTGGCGAGAAAGCCGACTCCCACGGCGAGAAATAAATATAGCGTCGGTCCGGTCAGCGCCTTTCCAGTTAGCACGTTCCTGGGTCCAGCGTTCCACGGCTTCACGCTCATCAAAACGTAACGGGTGAACGGTAGAAAATCCGTTCTTCAGTCGGCGAATATTTATTCGACCTTCATTAAGGTCAAGATCCTGATAATGCAGATCAAGCAGTTCACTAATACGCATCCCATGCCGATATGCCAACAGAATAAGACAATAATCTCTGGCTCCCGTTGCCCCGTAACACACCGCCTGCATCATGGCCTGAACTTCTTTACCGGTAAGATAACGACGTTTACTCACAATAGTAGTACTCCTGACTGAGATATATTTGAATGAATACCTATAGGAAACCTCAATCGGTCAAAATTAGCCCAATAGATAAAAAGATAACCACACCCGAAGTGATGTGGCTATCAGTCAATTACATTAAATATCATACAAAAATAAAATATCACTGATGTGACAACATCTATTTTCATTGATTTGATTCAATATAACAATAGATTGCAGTGGATTAACTTCCAGTTGCTTAAAAAATAAAGAAAAAAGTATGGAAACAGGCGAATTTAAGTGATGTGTAAATTTATGAATGATTTTGTTTATTTATTTTGAAGAACATAAACCATTGTATTTTGTATGGATATGGTTAACTTAATGTTTATTATGATAATTAAGAATCATACTTACAATAACATCAATTAATAAATGGTTAATCATTTTTGATATATCGTAAGAATAATGTAGTTTTTAACACCATCCCTGGTATCTCAACTATCTCTATAAAACAGCGTGACGCTGTCGTCCTCTGGCTCTATCCCAGATGCCGTAAAAACGCCCTGCATTGCTGGCGGTATACCAGACAGTATGACGAATATTGCGATGTCCAAGATAATCCTGGATAAGTCGCGTATCTATTCCCATATTCGCCAAAGCAAAACCACACGAATGGCGTAACATGTGCGGATGAATCTCCAGTGACAACCCGGCATTACCACCGGAAGTCGAGATAATATGGTAAAACTGTTGCCGAGAAAGTGGATTCCCCTTACGTGATAAAAATACCCACTCGCTCTCAGCATGCGGATAAGAAGTACGGATACTCAACCAGTTTTTTAAAGCCTGAATTTCTTTGTTCAATAGCGGGTGCGTTGTTGAAAAGCCTTTTTTTAATCGATGGATATATATACACTTTGCCTTAAGATCAATATCCGAAATCCTCAATCGGCAAATTTCACTCGCCCGGAAACCATGAATAAAACAAAGTAATGTCAGACAATAATTACGTGCAGCATGAGGCCCGGTATTTGCTGCTTTAAGGAGTGATTCGATTTCACTATGGGTCAGGAAGTTCCTTTTTTTGTTATCAGCCTTATTCTTCATCGTTTTCCCTTATAATTACAGACGCGCACTAGCTGTGCTGGGTTAGCAATAATCCAACATTTTAATCCTGATTATGTTTATAAAAGCGAACGTTTGCTTAATAACTAACGTAAGTGGACCAGTTCTTCTGAGTGAACTTAAATGGAGTAGCGATAGTTACTTATAATAACTTTGCCATACAAACGCCATGCTCTTGCATGCTATGTACCTTTATATATTTATCAATCTGATACGAATCGAATAATAACCCTCATCATTAATGCAACTAATCTTATCTATATATCATGTGATATGTTCTGTAACAAGTAAAATCAACATAAAAAATTCAGCAAAATTTAATATTTGTTCAACTAGCCGTCTCACATATGAAATTATTAGTCAACTGCATTTGCCACAAAATGGCTATTTCATGGAACACAGTAATTTCTTAGTGGCTATTATCATGCTAATGCTTAGGTCCCTAGCGATTATTCCTGCCTGGTTCGTCAGCTTACGCCATGAGATTGTTACATTCCTTTTTCAGACTGTGTATTTCCTGGAGATATGGGGGAACGCAGGAGACGCTTTTTCATCTACATTCGTTGGTAAATATGGCTTTGGTCACTGCGACTTAAACCTTCCTCAATCACAGCTATTCGCCGGGCGATACGGCAAACAACCTATCTGAAACATCATCCTGAAAACACCAACATCTACAAGCCTTTCCAGATCGACTTCAGGGGTGACCACTTACAAGCCAAAACCAGGAAACATATTTCATGATGAGAATTATGATCATCCTGATGGCGGGTAAACACTTGTTTTCACCACGCTCACTGAGTTAGCTTGCAAAGCTCCCCTTGTTTAGACCCTAAATAAATTTTTTATAAAACAAACGGTTAAAAGAAATCATTTAGTTTTTGAAGACCACCTCAAGTGTTCGTCTGGCTTCACATGGCATCTTCCTCTTAGAAAAAGATCGACATATTTTGTGACACGAATTGCAAATCTCGTTTTGTTGTATGGATTGCGTGATTTTTGATCTGGTATAACAGGTATAAAGGTGCACCGCGATAGTCAATGAGACAGGGCATCTCGCAATCTATGGCAAACATCACTTCAGTTCTTTCTCATCGGGTGATGAAAACGCACTTCAGTCTGAAAGGAATATGAAAATGAGATCAACAGACACTCTATTTTATGACTCTGGGTAAAATGGATTGAGTAAGTGATATAGCTTACGAACATTCAAATCAATTAAACATCAGAAGAGATTTTATACTCAGGTATTTAATCTGGTTCTCTGTTTATTTAAATAATGTGGAAAGAGAATTTTCACAGGAGACCTTATACAAAAAATATAAAATACAGCTACTCGTTGCCAAAGACACTATAAGCCTGGCAAAAAATATTACACAACATAAATGCTAATTGTTTATGCGGGCTTTGTATTGCTTTCTGTATCCTACAAATGAGTGAAATATATGAAAAAGGCTAAAATACTTTCTGGCGCATTATTACTGTGCTTTTCGTCACCACTGATTTCTCAGGCTGCGACACTGGACGTACGTGGTGGATATCGTAGTGGAAGCCACGCCTATGAGACTCGACTCAAAGTCAGTGAGGGATGGCAAAATGGATGGTGGGCAAGTATGGAAAGTAATACCTGGAATACCATTCATGATAATAAAAAGGAAAATGCCGCACTCAATGATGTTCAGGTGGAAGTTAATTACGCGATTAAACTTGATGATCAATGGACGGTGCGCCCGGGAATGTTAACGCATTTTAGCAGCAACGGCACACGCTACGGACCCTACGTAAAACTGTCCTGGGACGCGACAAAAGATCTTAATTTTGGCATTCGCTATCGTTACGACTGGAAAGCTTACCGACAACAAGACTTATCCGGTGATATGTCTCGTGATAACGTTCATCGTTGGGATGGATATGTCACTTACCATATTAATAGTGATTTCACCTTCGCATGGCAAACGACGCTATACAGCAAACAGAACGATTATCGCTATGCAAACCATAAGAAATGGGCGACGGAAAATGCATTTGTTCTACAATACCATATGACGCCCGATATTACGCCATACATAGAATATGACTACCTGGACCGTCAGGGTGTTTACAACGGCAGAGATAATTTATCGGAAAACAGTTATCGCATTGGTGTGTCATTTAAACTGTAGTAGACAGGAGACAGTCACAATGAATAAAACAATAACGGCGCTTGCGATCATGATGGCTTCATTTGCCGCAAACGCGTCTGTATTACCGGAAACTCCTGTGCCATTTAAAAGTGGTACCGGAGCAATTGATAACGACACTGTCTACATTGGTTTAGGTAGCGCAGGTACGGCATGGTACAAGCTGGATACACAGGCCAAAGATAAAAAATGGACAGCGTTAGCTGCATTCCCTGGTGGACCAAGAGATCAAGCAACCTCGGCATTTATTGATGGCAATCTTTATGTGTTTGGCGGCATTGGCAAAAACAGCGAGGGCTTGACTCAGGTATTTAATGACGTACACAAATACAACCCCAAAACCAATAGCTGGGTTAAATTGATGTCGCACGCCCCGATGGGCATGGCGGGCCATGTGACTTTTGTACACAACGGCAAGGCTTATGTTACTGGCGGTGTTAACCAGAATATCTTCAATGGCTATTTTGAAGATCTCAACCAGGCTGGAAAAGATTCAACCGCTATAGATAAAATCAACACCCACTATTTTGACAAAAAAGCAGAAGATTATTTCTTCAATAAATTTCTGTTGTCTTTTGATCCCTCAACACAGCAATGGAGTTACGCTGGCGAATCTCCCTGGTACGGAACGGCTGGTGCGGCGGTTGTGAATAAAGGTGATAAAACCTGGCTTATTAATGGCGAAGCCAAACCCGGATTGCGAACGGATGCCGTATTTGAACTTGACTTCACCGGTAATAATTTAAAATGGAATAAGCTAGCTCCCGTCGCATCACCAGATGGCGTCGCTGGCGGCTTTGCAGGCATGAGCAATGACTCACTGATATTTGCCGGAGGGGCCGGATTCAAAGGTTCACGAGAAAATTACCAGAACGGTAAGAACTATGCGCATGAAGGCCTGAAAAAATCATATAGCGCTGATATTCATCTTTGGCATAACGGGAAATGGGATAAATCGGGCGAATTATCGCAAGGTCGGGCCTACGGAGTATCATTGCCCTGGAATAATAGTCTATTGATTATTGGCGGTGAAACTGCAGGCGGCAAAGCGGTGACGGATTCAGTTTTGATCTCTGTGAAGGATAATAAAGTCACTGTACAAAACTAACGCTTCAGGGCCCCGGTAAAGGGGCCCTGCTATCAATTTGTCATTTCAATTACGCGAAAATTATATGAACGCAATAATATCGCCCAATTATTACTATGTTCTTACCGTTGCTGGTCAGTCTAATGCCATGGCGTATGGCGAAGGACTGCCATTACCGGACAGGGAAGATGCGCCTCATCCCAGAATCAAACAATTAGCGAGATTTGCGCATACGCATCCCGGAGGCCCGCCATGTCACTTTAACGACATTATTCCACTGACTCACTGCCCACACGATGTTCAGGATATGCAGGGTTATCACCATCCTCTGGCAACGAATCATCAAACACAGTACGGCACCGTTGGCCAGGCACTGCATATTGCACGGAAATTACTGCCCTTCATTCCTGATAATGCAGGGATTCTCATCGTTCCGTGTTGCCGTGGCGGATCGGCTTTTACCGCGGGCAGCGAGGGGACATATTCAGAACGGCACGGAGCCAGCCATGATGCTTGTCGTTGGGGAACGGATACCCCGCTCTACCAGGATTTAGTCAGCAGAACGCGAGCCGCACTGGCAAAAAATCCGTATAACAAATTCCTCGGCGTATGCTGGATGCAAGGCGAATTTGACTTAATGACCAGTGACTACGCGTCACATCCTCAACACTTTAATCATATGGTTGAAGCCTTTCGTAGGGATCTAAAACAATACCATTCTCAGCTTAATAATATTACTGACGCACCGTGGTTTTGCGGCGATACCACCTGGTACTGGAAAGAAAATTTCCCTCATGCGTATGAAGCTATTTATGGCAATTATCAAAATAATGTTTTAGCCAATATTATTTTCGTCGACTTCCAGCAACAAGGTGAAAGAGGACTGACGAACGCGCCTGATGAAGATCCGGACGATTTAAGCACGGGATATTTCGGTTCAGCGTACCGGTCAGCGGAGAACTGGACGACGTCACTGCGAAGCAGTCATTTCAGCGCGGCAGCCCGTCGGGGGATTATTTCTGACAGATTTGTTGAAGCAATTTTGCAGTTTTGGCGCGAAAGGTGAGCGTTCATTAATTTGATTTATTCGCATCCATCAGCGCTTTTAACTCCTCCGGCGTAAACGGCGGTTTGCGTCGGTGCTACATCGCATGGCAATTAGGGCACACAGGCAGCAAAAAAACAAATGAGAGCAAGGTAATATATCTTCGCTTGTAGGCTTGAACAGCAGAAAATTTGCGAGCATGATCGCAATTATTTCACTGCTAGGGATATCAATGGCTTCCAGTAAATCGCTACAGCAGGCAATTGCCAACATAAAAATTTGGCACCAAGGTGAACAGCGCGCACCGCATAAGCCGTTGTTATTGCTATACGTATTAGCAGGATACCTGAATGGACATCCGCGCCTTTTCGATTATGGCTCGGAAATCTACGAACCTCTGCACAGTTTACTGGAACGTTTTGGGCCACAGCGTTCGCAGTACCGACCTGATATGCCGTTCTGGCGATTACAAGGCGACGGATTCTGGCAATTACACAATGCCGGGCTTTGCTCAACAGCAGGGAGCAGCCGACAACCACCAGTGAAGGAACTGACTGAATACCACGTTGCAGGCGGTTTCGATGAACAGCACTACGCCCTGGTAACCGGCAATAAAAAACTCATCAATACCCTGGCGCAACAGATACTCGAAGCGCATTTTACCGAGAGTATTCAGGAGGAAATTGCTGACGAATTGGGTTTTGACCTCCAGCAAATCCGTAAACAGCGCGACCCGTTATTTCGCAAAAATGTATTACGCGCTTATAACTACCAGTGCGCGATATGTGGCTTTAATATGCGCCACGACGACACCACCGTCGCGCTGGAAGCGGCGCATATAAAATGGAAACAGCAAGGAGGTCCTTGTGAAATTCCCAATGGCCTGGCGCTTTGCGCAATTCACCATAAAGCCTTTGATAAAGGATCGATTGGCCTGGATGAAAATATGCGGGTACTGGTCTCGGATGCGGTAAACGGCGGAGGGATCGTTGAGAGATTATTCTGGGATTTTGACGGGAAAACTATTGCCTTGCCGCAGGTACGTAAAAATTACCCTTATGAGGGATTTGTGGAGTGGCATCGGAAAGAGGTTTTTAGGGGGTGAGGTTGATAACTATCGCAGTATGTTCAATATTGCTGACATAATCAGTGCAGGATCTTGCCGCTAGTTTACAACTCGCCTTCGATAGCGACGCAAAACGAGTTCTGTTGCCGATATCCTCGGCTATGGATATTCCAACAGTTCCGGCAGAGTTGTTTACCAAGTTTCAGGTAAGTTTTTACTCAGAACCGGTTGATGCGGTTTATAAGGCGCTGGATGTGAATTAACACATTCCTCAGCTTATTTACAAAAGGATTATTCCCATTTGATATAATATCAGTGCCAATTTACTTTTTTCAATGGAATATATCTCGGCTAAATAACAATAAAACTTATCGCTAATGGATTAAATAAACAATTTTCTAATTTATTTCACCACCTTTGATATAGAAATTGATGGTGTTGTCGCTGCCATTGCTTATGGTGATGATAAAATCCACGTTTCTGGATCGGCGCGTAGAAAATCATCACTACCTTGATATTTTGATGCGATATGATCATACCGTTCCGTAGTACCAATTTCAACTTCAGGCCAAACCCCAACATTAAAAAAATTAGAGTTATTCACTGATTATATTATCAATAATATAATCAGTGAATAACATGGACTATATAATAAATTGCTCTAATCATTTCCCTTACGAATATATGGACCAAAAGCCCAAGAATCATAATAAGGGTGATGGACTAATTTTTCATTAAATCGAACACTATAAGTTAATTTTTTTATATTTTTACGTACAGCATTAATACTGGGCAAAGAGGAAAGATAATCTATAAACTTATCGATAGTGATTTCCCCTTCGCAACACTCAAACCCATCAATGATATTTTTCGCCATTTTTCCATTTTCATTTGTTTGATATATCACTCCAGGTATTCGTTGAAAAAAACTAGATAATGCATATTTATCCGCTACATATGTATCATCCACATGATATTTCCCACCGAGCATAGTTGTAGTAACAATAAGCTTATACACACCTTTGGGTTGCCATGTTGATGGTAGTTCGAATTCTTTAATGATCACATCAAGATGATTAAGATAATGTTCAGAAATTCGATTTATTTGTTGAAAATAAGAACGCATAAATTTATTATTATGATCATGTATTAATGAGCTATCTCCAACGATGTTACACACTTGCTGATAGTACTTACCATAATATATTGGTTGACCATTTGATTTTAGTTCTGTAAAAATCAAACAATCATCCAGGAGAATCACGCAATCACACTGATAATTAGCATGAGCATCAATTGGAGAAGCTTTAATCCCCGCATCACGAACTCGTTTTATAAATTGTTGCTCATGAAATCGCCCTTTACTTGCTTGAGAAATTTTTTTGGAACCAAATAATGACATTAGAGAGCGAGTCACTGAGCGATTTGCTATTAATGCAGGCATTAAGCATAAACCGTCCATACAGGGAATAAATGGGCAATCATTAAGATCATGTGATTTTGAATTGAAGGTAAAATAATCTATCAGTTTTTTGCTGCATCTGCTGCAATCCCCTTACGTTGAAAGAATGATAACCAACTCTCACGGCTTTTTATGATCAGCCAGCGATCCAACTGTAGGGGTATAGGTTTTGTCGATGAAAATCTTTTGCTCATTTCTTCTTTAGATAACTCGACTAAACATTGATAAGCGTGCACCCAATTAAATAATGATATATTCCCATATTCTTCATGAAGGTCATCAGGAGACATATTTTCCAACTCGCTTAGATGAAATGAGCTAAAAACGCCATCAGAATTTAAGTAAGATGGCATATGATCCTTTACCCAACTATTTAGATGAAAATGTTTGTTACTAAATTCATGAACTTCGCTATATAGATGTGACGCTCTCATCATTAGTCTATTTCTTGCAATCTCATAATCTCGGTATAAACAAAAACTATCAACCTCAAGAGAGTAAATGTTATTATCCAATTTTGTAAATACTGCACTACTTAGTCTGAAAAAGTCTCTTACTCTGCTTAATGAGTCAAAAACATTCCACTCATTAAGGTACCCTCCCATTGAAAGCAAGGTTTGTTTATTCACACAAGAAGTTAGTTTCAATGGCCCATGAGTCCGTAAATAAGAAAATATTCTTCCGGTGTAATTGGCTACCTCATCAAATGCCCTATCGATAACTCGAAAATATTCGATATCAGGTTCAGCATGAATATTAATATTTTCAGAAACGATAAATAATGGAAAAATCCTCTTCATTTTTTTAGGATCATTGACCACAACCAAGGATGATAATGATGATAAAAACATCTCACAAAACATGATGAGATTAA
Source organism: Escherichia sp. WS1118 (assembly GCF_046487695.1). Taxonomy (NCBI): domain Bacteria; kingdom Pseudomonadati; phylum Pseudomonadota; class Gammaproteobacteria; order Enterobacterales; family Enterobacteriaceae; genus Escherichia; species Escherichia sp. WS1118. The sequence continues at coordinate 342,718 of NZ_JBJQIZ010000002.1, read as the reverse complement.
GTATTAATGCATGTGATTTTTTTGTATTTTTACGCCAAATACCAGCACATTTTGTAGCCGCAAAGAAAGAATTATTTATATCATGCATAATTTTACATTGACTCTCGAACTCAGAGATTAGTTCAATGTTATCAGGAAATGAGTTTACTAGCTCATTAATACATTTTTTGAATGTATTGTTATACTCAACTTCAGTCTGAACTGAAAATCTATTATAATAGATGGAAGATATTCTCAGCACATCCAAGGCGATATCTATACTAATATCATCTCTTTTTATGTACTCACAAAAAAAAGAACAAAACTGTTTCGGGTCGTTAGCAAGATTACTAATTCTAGTGGTATCATAAACTTTTTCCATTTTTCCATACATCCTATTGTCTAAATTACTATAAAACTAGCCACTTAACTAATAATTATAAATTTCATCTTTTACACCTTGTATTTTTATAACCAATGAAATCTACAACAATCAACTGATGGATAATCCGATATTGGTCGCATTTAATGGCATGGTAGCAAAGTTTTCATCACATACCTCCTTTGCACCAGAATAAACGCCAGAGACCTGAAATTGCGAGTACACTACAGAAATTGTACTGCCGGTCCCATCAGCATAAAACCATAGTTACACAGGTAATCATCATTATTCACCAAGATAATAAATATTATTCGGTAGAATAGCGTTCTCAGGTGGTCAGTAAAATTGTCTTCAACAAGATGTCTGCGCATCTCGTCTGCTAGCCCTACATAACTGCTCTCGACCGAAACTATTTATTGAATGTTCACCAAGGTGGGCGTGGAGACAAAATGACGTCTTTTGATATTAGCTACCTGAGCCACATGGTCAAAACGTTCAAGTAGCATAGCGAAACCACCCTGCCCACGTAATGTGGACGATGCAGCTTCCAGCCAGAGCAAACTTGGGACCATCGACTACAAAATGAAGAATACTGAACTGCTTTTCTGGCAGGCCTATATACTGCACGGATATGGGTGATTTCAGACACAAAAAAAGCCGCTCTTGAGCGACTCGATTTGCATACGGTGTGGTGCGAAGGCCGCACCGCGATTTTCGACGTAATCAACTGAAATAATTGAAATTTAAAAATAAGAGAACCGACGCATATACTCACATGTATACTCAACGCAATTCTCTGAGATCTTAGCTAGCTCAAAAATTACTCTTCATCATCTTCCACAGGTTCTAACGCGTCAAGCGCGACTCGCACCATAGCGATAGAACCAATACGAATGAAAGCATCTTCTCCATCTTCGTCGGTTATCATAAAACGATCCGTGGTTTCAGGCTCGCAATCCAGCGCGTCAAAAAAAGCATTCAACTGGCCGATATCATCCGTCTCTTCGTTTTGCGGCGCATCTGGCTCAACACTCAGTGGAATCACTGGTCCGCCGTTTACCAGCGTGATATGGACATTAAAATAATCGTCTTCGTAGGCATCATCCTCTTCGTCAACGATTGGCCGCAGACCATCAGAAAGGAACTGATGAAATACCACTTCACGCATATTTAACGCATAACGATACTCGGAAGAATCAAAAACGAAGAAGCGTTCTATGTTTGGGGTGTTTTTTTCCTGAAAATAATAATAAAACCTCCGCTTATCCGCTGCTGAAATGGGCAACAGCAAATAGTCCCGCTGCCCCTGTAGCCATAGTTTTACGGTCCAGAGACCGCTATCCATTTCAATGCCGCTTGTGGCTATAGCCTCAAGATCTTCATCAGTTTTACGACGCTTTTTGCGGAAGTCGTTTATCAACCGATCGCTTTCCGGGAACACTACGTTTAGAGGCTTATCCAGAGCATTACATATTGCCTGTGCGAGACCCAGCTTTGCGGCAACTTTCCCGGTTTCGATACGCTGAATTTGCTGCTGGCTGGTGCCGACCATAAACGCCAACTCGCGCTGAGTGATAGATAGCTGGGTACGGAGCTGTTTGATGTTGTTCTGTAACATGGCATCCTCCTTCAGAAGGAGTGGAAAGTGCCATTAAAACACAAAATTGAGTATAAACACATAACCGTGTTTATACTCACTAATTAACACCCTTGAACGAAAAGAAAATCTCTTCATCGTTCTTCTCTGGTATGCCAGAGATCCACGATATAAATGTCATTGTCACGAAGTTCGTAGTGGACCTCATAATCATCAAATAACACTTTTCGGACTTCCCGAGGTTCATACCGAGTCTGCTGTACACCAATTGCCGGATGTGCTGTAAGACCAGCACAACCAGTAATCAGGCGATCCAAAACGTCATCGGCGTGCTGGCGGCTATACTGAAGGGCGAAACGGTAGATACGCTCAAGGTCATCCTGAGCTTTAAGCGTCCAGTAAATTTCCATTTATCAGGATTTCTTTAAGCGATTAGCAAAATCCACCATGTCCGAGTGGCTCATCACACGACCGGCATCCACATCCGCAAGACCGGCCTGGATGCTCTGGTGACGCCGTTCTCTTTCGGCCAGCATACTGGTCAACGCTTCCTTAATAATCCAGCTTTTAGAACGATCTAACTCAATTGCCAGATTCTCAACAGCAGCGGCCAATTCAATAGGTATCTGTGCGCTGATGGTTTGTTTAGTAAGCGAACCCATAGGGATTACCTCGTTTAATAACATTTAATAACTCCTATTAATATTAGCATAGAGGTGCCTATAAAAACATCACATCTCATTTCGCAGGCAACATCCTGGGAAAGTGCTTCGCCACGATATCATTCATCTTATCCACCAGATCCAGTCGCTTGAATGTGATATGCCCACTGCCCTTCTGAAAGTAGCGAATAGTGAACAACTCATCTTCGAAAATCTGCTGATGCGGATTATCGCGCACAAAATCCATAAACCGGATGGAGATATCATGCCGGTTATCGGGGATAGGTTTGCCATCCAGCAAATAGAGCATACGCTCCAGATCGGCAAGCTGATCTCGCCGCCAGCCCCAGTTCAGGCTGTAGCCCCATCTGTCATGCTTCACCAGATTGTTAACGATAATCCTCTTACCGAAATAACAGGGATTATTGGTTTTGTAGTCCCAGCTTAACCCTTTAAATACATTGATAATCCCACGTTCGAAAACATCCCGTTTATTGTGGTGGAGTTGTTCAAAGGTACTCAGGATGTTGGCTTCGCTAATAGCCGGGAGATCGCCCTCCTCCAGGTTCTTTGCCCACTGACTGCGGGCTTCGGCATCCATCAGGGTCAACATCCCGGACTTCAGCATGAGATCGCGCCAGATACTGCGGTCGATATTTCGGGTGATCACCGGCATCGCTTTGTCTGTTGACTGCATTAGCCAGCAGTCAAAGGCATATCCATTTCGCATTGCCCAGGTTCCAGCCACATCACCGCCAATACTGGATGTCAGGCTGGAGATATCATGAAGTTTTTGGATTAACGTCGCTATCTGGTTCAGTGCACTATCACGACCCGTCACGATACGTTCAATGCTGGTCGAGCAAATTAGCTCGTTATGATCGGTTAAGACTTCAGCTTCTGTTTGCATAATCTTTTGTCCGTATAAAAGCAAATGCGCCAGCCATGAACAGCAGGCGCATTATGCAGGGAGTTATGAGGGAAGTAATTTTGGCGATGTAAATCGGGAAGGAGACTCGCAAATTCACCGTGCCGTGGTGTTATGGCGTGTTATGGCGGCGGCGCAGCAGACCTGTAGCCTGCCGCGCCCGTAAAATATCGACCGCACGAAGATAAGGCGTCTGTTCCTGCCAGCTAAATCCTTTCCTGTCGATACGGATCAATTCGTACTTCTCCACCAGAAAATTGACGGCATCGACCAGAGTGATCCCAGCGTCTATGTGTTCCTGAATCACCTTTTCATTGTTGAATGGTGTGTCATTAAGATACAGCCCGTAGTGCTGCTCCAGCAGGCGGGCCAGTAATATTTGCCAGACCACGACGGGCGACAGATATGACGTCGTCGCCCGCAGCGTCGTTGCAGGTATAATTTTCATAACGATGTTCCGTATTAAGGAGGTTAAAACTCAGCGTTGAGTGGGATAAATAGCGATATAGACGTAACCACAGGAACCCAGCGTATCGGCTTCGCAGGTTATTCCTTTGGCGTATAGCGTGACGGTACGTTGTTGGCAGGGGGAGAGTTCACCGTCAGCCAGTTTCAGCTCCAGTTGTTTCATCAGCCCCGGAAAAGCCTGGTCGATATGCAGCAGATCCGGGGAGCTGAATTTCCCGGTGATTGCGGCCCGATCAGCCAGGTAATGCAGGTTATGTCTTTCCTGCACCAGTCGAGCAGTGAAGCGTGGTGTAACGGTACAGGGAAGCCCCCATTCTTGTTGCATGACCTTGTCCTTTTGCAGCATTACAGCCAGCCCCGTTCGGCAAAAGAGAGGACATCCCCCGCCCCAATAATGAAATGATCCAGCACCCTCACTTTCACCAAATCCAGTGTCTTAACAATATTCGTTGTAATAAGTCTGTCGGCCCGACTGGGTTCCGTCACGCCGGAGGGATGGTTATGCGCAAGGATCACTGCTGCGGCATTGTGCCGTAGCGCAGATTTCACAATCTCACGGGGATGTACTTCCGTGCTGTTAATCGTGCCGAGAAATAGCGTTTCGTGTTCCAGCAGTCGGTTCTGGTTATCGAGGTAGAGCACAACAAACATTTCCCGCTCCTGTCGTGCCAGATGCAGTTGCAGCCAGGTTTTTGTGGCGTCAGAGGAAAGAAAAGATTCGCCAGGATTGCGTTGATATTTCTCCAGCAGACGCATCGCACGGCGGATAACACGTTGTTCACTCACCGAAAACACCGGTGTTAGCATCAGTTCAGACATCGTATTTCCTTTACTATTAATAGCGTTGTTTATGAGGCCAGCTGCAACATGTTTTCAGCCATCACCCACAGGGCGCGGTTGAGTTTGATATCACCGTCGATGCCTTTAATGGCGCGGGTGTGCGTGCGACCACCTTTTGCCGTGCGCCCGTTTAAACCGCCTTTGATCAGATTCTCCTGAATTCGCTGGTAGGTCGTCCACAGATCGCCGGATTCATCCTGCCAGCGGCGCGGAGCCAGCAACTGGGATTCCGTCACTGGCTGGTACTCTTCGCCAAAGCGGTACGTCAGCGCCGCCTTTGCCAGCGCCTGTTGCGCAGGGGGAGGCAGCATCAGCGACTGCATGGCATCGCGTTTCTCTTCAACCTGGTCAAAAACACTGAGGACTTCATAAGCGCCTTCAATCACTTTCTCCACCACATTGCCTTTATGCGGTACCCGTACTTCACCAAACGACTCGCCACAGACCAGCCCGTTACAACAAACAGAACGGAACAGCCCTGGCAGCATCTGATAAGAACTGGAACCGTCATGGCTATTGAGCAGAATAATTTCCGGCACCTGGTTGCGAGTGATCTGGTTTTCCCGGCGCAGACGCAGCATGTGTTTTGTATGCTCACGTTTACCCACATCACGAACGCGGGTCTGGCAGGCAAAGAAAGGATGAAATCCTTCACGCTGGAGGTTATCGAGCAGAGTAATGGTGGGAATATAGGTATAGCGTTCGCTGCGTGATTCGTGCTTATTTTCCCCGAATACGCTGGGGACATACTGCATCAATTCGTCATGCGTTAATGGGCGATCGCGACGGATTTGATTTACGCGACCAAAGCGGCTGGCTAATTTCATAGTAAATTCCTTAATAAAGAATATAAAAAACAGGCCGCATCTTCTGAAAAATTGCGGCTAATTTAATGCGTGATTAAAACGGACGGTAGTATAGGTGGGATAAAATAATAGGTGCGAGCAGATATTAAATTACATTCCGGCAGTACATATATGAGCGTGATATAGTGCTGAAATAATACATATCTGAATTCTCCCGGTGATTATCACCGGGAGAATTTAAGTTTGAAATGACACCTCAACCACGGGATAATCTTGTTTCTATTCCCTGAACCCTTTCGTCTATTAGCCTTTCAATAACAGATATTTTATCTGACTTGTAAAATTTAACCAGAAAATCCAGACGTTCTTTATGCGTATCACTGATAGACTCCCGTTCCCGTTTTTCAGAAAGTTTACGTCTGAAGTTTTTTTGGTAAAACGCTTTATTTATTTTCTTTACCGCTTTCTGCTGGAGGTCATCATCCGCTGACCATAAATCCAGCATGGCATAAATGGCGTGATAGGTTTCTATACTATTCAGTGGTTCCGGGATCTGAACGGGGTCCAACTGGCTTCCTGTATTACTACCGTGCTCTTTCTGGAATTTATTAATGTAATTATAAGCCCATATACAGACTTCGTCATTATCCTCATTAAGCCAGCGTAATTTTATTCTCTGATGTTCATTTGCCCTCCAGAATACAAGCCTCTCATATAGCCACTGTCTCATCAACGGTGCCTGATTAGTCTCAATATTAATATAGTCCAGTAATGCAACGATGATTGAGTATCTTTCGCTATGACTTGCAGGAGAATCTGTTATTCCGGATTTCTGATACCAGTTAGTGTTTAAATTTGTGCCCAGCTTTTCGTTAATTGACTCCATACAGCGGTAATCAAGACACATCACGCCCCATAGCCAGAACGTCGCTCTTTCATTTTCTTTTAACCAACTAAAATATTTCTCCGGCAGAAGCGTCGTATTAATCGCCAGCTCCAGTGAGCGAATAAAATTACTCCGCTGAATAGGATCGGGATACCCGGCCTCGAGGGCTGTATTAATAATTCTCTCCGAAAGGGATGTATCTGGATTGTTCCCGTCAAACGCAAATTGATTTGCTCCCTGAATGTTTTTCCTGATGTACCAGAAGAGGAACCTGCTGGTTCGGATGTCCTTCACTGCTATTGATGAGCGCACATTAACGGCCATTGTTCTACCTCGTCATCCTTGTTAAATCAGCAAAAATCAATAGCGTAATTATGACGTGTTTTCGAAGTAAAACCGTAGCAATAAATCAATAAAAGTGGAAAATACGTAGTAATATCGTGTTATTCCATAGTAATAAAGTACCATTAACGTAGTTTTTTATTTATCACCATACTCACAGATCCCGCCTGTAGAAAACGGCTGGATAGTCTTAAATTTTTCCACGTATAGCCCTGGTGGCTTTACGGGTGAAACCTCCCAGGATAACGAGTTGACATCTGGAAGATGTCATTCATGACCGCAAATCATAGATTATGTCAATGTATTAATTATAACTTAAGAGTAAAACTCTTTGTCTTCAAGAACAGATAATTAACTACGAACACCAGTAAATACCGGGCTTCTACTCTTTTTATCACCCTTTCTTTATGAATCAACATTGCCGGTATTAATATTATGTTTATCACTCATTCATTAGATTCAGCATATAGAGGGATGACACCAGAGACAGGGAAAAGTAATCCAGATCGGCATAGCTCAGTGAAAAGTTACTACAGCACTTATGGATATGTAACCAACCACAAGGAACTGAAGCATGAAACTGAATGAACGATATGGCAAGCCTAATGCACACTATATGAAACGTCTGGAAGAGATTACCCGTTATGCGATGGATGATTACGCCAGAATACTGGCTTTCAGAGTGGATTTATTACTGCCAGTGGATAATAGCCATAAAGGGTATGACTCAGCGGTTATTACCCGTTTTATAGCCTCACTGAAAGCGCAGATAGCCGCATATTTACAACGGCGCAGGAGAGACGGTAAACGTGTTTATCCCTGTAAGCTGCGATATGCATGGGTAAGAGAATTTGGTGAACTGAATGGCAACAAGCATTATCACATGTTGTTGTTGGTTAATCGGGAAGTATTCAGAAACACCATGCTGAATACGGAGAATTCAGCGCAACCTCGCGGATTGCTGGTGGGAATGGTGGCGCGTGCATGGGTTGTGGCGCTTAGGCGTACCGGAGATATGGCAAATAAAGTCCCCTTTCATTTACCGGGCGTCTCTTATGAACTTGATCGCAGAAATGGCACAAATACGGACTTTTTCCGCAGCTACATATACCACATCAGTTATCTGGCGAAGGAGTACACAAAAAACCACGATGACGGTGAACGTAACTTTGGTTGTAGTCAGGGATAAGTAATTTATTACCGGAGAAGTGATTGTAATGGCGGAGTATGCAACATCATCTTAAATCAACGGGTTAGTGTTGCTGCTCCTGTCTTTTATCAACGTAAAGACAGAAGGACAATCGTCATGAACAATCAACCGAATACCGATACTGACCTGATGAATGACAAACTGGTGACGATGGCATTTATTACCACGTTTACTGGCCTGACCGACAAATGGTTTTATAAACTGATTAGTGAAGGCAAGTTTCCAAAGCCTGTCAAACTGGGGCGTAGTTCCCGCTGGCGGGAAAGTGAAGTTAAACGCTGGTTGAAGGAACGTATTGCAGAATCCCGCGATTAATCCCCCTGATATCATCTCCACACGCTTTACCCGTTAAGTACAAACGCTATATCGGTAAGCGCCTGACAGGGCCGTTGCGGTGCATCTATCGATGCGTAACTTCATTATACCCGGATGAAATACATTTAGTTTAACGTCGTCGAAAAATAATTAACCGGGGAATAGCCTGCTTATTTAGCAGGAATTCCCCGGATGCTGCTACAGGTAAAATTATGAATTAAATGTCCAGCTACCCGTATCGGTCACAATGTCAGCTTCAATGATACGGTCACACTTCATATATTTGAACGTAGCCACATCACCGAATTTATATTTAGCTGGCAGGGTTCTGTTACCGGCGCTCTCCATTTTACAGTTCCCTCTGTTTACCCGAATGGATTTCAGCACCACGTTGTCATCAGTGATAGTGAGCTGAATAACACCATATTTGGTATTCCAGCCTTCATTGCTGACGGAGCTGCCGAACTGAACTTTAAATGGTGGTGTCGTAGGTTGCTGTGCCTGCTGTTGTTGAGAGAGAGCAGGTTTATTTGCCTGCTGGCTACCAACGCTATTAATGCCATTCTGGAGGAGGCTTCTGGAAACCTTAATGGTACCCGGCTTGCATGATACTGTGCTGGTTTCCTGCCCCATTGCATTCATGACAGTGTAATAAGCATCACCTGTACCATCATATTCTGAGTAATTGACTGCAACCGCGCCTTCGATATCTTCATTTTCTCCACGTAATGTGAAAAAAGCGGTTCCTGCTTCCGGATTAGCCGCCAGAGTCTGTTTCGCTTCGCCGGAAGGAATATCCAGTTTAATAACAGAGCCGCTCTCTTCGGAGTCACCGCCAGGATTTTCAAACTGATATAAACGGTATTGCTAACGTGGCTGAGTGTCATTTGCTCGCCGTTATCCAGCAGACATTGCAGGTCATAGGCCCCGACTGCATAAGCAGGGTGGAATGCAAATAAAGATACAAACAATGCAGGTATAATGATTAGTTTCATTAAGCACTTCCCTATCCAAAAAAATGGTCCCAGGCATTACCAGCCCACTCGATAAGTTTGTCTTTCCCCTTTCGGGTAAGCTCTTTGACAGGCTTTGGTAACGGAAAAGAATCAATAACGTCGTCGAGTATCCCGGAGATTACGCTGCCGAAGCCGTTTTTTGCTTCCGTCTTGACCTCTTCGGTTTTGAACTCATCCTTAAACTGCGAAGCTGTGCTACTTTTAGCCCGATCAGGCAAAGCCCGAATAATAGTCTCTACCAGACGAAGGATGTTGTAGCCCTCATCGGCGGAGACAGGTATCACCGGATAGTGCGTAAAGCCAAATCGTTCAGTAATGTAGGCTTCTTTCTTTTCGATATTGATGCGCTGTGCAGGAGATGGCTGATGCAGATGTGTATCCCACTCGCGAAATGGCTCAATTTTATCAACCTGGTTAAGGACGAATAAAACGCGCTCACCCCCACCAGCAGGGAGCAGAACATTGTTGTAGAAATGCTCATCCGCAGAAAAGGCCCGATCGTCTCCTTTTATTACCCACAGGATGAGATCCAGGGAGGGAAGCAAATTACGGTATAAATCTTCATACTCCTTATCCCGCCGGGCATTCTCACCGACACCAGGTATATCAATGATCTTTAGCGAATGTTTGCCGAAGCGCATACGCAATTCCTGAACTTCACGAGTACACGCCTCAACGTCGCTAACTGCACAAACCGCCCCTTTAAACAGCGCATTACATACGCTGCTTTTCCCCGCGCCTGTTTTTCCCATGACACCAATCACGGGTTCATAGTCGATGGCTTCACTGATTTTGTTCAACAGCGTTTCCCGCAGTGACTGAGGAAAAAGATCAAGAATATCCCTGATGTCGGGTATGTGCGGTGTGCTATCACCCTTTTGCTCGTTGCAACCATTACGTTCTGGAAATATATTGCCCCACATTCCCAAAATCCCGCCTTCCCTTCTGGTGACGCCACTGGCATCAGTAATCATCCGGCCTTCGCCCTTTACCGGGTCATCCATACGATGTCTCCTTTTTAATTTGAAATGAACGTTGTCTGTTACTCTCTGAAGGTCTGAATTACGTCACTTATGAAACGAAAGTGAGGGAGGGCTGAAATAAACTCTTCACTGGCAGTCAGAGCGTCAAGTTCAGGCTTTCTGCGAAAAGAGGTATCCAGAACGGTTACGGCGTTAACATCTTCCATCCGAAACACCTGTAAATTTCTGGTGCGGGTAGCAACAAGAAACCAGTTTTTGGACTGAAATATCAGACGGCGGGGAGCTACTGCTTCGTAGCTTTTACCGTTAACTAATAATGTAACGGCGCGGTAGTCGCGGATAGCTTCCGCCAGTTCCAGAAAACAGGCGGTTTGTGTAACTGGAGATGGCAGCCCTCCATGCCCTATAAGGCACGGCGAGCTTCCGGAGTTACTGGTAATCAGTCGAATTAACCTGCGGTTCTGAGCCGGAATGATTCCTGAAATTCCTGAATTACGTATAAACGCAAATGTGTTGGGTAAGTGCTCCCGGCCTGTTTGGCGGATAAGTCGGTAACTTCCGCTGTGATGCTCAAGATCCAGATGGATCAGGCGTTGCTGAAAATCCCGCTGTAGGGTGCGTTCTGAGACACCAAATTCATCAGCTAATACTTTAAGCTCCAGAGATTCACCAGCCAGTAAGCGGCTGATAATGACTGATAGCCTGACAGACAGGCGGTCATGATGATCATGCTGTGTTTTCATGGTGGGGACAGTCCTGTTCTCCCAAAATATCATGGTATTGATACGGGAGATTATGCCGTACAGGTACGACACGTTATGTCGTGCCAGAGGGGGGGTGGATAGAAAAAATGGCGAAGATGCGAAGCGTTGATTAATTCATTGAAATAAAATGAATTAATAACAATTTTTGGTAAAAGCGCCATCAAAATACGACACGACCTGTCGTATTTTGTGTTAGCCGGGAAAAGATATCTGCTACTTACTAAAATGATTTAGTGCTGAAAATATTTATAAGCCAATAAATAGACAAGTATTACGGAGTAACGCCCAGGCTATGTTAACGAGCCCGCTGTTTTATTGGCTCAAAAAACATATCCCAGAGATGTTCAGCCATACCCTCGTTAGTGAGCAAGGTATCCCTTGAGTAGCCAGGGCTGAAGACGCCCATTGATGGGCGAAAACCAAGGTTCTGGCCGTTAGAGCAGCTATGTCGTTAAACACATCACCACCATATGCCATCCGGCTCACTTCGTCGGCCAAATTAGTGTGATATTCTTTCCAGAATTTCTGTTGTATCCACAACATAAGGCGATGATTGATGGAGCAGTCTCTCAATTTTGAAATGTTGCGCAGCCAGTGGCCGGAACTGGCTGAACTCGCGTGCATGGCGGAACGCTATGTTCACTCCGATCCGGAAAGCTGTCTGGTTAAGCTGCGCAACTACACCGAATTGATGGTGCGCTGGTTGTATCGTCAGGAGCGGTTGCCGGAAGGTATTAAGGCTAATCTTTACGATTTAATGAATGCTGATGTCTTTACCAGCATGATGCCGGAAGCCATCATCATGAAAATGGATGCACTGCGTATCCATGGCAACCGTGCCGCGCACGGCGGACGTATCAAAGCTAAAGATACCTACTGGCTGCTCAAAGAAGCGTATTTGTTAGGAATTTGGCTGTATGTTCGCTACGCCCACGGTAATGTTGATGACTGCCCCAAATTCACTCTCCCTCCATTAACACAATCTTCAGGTCGTGCAGATGAAAAACGTCTGGAAGATGCAATCAAGGCCCAAGATGAAAGCCGTGAGCGCGAACTGGCGCTACAACGCGCACTACAGCAAGAGCAGGAAAAGGCCGAACACCTCACCCAGCGCCTGAATGAAGCCAGAGCGCGTAACCAGCATGTTGCCGATATTCTCTCTATTGATGAAGCGGAAACCCGCCGTCGCCTGATTGACTCTCGCCTGCTTGCTGCTGACTGGAATGTAGGCGAAGAGCTTAATAATACCGATCAGGTTACGCAGGAACATCCCGTTAAAGAACAACCTACCGCGACCGGAGACGGTTATGCGGACTATGTCTTGTGGGATGAGGCACACAAACCGCTGGCGGTGGTGGAAGCAAAAAAAACCAGCGTCAATGCCGAGCAAGGACGAATTCAGGCCAGGCTGTATGCAGACTGGCTGGAAAAAGAATACGGCCAGCGTCCGGTCATCTTTTACACCAACGGCTACGATATCTGGCTGTGGGACGACCATAAAACTCATGGTTATCCCCCGCGTCGGGTGTTTGGCTTCTACAGCAAGGAAAGCCTGCAATATCTTATTCAGCAGCGTGAAACCCGTCTGCCGCTGAACAGTGTGCCGCACGTAAAAGACAACGAAGGTAAGGCCGTTGCCGGACGTTTGTACCAGCTTGAAACCATTGCCCGCGTTAGCGAACGGTTTACCAATAAATATCGTCAGTCATTAATCGTTCAGGCCACCGGCACCGGTAAAACCCGTGTAGCGATTGCACTGAGCAAACTGATGATTGATGCCCGTTGGGTAAAACGCGTTCTGTTCCTATGCGACCGTAAAGAACTGCGCAAACAGGCGGCGAATGCCTTCAATCAATTCACCAATGAGCCGCTGTATGTGGTCGGGAAATCGAAAAAAGCAGACAGGCAGAACGCCAGGATCTACATTGCCACCTATCCCGGCATGATGAAAATCATGGACCATTTCGATGTCGGTTATTTCGATTTGATCATCGCCGATGAATCCCACCGCTCTATCTACAACGTCTACGGCGATCTGTTTAAGTATTTTGATGCCCTCCAGATTGGCCTGACGGCCACGCCGATTGACATGGTGAGTAAAACCACTTTCGGCCTGTTTGGTTGTGAAGGACGTATTCCTACCGCCAACTACAGCCTGGAAGATGCCATCGCCGATAACAATCTGGTTCCCTATGAGGTTGTCACGCACACCACAGAATTCCTGCGCGAAGGCATCAAACGGGAGAAGTTAAGCGATGCACAAATCCGCGAGCTGGAAGAACAAGGCATAGATCCCAATACGCTGGAGTTTGATGGCAAGGCGCTGGATGAGGCGATCTACAACAAAGACACCAACCGCTATATCCTGCGTAACCTGATGGAAAATGGCCTGAAAGATCGGGACGGCCAGTTACCAGGTAAAACCATCATTTTCGCCCGTAACCACAAACACGCGCTGCTGTTGAATGAATTATTCGACGATATGTACCCGCAGTTTGCCGGGCGCTTCTGCCAGGTCATCGATAACTACGATCCCCGCGCTGAGCAACTGATTGATGATTTTAAAGGACTGGATGAAAGCACCAACAAAGAGCTGACCATCGCTATCTCCGTTGACATGCTCGATACCGGTATTGATGTCCCGGAGATTGTGAATCTGGTCTTTGCCAAACCGGTCAAATCAAAAGTGAAGTTCTGGCAGATGATTGGCCGTGGTACGCGCCTCTGTCCGGGGCTGTACGGTTACGACGACAACGGCAAACCGCTGGATAAACAGAAATTCCGCATTTTCGATCACTGGGGCAATTTTGAGTATCACGAACTGCATACCGAAGAGGCCGAAGTCACAGCGACAAAATCGCTGGCGCAAAAACGCTTCGAAGCGTGGGTTATGCTGGGGGCCGCTGCGCAACGTAAATTCGACAAACAGGCGGTGGATTTAGTTGCTCACCAGCTTCGCGAGCAAATCAACGCACTGGATGAAAAGTCGATTGCCGTACAGGAAAAGTGGCAGCAAAAAGCGCAGTACAGTGATGAAAAGGTGCTGCGCCAGCTTTCTCCGAAAACACAGCAGGATCTGCTATCTGTTCTGGCCCCGCTGATGCAGTGGCTGGACGTGCGCGGGCAAAGCGATGCCATACGCTTTGATATGGATATTCTGGCGGCGCAAACTGCCCGTTATACCAACCCGGAAGAGCTGGATGTGCTCTGGCCGGCCATCGTCGAAAAAGTGGAGCGCCTGCCGCCGCATTTGGCTCAGGTGCAGCAACAGGGACAACGAATCAATCAGCTTCGTGATCTAGGCTGGTGGAAGCAAGCCAGCCTGGAAGAACTTGAGGATATCCGCATTCATTTGCGCGGTATCATGCACCTGATGGAAAAAGACGCGACGCCGAAATTTGGTTCGATACAGGTGGATATTACCGAAGATGCTAACCTGATCCAGACGGAAACCCGCAAAACCAACATCCGCTCGATTGATTTCAAACTCTATCGCCAGCAAGTTCAGGGGGCGCTGGAGCCGCTGTTCCAGCAAAACCCGGTGCTGAAGAAAATCCGCAACGGCGAGCCAGTCACGCAAAACGAGCTGGATGAACTGGCGAAGCTGGTGCTGATCCAGAACCCCAACGTTGATATTCGTGCGTTGAAAGAGTTTTATCCGCAGGCAACCGCCAGCCTGGATAAACTTTTGCGTACCATCATCGGGATGGACAGCGACGCGGTGGAAGTGCGCTTTGCTCAGTTCGCCGCTGATAACAGTCTGACCAGCCAACAACTGCGCTTCCTGTCATTGCTGAAAAACCACATTCGCGATTATGGCACCATTGAAATGCGGCAGCTCTTTGAACAGCCTTTTACACATATCCACAACGAAGGCGTTACCGGTGTGTTCCCTGATATAGAGCAGATCGCCCGCCTGCAAAAGATAGTCGAAGAGCTGGGTGTTGTGACCGACGCAGCGACGGTATAATACGCACATGACAAGCCCCGGCAGCGGGGCTTTTGTATTTAAAACAGGATATAAACGCTAACAATGATTACTGGCGACTTAAAAAGTAAAATCGACGGACTATGGGAAGATTTCTGGGTGGGTGGTATCACCAACCCGCTGACCGTAATCGAACAGATCACCTATCTGATGTATTCCCGAATGCTGGATACCCAGGAACAACGCGACGAGAAGCGTAAACAAATCGCGGGTATTGATTTTAAACCGCGTTTTACGCCAGAACAGCAGGAGTTCCGTTTCAGTCACTATAGCAACCTTGGCTCGGATGAGATGATGGAAGTGGTGCGCGATGGCGTATTCCAGCATTTCCGTCAGCTCGGCCAGGCTGATGCATCGAAGGTGACGCTGCTGGGCAACTTTATGAAAGATGCTCGTCTGGAGATCGTTAAGCCGTCATTGCTGACCAAAGCGGTTGAGGTGATCAAAAACCTGCCGCTGGATCGTGGCGACACCAAAGGCGACCTTTACGAATACCTGTTAAGCAAGCTGACCACTGCCGGAATCAACGGTCAGTTCCGCACGCCGCGCCACATTATCCGCACGATGGTTGAAATGATGGAGCCGAACCCGGCCCGCGGCGAGACGATTTGCGATCCGGCCTGTGGCACCGGTGGTTTTCTGGCAACCAGCTATGAATATCTGCTGGAGAAGTACAGCTCGCTGGAATCCATCCATACTGAGATTGGCACCAACGAACGTGGCGAGCTGGAAGAGCAAAAAATCTTTACCGGCGATCTGCTGACACCGTGGCGTAACCATGTAGATAACAATATGTTCCACGGTTACGATTTTGATACCACCATGCTGCGTATCGCCGCTATGAACCTGATTATGCACGGTGTGGAAGCGCCGGATATTCACTATCAGGACACCATGAGCCAGAGCTTCAGCACTAACTTCCCTCAGGCCAGTAAAAACGCTTTCAACCTGATTCTGGCGAACCCGCCTTTTACCGGTTCACTGGACGAGGAAGATATCGACTCCACGCTGTCGGCAATGGTGAAAACCAAAAAAACCGAACTGCTGTTCC
The DNA here is from genome assembly GCF_046487695.1 of Escherichia sp. WS1118. Lineage (NCBI taxonomy): Bacteria > Pseudomonadati > Pseudomonadota > Gammaproteobacteria > Enterobacterales > Enterobacteriaceae > Escherichia > Escherichia sp. WS1118. Next base: position 326,501 of record NZ_JBJQIZ010000002.1, on the reverse strand, counting down.
TGGCGCGTATTCTGCAAATGCTGAAAGTGGGCGGGCGCAGTGCCACTATCGTGCCGCAGGGCGTGCTGTTTGGCTCCAGCAAGGCGCACCAGTCACTTCGCAAAACGCTGGTGGAAGATAACCAACTGGAAGCGGTGATCAATCTGCCTTCTGGTGTATTTAAACCTTACGCTGGCGTGGCGACGGCGATCCTGATCTTTACCAAAGGCGGTCAAACGGATGAGGTCTGGTTCTACGATCTACAAAATGACGGCTACAGCCTGGATGATAAGCGCAACCCGATAAAAGACAACGATCTGCCGCATCTGCTGGCAAGCTGGAAGCATTACCGTACTTTACGCGGGCTACCGGTTGATAACTTTATGGGTGAGAAGTTAGCCTCGTTGCTTAAACAGCAGTACCCGGAAGGGATTGATGCTGGCGTTGATTTTAAAGATCGCACGCAGGCGGCGTTTGTTGTACCAAAAGAAGATATTGCTGCGCAGAAATACGATCTCTCTATTAATCGTTATAAAGAAGTGGTGTATCAGGCGGAGGAGTATGAAGATCCGAAGGTGATACTGAAACGATTAAAAGATCTGGAAAAAGAGATTCTGGCAGATCTGGATGAGCTGGAGGGGATGCTGTGAGTTGGCCGATGGTGAAACTTAAAGATTGCTGCGAAGTTGTGGGAGGAGCCACCCCTAAACGCAATATTGCATCTTATTGGGAAGGAGATATTCCTTGGATAACGCCTAAAGATATATCGAACCTTAACTCTCCTTTTATTTATGAGGCTCCAGAACATATATCTTCGGCAGGATATAAAGCAGCTGCAACATATATGTTGCCAGTAGGAACTGTATTACTTACCTCACGAGCACCAATAGGAAATGTGGCTATTGCTGGTATTGAACTTTGTACAAACCAAGGTTTTAAAAGCTTAATCCCAGGCAAAAATGTTCACAATAAATACTTATATCATTGCATTAAGAAATTCGCACCAAAATTAGAGTTGCTTGGTAATGGTGCAACTTTCAAGGAAGTATCTAAAACAGTTGTAGAACATTTCGAAATACCTTTGCCTCCTTTTGAAGAACAGAAACGCATCGCGAGCATTCTCGATAAAGCTGATGTTATCCGTCAGAAGAGGGAAGAAACAGTCAAACTGGCTAATGATTATTTGCGTGCAACCTTTTTGGAGATGTTTGGGGACCCAGTTCGCAATCCCCAAAATTGGAAATTAGAAAAATTTGGTGATATCGCAGATTGTCAGCTTGGAAAAATGTTGTCCAAAAAATCAAAAACAGGGGTTTTTTCAAAAAAATACTTACGGAATGCTAATGTTAGATGGCGAAAAATTGATATCCACGATCTTCTTGAAATGGATTTTAATGAAAAGGAAATATCTAAGTTTGAACTTAGAAGGGGAGATTTACTGGTTTGCGAAGGTGGAGAAATAGGTAGGTGTGCGATTTGGAATAACCAAATTAAAGATTGTTATTATCAAAAAGCCCTGCATAGAGTACGGCCTAATTATAGCTTAGTTACTTCTGTGTACTTACAGGAATACTTATATTCAATGGCAAAAAAAAATGCCTTCTCAGAGTTTATATCTGAAGTAACTTTCAGCCATTTGACTGCCGAAAAACTAAAAAATTTACTTGTACCAGTACCACCATTATCGCTTCAGAAAAAATTTGAACTGATATACAATAAATTTAATTCATTACTTAGTGATAAGTATAACAATCATGACCTTTCGTTTACTTTATTATCCAACACCATTAATGAAAATATTTTTAAATAATCCTTATTTAAGGATAAATATTTAGCACTATATTTATTTATAAAAGCGCCATAATTATATTGATGGCGCTTTTTATTCTATAAACGGTTGCTATTTTTTATGTAGTCATATACACAGACTAATCGACAGAAATTGCTTGACAAAGCTTGAATACTCATAGCTTCATCGATATGTTTCTTCAATATTTTAAGAAGCTCATCTATGTCACGCTTGATTAACCCTGGCTCCATATAGGGCATCATCCTCAAAAAAAATCCGAAATCATAAGCAAGATATAACTCATTTACACCAACTCTAACTTCAGGAATGTTTTCAGAACGTCGTTTATCCCATCCTTGTGATTGAAAACTTACTGGAGTGATATTTAATCGTGATAATACTCCACCTGAGAGTCCCGCTTCGTTAATTATACTCCCATCGGGATTAATTAAATTAGCGTGATTGAAGAAGTGAAAAACAGGTATACGCGCATTGCCTTTGCATATATTTGGCAGAACATCATTAACAACACATTCCCAATCATAATGTCCATTTTCAAATACAACTTCTCGGATAAGATCTACACGCTCCAGTCCAACTAATCCTTTTGCCGCCATCGACTCTGATTTTTTTACCATCGAAATAGCACCATACCCTACAACAAACTCTGTTGTACTGACGCCCTCTTCAATCTTCTCTGAGTCTCTCACATATAATTTTCCTTTAGGATCATCGGTTAAGACTAATTCATAAAGTTCATCTTTTATCATTCTGAATAAATGTGCTGGAATCCTTTTTTTAGTTTCACTTAGCACTTCAAATATTTCTTTATAGGATGGTGCCTGAACATATTTTACCGGGATTTTTTTATGAATCACAGAATCACTAATGTCAGCCTCTTCAAGTTCAGGTTTCCATTCAACAAACAATAATTTATTCTGTAAAAAATCCAAACTGGCATCAGGAAAACAACTAACTATATCTTCCAGGATTTCAGCTATATGTTCATCTGTTAAAGAGTAGCCTAAGAAAATAACGGGCCTCTCTATAAACATAGTTAGTAACTTAGATGATAGGTAAGGGTTTTTCTTTCTATATTTATCATAGTCACTTGATGTCAAAATCAATGAGTTAGGCTCAGTGCAGCAACCATGTATTTTATATATTTCGGCAATACCGTGGCTCCTGCCAATAATCAATCCATCCTGGCCTATAAATGTTGTAAATTTAGGGAAAAGAGTTTCTAGAAAAACATCCCAGTTTGTGGTAATAATCCCATCAATATTTGCTTTCGCAAAAAGGGAAATTTCGTGTTTTAACTCATCATTATCTATAATATTTTTATGTGCATTCTCAATATATTTAGATATTGACAATTTCAAAGGAGACTGTTCGTTAATGAAAGTTTTCTCCTGTTCTTTTTCACTTAATGCTAATTGTCCTTCTTCAGTATCCCACCATTTCTCAGCGTATGCCGACACCAATAATTGTGCATATTCGGGTAAGTCACCATTAGATTTTGTTTTTAATTTTATATGATTTTCCCCAATCGCCTCAGCAAAATGCTTCAAAAGGTCTTGCCAACATGGCACACCAAGATAACGACGAGACACACCGGAGCCGACAAATAACACAGGGGATGCTTCGAACTGCTTAAAATGCTCTTCGAGTTTTTTCTTAAAATTCATACGGATACTCTCTTTAAAAGAAATCAAGCCCCTTTATACCGATTACATTAAGGTATTGCGACTTACACCACCAGTACATTGGTCAATTTTACGTAAGAAATTTAATTATTTAGATACAATTAATTATTAGATTAACTAATTGGCTATCACTCCTAATGCAGCCAAATTGCTGCATCTTTGTTGCTGAGATGTAGCACTCAATCAAGGGTCCACTCCCCTTTTATAAGTAATCATGATTTTAAATCTAGGCTTAGGTGGAGCATTACTGCCGATTAGGTTCAATAAAAAGGCTTACCTTAGTGAAAACTCGGCTATTTGGCACTGCTAACCAATTCCTCGTTTTAATAAGTCAGCAGCTTTCAATTTAGAGGCGAATGTGCGCTTTTAGACAACTCACTCGCCATTCCCCCGGTTGATCTTCGCATAGTCAAACGGCATAATCGCTCTCTCCCGATTGGCATCCAGAAAATCTGCCCACCACTGCAACATCAGCTTGCGCTCATCCAGATGCTCCGCTTTATGTATATACGCCGCTCGCACCGAATTGCGTTCCATATGGCTCATCTGCCTTTCCACCGCATCCTTGGACCATAGTCCTGACTCAATTAGCGAACTACAGGCCATTGTGCGGAAGCCGTAACCACAAACCTCAACCTTAGTGTCATAACCCATCACCCGTAACGCACTGTTTACCGTGTTCTCGCTCATGGGCTTACGCGGATCGTGATCGCCAATAAAAATGAGTTCATGTTCGCCACAGAACTGTTTTATCTGCTTCAGGATCGCTAGCGCCTGCTTTGAAAGCGGCACCAGATGAGGTGTACGCATCTTTGATCCTCGCTGAGAATGTTTCACGCCGGGAATAGACTCTCGCTCAGGCGGGATGGTCCACATCGACGTGTCGAAATCTATCTCCGACCAGCGAGCAAAACGCAGCTCACTGGATCGAATAAAGATAAGCAGAGTAAGTTCAGTTGCCCAGCGGGTTAGTGGCCTGCCGGTGTATTCATCGATTTTCTGGAGTAATTCCGGGATACGCTTAAACTCCAGCGCCGGACGATGCTGTCGATTACTGGAAGCAACCGCCCCCGCCATCTCTTGCGCCGGATTGTAATCAATTAACCCGCTTTGCACTGCATAACGCATGATGGCCGTAGTGCGCTGTTGAAGGCGGGAAGCCACTTCAAGACGTCCGGACTTCTCCACGGCTTTAATAGGAATTAACAGATCGCGGGTGCCTAGTTCAGCAATGTTGCGAGTACCAATTGCCGGGAAGATATTGTCCTCCAGGCTCTTTTTTACACGATTAGCATGATCTTCCGACCATTTTTGGTTGGTCACGAGCCACTCTCTGGCAACCTTCTCGAAAGTAATAATCTCTTTCGCCTGCTCTTCTTTCACAGCACGCTTATGCTCACGAGGATCGATACCAGCAGCTACCAGCTTTCTGGCCTCTTCCCTTTTCTTCCGCGCATCCGCCAGTGAAACATCCGGGTAAACGCCGAACGCCATCAAATGTTGTTTACCGCCAAAACGGAAACGAAATCGCCAATACTTTGAACCACCAGGTTTTACAAGTAAGGACATGCCGTCGCCGTCAACAAGTGAATACTCTTTCTCCTCAGGTTTCGCAGAGCGAACTTTAGTATCCGTTAGGGCCATAATGGTCTTCCTTCCATTGGTATCTCGTGAGTATACAAGCAATATCGAATCGGCAAATATACTCATTAGTATACTCACAAGCCTGTTGATGTGGGTTGAGTCAGGTTGACTTCAGTTGAGGAGAAAAGCTGGAAAAGCCTTGCGTGGCGCGGATTTCAGGCATAAAAAAAGACCTCAATTGAGGTCTATTTACATACTTTTGGTGCCGAAGGCCGGACTCGAACCGGCACGTATTTCTACGGTTGATTTTGAATCAACTGCGTCTACCGATTTCGCCACTTCGGCACTGAAGAGGTATGCGGAAAACGTTGTGGATTATACCTGTCGCACGCCACCATGCAAGCGCCAGCTTGCTCGCACCTCGCTAAGTGCTGAAATTTTCAGCATTGCATACCGCGATGTGTAACCTTTGTCACACTCCAGGCACCCCGCCCTGCCATGCTCTACACTTCCCAGACAACACCAGAGAAGGACCAAAAAATGTCGATGATAAAAAGCTATGCCGCAAAAGAAGCGGGCGGCGAACTGGAAGTTTATGAGTACGATCCCGGTGAGCTGAGGCCACAAGATGTTGAAGTGCAGGTGGATTATTGCGGGATCTGCCATTCCGATCTATCGATGATCGACAATGAATGGGGATTTTCACAATATCCGCTGATTGCCGGGCATGAGGTGATTGGTCGCGTGGTGGCGCTCGGGAGCGCCGCGCAGGATAAAGGTTTGCAGGTCGGTCAGCGTGTCGGGATTGGCTGGACGGCGCGTAGCTGCGGGCATTGCGATGCCTGTATTAGCGGTAATCAGATCAACTGCGAGCAAGGTGCGGTGCCAACAATTATGAATCGCGGCGGTTTTGCCGAGAAGTTGCGTGCAGACTGGCAATGGGTGATCCCACTGCCGGAAAATATCGATATCGAGTCCGCCGGGCCGCTGCTGTGTGGTGGTATCACGGTCTTTAAACCACTGTTGATGCACCATATCACTGCTACCAGCCGCGTTGGGGTAATTGGTATTGGCGGGCTGGGACATATCGCTATAAAACTTCTGCACGCAATGGGATGCGAGGTGACAGCCTTTAGTTCAAATCCGGCGAAAGAGCAGGAAGTACTGGCGATGGGTGCCGATAAAGTGGTGAATAGCCGCGATCCGCAGGCACTGAAAACTCTGGCGGGGCAGTTTGATCTCATTATCAATACTGTGAACGTCAGCCTCGACTGGCAGCCTTATTTTGAGGCGCTGACGTATGGCGGTAATTTCCACACCGTCGGTGCGGTTCTCACGCCGTTGCCGGTTCCGGCCTTTACGCTGATTGCGGGCGATCGCAGTGTCTCTGGCTCTGCTACCGGTACACCTTATGAGTTGCGTAAGCTGATGCGCTTTGCCGCCCGCAGCAAGGTTGCGCCGACTACCGAACTGTTCCCGATGTCGAAAATTAACGACGCCATCCAGCATGTGCGCGACGGTAAGGCGCGTTACCGCGTGGTGTTGAAAGCCGATTTTTGAAAATCATTCGCAGCGCTGATCTGAGGCGCTGCCCTCTTTCGCACATATTCTGTTTTGTCGTATCGCCAGCACAGCCTGCCGACATTGTTCGGTGACATTGGCAATATCATGGTTGATATCAATGCGCACAATATCCTGTTCATCGTCTTGTGGACGCTCCAGTGCCTCAAACTGACTTTTTAGTAACGCTACCGGCATAAAATGCCCAGCCCGACGCTGCATTCGCGCGAGAATAGTTTCATAGTCGCCATCTAACCAGAGGAAATGAACATGGGGGCTACCCTTGCGTAAAATATCACGATACTGTTTTTTTAATGATGAACAGACAATAAATCCTGTTTCATTCTTTTTATAAAGACTGTATGAAGCATCATTTAAGCGTTCCAGCCAGGGAAGTCGATCTTCATCAGATAATGGAATACCCTGCGACATTTTATCTATATTTTTGGCTGGATGAAGATCGTCACCATCAATAAATTTAGCAGATAATAACGCGGCAACCTTGCTACCAATTAATGTTTTACCACTCCCTGAAACGCCCATCAAAATAAAGCTTTCACCCGCCATTTAAAATCTCCTGAATCATCTTACCTGCGGCGATACTACGCCTGGTGGCATAATAATTTCACGTTTTTTTATTTCTGCTGATAAGAATTACAAGGCACATCACGTTATGCGTAACATCGTAATGTAACAATTTTCTAACGTGATCTTCATCACAAATAATGACAATTAAAACCGCTTAAATGCTTCCGAGGTGTCTACCTGACCAGTGAGGAATTTATGCAAGTGAAAACACAGTCCTGCGTTGTTGCGGGCAAGAAAACTGTTGCCGTTACCGAGCAGACGATAGATTGGAATAATAATGGAACATTAGTACAAATAACCCGAGGTGGAATTTGCGGTTCCGATTTACATTATTATCAGGAAGGAAAAGTAGGTAATTTCATGATAAAGGCACCGATGGTGTTAGGTCATGAAGTTATCGGTAAAGTTATTCATAGCGACTCATCAAAATTACATGAAGGGCAAACGGTAGCCATTAATCCGTCTAAACCGTGCGGTCACTGCAAATACTGCATTGAACATAACGAGAATCAGTGTACAGAGATGCGTTTTTTTGGCAGTGCCATGTATTTCCCTCATGTTGATGGTGGCTTTACCCGTTATAAAATGGTCGAAACGTCGCAATGTGTCCCTTATCCGGCCAAAGCTGACGAAAAGGTTATGGCTTTTGCCGAACCTTTAGCCGTCGCGATTCATGCCGCACATCAGGCCGGCGAGTTACAGGGCAAGCGAGTATTTATTTCTGGTGTTGGGCCCATTGGCTGCCTGATTGTCAGTGCTGTTAAAACACTGGGGGCCGCGGAAATTGTCTGTGCCGATGTGAGTCCCCGTTCCCTTTCGCTGGGCAAAGAGATGGGGGCGGATGTGCTCGTAAACCCACAAAACGACGACATGGATCACTGGAAAGCGGAAAAAGGCTATTTCGATGTCAGCTTTGAAGTGTCCGGTCATCCTTCATCAGTGAATACCTGTCTGGAGGTCACTCGTGCACGCGGCGTAATGGTGCAGGTAGGGATGGGAGGCGCGATGGCAGAATTCCCAATGATGACGTTGATTGGTAAGGAGATTTCACTCAAAGGCTCTTTCCGTTTTACCAGCGAATTTAATACCGCAGTGTCATGGCTGGCGAATGGCGTTATTAATCCACTGCCTTTACTGAGTGCTGAATATCCCTTCACAGACCTGGAAGAGGCGCTACGTTTCGCCGGTGATAAAACCCAGGCAGCAAAAGTCCAGCTTGTTTTCTAAGAGATAAATAAAGGAATAATACAATGAACGATCTATTTTCACTGGCAGGAAAAAATATCTTGATTACCGGTTCAGCACAGGGCATTGGCTTTTTACTGGCAACCGGCCTGGGTAAATATGGCGCACAAATAATTATTAATGATATTACTGCCGAACGCGCAGAACTTGCTGTAGAAAAACTCCACCAGGAGGGTATTCAGGCCGTTGCCGCACCTTTTAATGTTACTCATAAACATGAAATTGATGCCGCCGTTGAACATATCGAAAAGGACATCGGCCCCATTGATGTGCTGGTGAATAACGCCGGTATCCAGCGCCGTCATCCTTTTACTGAGTTCCCTGAACAAGAGTGGAATGATGTGATCGCAGTAAACCAGACCGCCGTGTTCCTGGTATCGCAAGCGGTAACTCGTCACATGGTTGAACGCAAGGCAGGTAAAGTTATTAATATTTGCTCGATGCAAAGCGAACTGGGACGTGACACCATCACCCCTTATGCCGCATCGAAAGGGGCGGTAAAAATGCTCACCCGCGGCATGTGCGTCGAGCTGGCGCGCCACAATATTCAGGTCAACGGTATTGCGCCGGGCTATTTCAAAACAGAAATGACTAAAGCACTGGTTGAGGACGAAGCCTTCACCGCCTGGTTGTGCAAACGGACCCCCGCCGCACGCTGGGGAGATCCGCAGGAACTGATTGGTGCTGCGGTGTTCCTTTCTTCAAAAGCCTCTGATTTCGTAAACGGCCACCTGTTGTTTGTTGATGGCGGCATGTTAGTGGCTGTTTAACACCTACTACCCTACGTGCAGCGCGAAAGCGCTGCTTTTCTGGCACTAATAAGAGATAAAGACTATGCCATTAATCATTATTGCGGCAGGCGTCGCGCTGCTTCTTATCCTGATGATCGGCTTTAAAGTTAACGGCTTTATTGCCCTCGTTCTGGTCGCTGCCGTCGTCGGATTTGCCGAAGGGATGGATGCACAGGCCGTCCTGCACTCTATACAAAATGGTATCGGCAGCACGCTCGGCGGGCTGGCAATGATCCTCGGTTTCGGGGCCATGTTAGGCAAGCTGATTTCTGATACGGGTGCGGCACAACGTATCGCCACTACGCTGATTGCCACTTTTGGTAAAAAACGCGTGCAATGGGCGCTAGTGATCACCGGTCTGGTTGTGGGCCTCGCCATGTTTTTTGAAGTGGGCTTTGTCCTGCTGTTGCCGTTGGTATTTACCATCGTGGCATCATCTGGATTACCCCTGTTGTATGTTGGCGTACCGATGGTAGCAGCGCTCTCTGTAACCCACTGTTTTCTGCCGCCACATCCAGGGCCTACTGCCATCGCGACTATCTTTGAGGCTAATCTCGGAACGACTTTACTGTATGGATTTATCATTACCATTCCGACAGTTATTGTCGCAGGACCGCTGTTTTCTAAACTGCTAACTCGCTTTGAGAAAGCACCACCGGAAGGCTTATTTAATCCTCATCTGTTTAGCGAAGAGGAGATGCCCTCCTTCTGGAACAGTATTTTCGCTGCCGTGATCCCGGTCATCCTGATGGCTATCGCCGCCGTTTGTGAAATTACGTTACCGAAAACTAACACCGTGCGCCTCTTCTTTGAATTTGTCGGTAACCCTGCCGTTGCGCTGTTTATTGCCATTGTTATTGCGATTTTCACACTGGGCCGACGTAATGGACGCACCATCGAGCAAATCATGGATATCATTGGGGATTCTATAGGCGCTATCGCGATGATTGTGTTTATTATCGCTGGCGGCGGCGCGTTTAAGCAGGTATTAGTAGATAGCGGTGTCGGGCAGTATATTTCACACTTAATGACCGGAACTACACTTTCGCCGTTATTGATGTGCTGGACTGTCGCGGCGCTGTTGCGTATCGCTCTGGGCTCTGCCACCGTCGCGGCCATTACCACCGCGGGTGTGGTGTTGCCGATTATCAACGTTACCCATGCCGATCCCGCTTTAATGGTACTGGCAACCGGTGCGGGCAGCGTGATCGCGTCACACGTAAACGACCCTGGCTTCTGGCTATTTAAAGGGTATTTTAATCTGACGGTTGGTGAAACGTTGCGTACCTGGACGGTGATGGAAACCCTTATTTCTATTATGGGTTTGCTGGGCGTGTTAGCCATTAACGCCGTATTGCACTGAAAGAATAAAATATTGTGATGTAGTTTCGGGGGAAGATTGAAGATTCCCCCGACGTTGGGAGAAGTTATGCGCAATCACAGAATTTCTTTACAGGATATCGCTACGCTGGCTGGCGTAACAAAAATGACCGTGAGTCGTTATATCCGCTCGCCGAAAAAGGTGGCAAAGGAAACAGGCGAGCGCATCGCCAAAATTATGGAAGAGATCAATTATATCCCTAATCGCGCTCCCGGCATGTTGTTGAATGCACAAAGTTATACCCTCGGTATCTTGATTCCGTCATTTCAAAATCAACTCTTCGCTGACATTCTCGCGGGAATAGAATCCGTCACCTCTGTGCATAATTATCAGACCATTATTGCTAATTACAATTACGATCGCGATTCCGAAGAAGAGTCGGTGATTAACCTGCTCTCTTATAACATTGACGGGATTATTCTTTCGGAAAAATATCACACCATCAGGACGGTGAAATTTCTGCGTTCAGCCACCATTCCGGTCGTGGAATTGATGGATGTACAGGGAGAACGGCTGGATATGGAGGTCGGTTTTGATAATCGGCAGGCTGCTTTTGACATGGTGTGTACCATGCTGGATAAGCGAGTCAGGCGCAAAATTCTGTATCTCGGTTCCAAAGATGACACCCGCGATGAACAGCGTTATCAGGGGTATTGCGATGCGATGATGCTGCATAATCTTTCCCCATTACGCATGAATCCACGCGCCATCTCATCCATTCATTTAGGAATGCAGTTAATGCGTGATGCCCTTAGCGCAAACCCGGATTTAGACGGTGTATTTTGCACCAATGACGATATTGCGATGGGTGCGCTTCTGCTGTGCCGCGAGCGAAACCTCGCCGTGCCAGAACAAATTTCCATTGCGGGTTTTCATGGGCTGGAGATTGGCAGGCAAATGATCCCAAGCCTCGCCAGCGTAATTACTCCCCGTTTTGATATTGGTCGGATGGCCGCCCAAATGTTGCTGAGCAAAATTAAGAATAACGATCACAACCACAACACTGTTGACCTCGGGTATCAGATTTATCACGGTAACACGCTTTAGGTTATTTTCTCTGCATTACACATATTCTCTTTGCCGGACGTTGCCTATACTCCAGGCAGGAAACTGGAGGAAATCTCATGAGCGAACCCCTGTTAATTGCCCGCACGCCGGACACAGAACTGTTTTTACTGCCGGGAATGGCTAACCGCCATGGGCTGATTACCGGCGCAACGGGGACGGGTAAAACCGTTACGCTGCAAAAACTGGCGGAGTCATTGTCGGAAATCGGCGTGCCTGTGTTTATGGCTGATGTGAAAGGTGATTTAACGGGAGTTGCGGAGGAAGGTACATCTTCGGAAAAACTGCTCGCAAGGCTTAAAAATATCGGCGTAAATGACTGGCAACCTCATACTAATCCGGTGGTGGTGTGGGATATCTTTGGCGAGAAAGGCCATCCGGTGCGGGCGACGGTTTCGGATCTGGGGCCGCTGTTGCTGGCACGACTGTTGAATCTCAACGATGTGCAATCTGGCGTGCTGAATATCATTTTCCGCATTGCTGACGATCAGGGATTGTTGCTGCTCGACTTTAAAGATCTGCGGGCAATTACCCAGTACATCGGCGATAACGCCAAATCCTTCCAGAATCAGTACGGTAATATCAGTAGTGCATCGGTTGGTGCCATCCAGCGCGGGCTGTTGTCGCTGGAACAGCAAGGCGCAGCACACTTATTTGGTGAGCCGATGCTGGATATCAAAGACTGGATGCGCACCGATGCCAACGGTAAAGGCGTTATCAATATCCTTAGCGCCGAAAAACTCTACCAGATGCCGAAACTGTACGCCGCCAGCCTGTTGTGGATGCTTTCAGAGTTGTATGAACAATTGCCGGAAGCGGGCGATCTGGAGAAACCAAAACTGGTGTTTTTCTTCGACGAAGCGCATCTGCTGTTTAACGATGCACCGCAGGTACTGCTGGATAAGATTGAGCAGGTGATAAGGCTTATTCGCTCAAAAGGCGTGGGCGTCTGGTTCGTTTCGCAAAACCCGTCAGATATCCCGGATAACGTGCTCGGGCAGCTCGGTAATCGCGTTCAACACGCTTTGCGTGCTTTTACGCCTAAAGATCAGAAAGCAGTGAAGGCAGCGGCGCAAACCATGCGCCCCAATCCGACGTTTGATACCGAAAAGGCAATCCAGGAACTGGGGACGGGCGAAGCGTTAATCTCGTTTCTCGATGCGAAAGGAAGCCCTTCAGTGGTGGAACGGGCGATGGTGATTGCCCCCTGTTCACGAATGGGGCCGGTGACGGAAGATGAGCGCAATGGCTTGGTTAACCACTCCCCGGTGTATGGCAAGTACGAGGATGACGTGGACCGGGAATCCGCCTATGAGATGTTGCAAAAAGGCTTTCAGGCCAGTATCGAGCAGCAAAATAATCCTCCCGCGAAAGGGAAAGAGGTGGCGGTGGATGACGGTATTCTCGGTGGATTGAAGGATATTTTGTTCGGCACTACCGGACCACGCGGCGGGAAGAAAGATGGTGTGGTGCAAACAATGGCAAAAAGCGCCGCCCGCCAGGTGACGAATCAGATTGTGCGCGGGATGTTGGGGAGTTTGCTGGGGGGGAGAAGAAGGTAAGCCAGGTGCGATTTGTCTTTGCCTGATGCGACGCTGGCGCGCCGCATCAGGCCTACACTACTGCAATATATTGAATTTTCATGATCTTTCAGGCATGAACGAAACACACTTTGTCAACAATAATAAAGGGAGCTTTCGCTCCCTTTATTCGTTCATCAGGTTACGATTTTCTCATTAACAGCCACAGGCTGATTAAGAAGAAGCTGGCGCTTGGCAACAGTGCGCCGATGATCGGCGGGATGCCGTAAACCAACGTCAGCGGGCCGAAGATCTGGTCCAGTACGTAGAAGACAAAACCGAAGCTAATACCAGTGACCACACGCACGCCCATAGGTACGCTACGCAGTGGGCCAAAGATGAACGACAGCGCCATCAGCATCATCACCGCCACGGATAGCGGCTGGAAGATTTTGCTCCACATGTTGAGCTGATAACGTCCGGCATCCTGACCGCTCGACTTCAGATACTTCACATAGTTGTGCAAACCGCTGATAGAGAGTGCATCCGGGTCCAGCGCCACCACGCCCAGTTTGTCTGGCGTGAGGTTGGTTTTCCAGGTGCCGCTCACCGTCTGCGAACCGGTGATCTGTTTCGGATTGGTCAAATCAGATTCATCAACCTGCGACAGACGCCAGACTTTATGTTCCGGGTCAAACTTCGCGGTAGCGGCATAGCGTACGGATTGCAGACGACGATTCTCGTTAAAGGCATAAATACTGATGCCACCTAACTCTTCGTCACCTTTAACCCGCTCAATGTAGACGAAGTTGTTGCCATCTTTCGCCCATAAACCTTGCTGGGTAGAGAGCAACGAGCCGCCGTACATCGCCTGCGCACGGTAGTTACGCGCCATCTGCTCGCCCTGCGGCGCGACCCATTCACCAATCGCCATCGTCAGCAAGACCAGTGGAATGGCGGTTTTCATCACCGACAGCGCTACCTGCATACGGGTAAAACCAGAAGCCTGCATCACCACCAGTTCGCTGCGCTGCGCCAGCATCCCAAGACCAAGCAACGCCCCAAGCAGAGCCGCCATCGGGAAGAAGATTTGCACATCTTTCGGCACGCTCAGCAAGGTATACATTCCTGCGCCTAACGCGTCGTAACTCCCCTGCCCGGCTTTTTTCAGCTGATCGACAAACTTGATAATGCCGGAAAGCGACACCAGCATGAACAGCGTCATCATGATGGTGGTGAAAATAGTTTTACCGATATAGCGGTCAAGTACGCCAAAAGGTTGCATCACACCGCTCCTTTACGCGAAAAACTGGCGCGCAGGCGGCGGACCGGCACGGTGTCCCAAAGGTTGAGAACAATCGCCAAAGCCAGATAAATCAGGTTAACGGTCCACATCCACAGCGTCGGGTCCAGCTTACCTTTACCGCCGTTCGATTTCAGGGAGGTCTGGATCAGGAAGAACAACAGATACAGCAGCATGGCTGGCAGCATCGATAGTACGCGCCCCTGACGCGGGTTAACCACGCTCAGCGGTACGACCATAAGTGCCATCATAAACACGGTGAACACCAACGTGATACGCCAGTTCAGTTCTGCGCGAGCACGATCGGTGTCAGTGTTCCACAATGTGCGCATGTCCATCTGGTCGGTATCGTTCGGGTCGAGCGCCACCGCCTGGTGACCAATGATCGCCTGATAATCCTGGAAATCCGTAATGCGGAAATCACGTAACAGTGCAGTGCCTTCGAAGCGCGTTCCCTGGTTGAGAGTGACGACCTGGGAGCCGTCGCGCAGCTGGGTTAAATGTCCGGAATCGGCCACCACCACAGAAGGACGTGCATTACCTTTTGGTCGAATTTGTGCGAGGAACACATCTTTGAAATCGCTGCCGTCAACGCTTTCGATGAACAGCACCGAGCTGCCATTAGTCGCTTGCTGGAATTGCCCTTGCGCCAGCGCCGCCATGCCAGGGTTCGCTTTCGCTTCTGCTAACACTTCATCCTGATGACGCGATGACCACGGTCCCGCCCACATCACGTTAACCGCCGCGACGATTGCCGTGAATACCGCAAGGATCATTGCCGCTTTCACCAGAACCGCTTTGCTCAAGCCGCAGGCATGCATTACCGTAATTTCACTTTCGGTATACAGTTTGCCCAGCGTCATCAGCAGCCCGAGGAACAGGCTTAATGGCAGGATAAGCTGCGCCATTTCCGGCACGCCCAACCCGAGAAGGGAGAGCACCAGATTCGCCGGAATATCGCCGTCAACCGCTGCGCCGAGGATCCTCACTAACTTTTGACAGAAGAAGATCAAAAGCAAGATGAAGAGTATCGCCAGCTGGCTTTTGAGCGTCTCCCGCACCAGATATCTTATGATTATCACTTTAAATACGCCCGTAAAAACTCGTCTTTTGCAGGATTTTAGCTTGTTTCATGGCTTAAACGTCATTTATTCTCTTGAGTCGTCGAAATCGTCGCTAAGATAATTATACTCAACGGATTCACCTCTCAGATTTTGTTCTGACGTGCCAATGCCGTAATAACGTTAAGATTAACACGAAGTCATCGCAACAGCGGACATGAGTTACGAAAGCTTGCAATTCTATCTGTAGCCACCGCCGTTGTCTTTAAGATTCAGGAGCGTAGTGCATGGAGTTTAGTGTAAAAAGCGGTAGCCCGGAGAAACAGCGGAGTGCCTGCATCGTCGTGGGCGTCTTCGAACCACGTCGCCTTTCTCCGATTGCAGAACAGCTCGATAAAATCAGCGATGGGTACATCAGCGCCCTGCTACGTCGGGGCGAACTGGAAGGAAAACCGGGGCAGACATTGTTGCTGCACCATGTGCCGAATGTACTTTCCGAGCGAATTCTCCTTATTGGTTGCGGCAAAGAACGTGAGCTGGATGAGCGTCAGTACAAGCAGGTTATTCAGAAAACCATTAATACGCTGAATGATACTGGCTCAATGGAAGCGGTCTGCTTTCTGACTGAACTGCACGTTAAAGGCCGTAACAACTACTGGAAAGTGCGTCAGGCTGTCGAGACGGCAAAAGAGACGCTCTACAGTTTCGATCAGTTGAAAACGAACAAGAGCGAACCGCGTCGTCCGCTGCGTAAAATGGTGTTCAACGTGCCGACCCGCCGTGAGCTGACCAGCGGTGAACGCGCGATCCAGCATGGTCTGGCGATTGCCGCAGGGATTAAAGCCGCGAAAGATCTCGGCAATATGCCACCGAATATCTGTAACGCTGCTTACCTCGCCTCTCAGGCGCGCCAGTTGGCTGACAGCTACAGCAAGAATGTCATCACCCGCGTTATCGGCGAACAGCAGATGAAAGAGCTGGGGATGCATTCCTATCTGGCGGTCGGTCAGGGTTCGCAAAACGAATCGCTGATGTCAGTGATTGAGTACAAAGGCAACGCGTCGGAAGATGCACGCCCAATCGTGCTGGTGGGTAAAGGTTTAACCTTCGACTCCGGCGGTATCTCGATCAAGCCTTCAGAAGGCATGGATGAGATGAAGTACGATATGTGCGGTGCGGCAGCGGTTTACGGTGTGATGCGGATGGTCGCGGAGCTGCAACTGCCGATTAACGTTATCGGCGTGCTGGCAGGCTGCGAAAACATGCCTGGCGGTCGTGCCTATCGTCCGGGCGATGTGTTAACCACCATGTCCGGTCAAACCGTAGAAGTGCTGAATACCGACGCCGAAGGCCGCCTGGTACTGTGCGATGTGTTAACTTACGTTGAGCGTTTTGAGCCGGAAGCGGTGATTGACGTGGCGACGCTGACCGGTGCCTGCGTGATCGCGCTAGGCCATCACATTACCGGTCTGATGGCGAACCATAACCCACTGGCCCATGAACTGATTGCCGCGTCTGAACAATCCGGTGACCGTGCATGGCGCTTACCTCTGGGCGACGAGTACCAGGAACAACTGGAGTCCAATTTTGCCGATATGGCGAACATTGGCGGTCGTCCTGGTGGGGCGATTACCGCAGGTTGCTTCCTGTCGCGCTTTACCCGTAAGTATAACTGGGCGCACCTGGATATCGCCGGTACTGCCTGGCGTTCTGGTAAGGCGAAAGGCGCAACCGGTCGCCCGGTGGCGTTGCTGGCACAGTTCCTGCTAAACCGCGCCGGGTTTAACGGCGAAGAGTAATTGCATCAGGCTGTGTTGTTATTGTCGGATGCGGCGTGAACGCCTTATCCGACCTACACAGCACTGAACTCGTAGGCCTGATAAGACGCGACAGCGTCGCATCAGGCAAGGCTGTTATTGTCGGATGCGACGTGAACGCCTTATCCGACCTACACACAGCACTTAACTTGTAGGCCTGATAAGACGCGGCAGCGTCGCATCAGGCGCTGCGGTGTATACCTGATGCGTATTTAAATCCACCACAAGAAGCCCCATATATGAAAAACGCAACGTTCTACCTTCTGGACAATGACACCACCGTCGATGGCTTAAGCGCCGTTGAGCAGTTGGTGTGTGAAATTGCCGCAGAACGTTGGCGCAGTGGTAAGCGCGTACTCATCGCCTGTGAAGATGAAAAGCAGGCTTACCGACTGGATGAAGCCCTGTGGGCGCGTCCGGCAGAAAGCTTTGTTCCGCATAATTTAGCGGGAGAAGGACCGCGCGGCGGTGCGCCGGTGGAGATCGCCTGGCCGCAAAAGCGCAGCAGCAGCCCGCGCGATATATTGATTAGTCTGCGAACAAGCTTTGCAGATTTTGCCACCGCTTTCACAGAAGTGGTAGACTTCGTTCCTTATGAAGATTCTCTGAAACAACTGGCGCGCGAACGCTATAAAGCCTACCGCGTGGCTGGTTTCAACCTGAATACGGCAACCTGGAAATAATGGAAAAGACATATAACCCACAAGATATCGAACAGCCGCTTTACGAGCACTGGGAAAAGCAGGGCTACTTTAAGCCTAATGGCGATGAAAGCCAGGAAAGTTTCTGCATCATGATCCCGCCGCCGAACGTCACCGGCAGTTTGCATATGGGTCACGCCTTCCAGCAAACCATCATGGATACCATGATCCGCTATCAGCGCATGCAGGGCAAAAACACCCTGTGGCAGGTCGGTACTGACCACGCCGGGATCGCTACCCAGATGGTCGTTGAGCGCAAGATTGCCGCAGAAGAAGGTAAAACCCGTCACGACTACGGCCGCGAAGCTTTCATCGACAAAATCTGGGAATGGAAAGCGGAATCCGGCGGCACCATTACCCGTCAGATGCGCCGTCTCGGCAACTCCGTCGACTGGGAGCGTGAACGCTTCACCATGGACGAAGGCCTGTCCAATGCGGTGAAAGAAGTTTTCGTTCGTCTGTATAAAGAAGACCTGATTTACCGTGGCAAACGCCTGGTAAACTGGGACCCGAAACTGCGCACCGCTATCTCCGACCTGGAAGTGGAAAACCGCGAATCGAAAGGTTCGATGTGGCACATCCGCTATCCGCTGGCTGACGGCGCGAAAACCGCAGACGGTAAAGATTATCTGGTGGTTGCGACTACCCGTCCGGAAACCCTGCTGGGCGATACTGGCGTGGCCGTTAACCCGGAAGATCCGCGTTATAAAGATCTGATTGGCAAATATGT
This sequence comes from Escherichia sp. WS1118, assembly GCF_046487695.1. Lineage (NCBI taxonomy): Bacteria > Pseudomonadati > Pseudomonadota > Gammaproteobacteria > Enterobacterales > Enterobacteriaceae > Escherichia > Escherichia sp. WS1118. The sequence continues at coordinate 307,681 of NZ_JBJQIZ010000002.1, read as the reverse complement.
CATTCTGCCGCTGGTTAACCGTCGTATTCCGATCGTTGGCGACGAACACGCCGACATGGAAAAAGGCACCGGCTGCGTGAAGATCACCCCAGCGCACGACTTTAACGACTATGAAGTCGGTAAACGTCACGCCCTGCCGATGATCAACATCCTGACCTTTGACGGCGATATCCGTGCAAGCGCCCAGGTGTTCGATACCAAAGGTAACGAATCTGACGTTTATTCCAGCGAAATCCCGGCAGAGTTCCAGAAACTGGAGCGTTTTGCTGCACGTAAAGCCGTCGTTGCTGCGGTTGACGCGCTCGGCCTGCTGGAAGAAATTAAACCGCACGACCTGACCGTTCCTTACGGCGACCGTGGCGGCGTGGTTATCGAACCGATGCTGACCGACCAGTGGTACGTTCGTGCCGATGTACTGGCGAAACCAGCGGTTGAAGCGGTTGAGAACGGCGACATTCAGTTCGTACCGAAGCAGTACGAAAACATGTATTTCTCCTGGATGCGCGATATTCAGGACTGGTGTATCTCTCGTCAGCTATGGTGGGGTCACCGTATCCCGGCATGGTATGACGAAGCGGGTAATGTTTATGTTGGCCGCAACGAAGACGAAGTGCGTAAAGAAAATAACCTCGGTGCTGATGTTGCGCTGCGTCAGGATGAAGACGTTCTCGACACCTGGTTCTCCTCCGCGCTGTGGACCTTCTCCACGCTCGGCTGGCCGGAAAACACCGACGCACTGCGCCAGTTCCACCCAACCAGCGTGATGGTATCCGGCTTCGACATCATCTTCTTCTGGATTGCCCGCATGATCATGATGACCATGCACTTCATCAAAGATGAAAATGGCAAACCACAGGTGCCGTTCCACACCGTTTACATGACCGGCCTGATTCGTGATGACGAAGGCCAGAAGATGTCCAAATCCAAAGGTAACGTGATTGACCCACTGGATATGGTTGACGGTATTTCGCTGCCGGAACTGCTGGAAAAACGTACCGGCAATATGATGCAGCCGCAGCTGGCGGACAAAATCCGTAAGCGCACCGAGAAGCAGTTCCCGAACGGCATTGAGCCGCACGGTACTGACGCGCTGCGCTTCACCCTGGCGGCGCTGGCTTCTACCGGTCGTGACATCAACTGGGATATGAAGCGTCTGGAAGGCTACCGTAACTTCTGTAACAAGCTGTGGAACGCCAGCCGTTTTGTGCTGATGAACACGGAAGGTCAGGATTGCGGCTTCAACGGCGGTGAAATGACGCTGTCGCTGGCGGATCGCTGGATTCTGGCGGAGTTCAACCAGACCATCAAAGCGTACCGCGAAGCGCTGGACAGCTTCCGCTTCGATATCGCCGCAGGCATTCTGTATGAATTCACCTGGAACCAGTTCTGTGACTGGTATCTGGAGCTGACCAAGCCGGTAATGAACGGTGGAACAGAAGCCGAACTGCGCGGTACTCGCCATACGCTGGTGACTGTACTGGAAGGTCTGCTGCGCCTCGCGCATCCGATCATTCCGTTCATCACCGAAACCATCTGGCAGCGTGTGAAAGTACTTTGCGGTATCACTGCCGACACCATCATGCTGCAGCCGTTCCCGCAGTACGATGCGTCTCAGGTTGATGAAGCGGCACTGGCCGACACCGAGTGGCTGAAACAGGCGATCGTTGCTGTACGTAACATCCGTGCAGAAATGAACATCGCGCCGGGTAAACCGCTGGAGCTGCTGCTGCGTGGTTGCAGCGCGGATGCAGAACGTCGCGTAAATGAAAACCGCGGCTTCCTGCAAACGCTGGCGCGTCTGGAAAGCATCACCGTGCTGCCTGCTGATGATAAAGGTCCGGTTTCCGTTACAAAGATCGTCGACGGCGCAGAACTGCTGATCCCGATGGCAGGCCTCATCAACAAAGAAGATGAGCTGGCACGTCTGGCGAAAGAAGTAGCGAAGATCGAAGGCGAAATCAGCCGTATTGAGAACAAGCTGGCGAACGAAGGCTTTGTCGCCCGCGCACCGGAAGCGGTCATCGCGAAAGAGCGTGAGAAGCTGGAAGGCTACGCAGAAGCGAAAGCGAAGCTGATTGAACAGCAGGCTGTTATCGCCGCGCTGTAATACTCATAGTGAAAACGAAGGCCGGAGCATGCTCCGGCCTTTTTATTTAGATAAACGGAACATACGGCATAATACCGCGAGATATCCACATTAACGAACCGCTATCCTGCGGTTTGTCATCATTGGTTAACTCCAGCGAATCAAGGTCGCCCTGGACATGGGTATTGTTAGCAATCCAGCTAACCATCCACATTTTCAGCCAGGGATAAGCCAGACCACAGGTAATTGAGGACCCCATTAATACCGCCAACATGCGCAGAAGCATACCGATCGCGGTAACAGATGAATGAAAACGAATAGTGCCATTTGCCAGTGTCAGATTATTCAGGAACAAACTGCGTAACGTGACATAGAGATAACTGGCAAACACAAGGATCGCGACAAAATACAGAAAGTAGGAAGCCATAATCTGCGGGTAATATTGTAATACAAACTCACTGCCAACATCAGACCTACCCAACATGGTCATCATCATTAACTGCTGGAATACTGGTGCGATCATAATACCAATCACAATGATGAAAGGAACCATGGTTAATATTGCGAGCATGCAACCTTTAATGCATTCTTTTACGTTTACCTGAATAGAAAACTTATGAATGCCAAAAGTTGCATTATTACCCAGCAATGGCATCCATTTACTATAGGTTATACCATGGACAACACCTAGCCCGATGGCAGAAAGCAAACTTAATGCGACTAAGTTAAAGAATAACCCTCCTATTGATGTCGTCACTTGTGCAATAAGATACAGTGCGAACCAAAAAACTAACGCCAACAGAACAGGCAGTCCTAGCATAACCCACCATGCACGGAGCATTGAGCAATTAAAGCCAAAGCGAATGCCATTTAGTGAAGTCATATTCGCCTGATACTGTAGGCTCTTCACTACCATACAAGGAATACCGCAGATCAAGAGAGCAAACAGGAATAAACCGAGCGCAAAGTATTGACCTGCAAAACAAGAAATACTGAAAAGATAAACCGCCACAATAAGTAACATGCTAACAAAAATGGCACCACCTGTTCCCTTATAACTAAATGGTTGCCCCTTGAGTGTCACATGTTGATAAATATAACGACGGCATTTTATCAATGCCCACGGCCCATATATTCCCAGAGTAATAATTGTCAGTAAAAAATTCACAAGACAAATAAGAAAATACTCACCACCTTTGCCTGTGAAAACAAACGAGTGCCGAGAATTATCTTTCCCGATGTTTACATCATTCATGAACTATATCCCTAAAATAAATTCCATTCATACCGATAATAATTCCAGTCAATTGATACTGGTTCGCCTAGAATACGCTTTATCTCAGAGAGATATGCGTAATATTTTCTGATTTATCTTCTTCTTGCACCACCTAAGCGAGGGTGGTATTAAAGTGAGCTATAAATCATACATTTGAAATTGAGCTATGCTATGAATGTTGTCGCTTCTCCCGCACTCCGTTTGCGCAAACTTACCGTCGCCGATAATCCTGCTATCGCCCACGTCATTCGTCAGGTATCCGCCGAATACGGTCTTACCGCTGATAAAGGCTACACCGTCGCCGATCCGAACCTTGACGAGCTGTATCAAGTGTATAGTCAGCCTGGCCACGCATATTGGGTGGTTGAGTACGAGGGTGAAGTGGTCGGCGGCGGTGGGATTGCGCCATTAACCGGGAGTGAGTCAGACATTTGCGAACTGCAAAAGATGTATTTTCTTCCGGCTATCCGCGGCAAAGGGCTGGCAAAAAAACTGGCCTTAATGGCAATGGAGCAGGCGCGAGAAATGGGTTTCAAACGCTGCTATCTGGAAACGACCGCTTTTTTAAAGGAAGCCATTGCGCTTTATGAGCATTTGGGCTTTGAGCATATCGACTATGCGCTTGGCTGCACGGGTCATGTCGATTGTGAAGTACGGATGCTACGCAAACTTTGAAAAAATGCCCGCGAGCTTAGACTCGCGGGCATTCGAACATTAACCACGTGCTTTTTGAGTATGCTGGATGTGACGTAAATGCCTTATCCGGGCTACAAATTCACCAGGTTGCAGGAACTACCTGGGCCTGATATGCGTAGCGCATCAGGTAACGCAGCCTTTGTCGTCAACGCTTAATTAGTGACGAATACCGTCATCGTCTTCATCGACAAAATCTTCATCGTCGCCGTCTTCGCCGTTAGGATCTTCAAAGTAAGTGCCCCAACCATCGTACTCAACGTCAAATTTCTCCGCCAGCGTCATCAGTTGTTCAACCTGGGCATCGATCAGGTCGGCATTCAACGCGCACTCGCTGAGGATGTCGCAGCAAATCACGATGTCACCATCTTCAACTTCCAGCTCTTCTGGATCGGTCACTTCGTAACCGAGTTTAAACGCTTCAACTGCTGCTTTTTCCAGGGTTTCCAGATCGTCTGCGGAAAGATGGTGTTCGATGGTGTACAGCGCGTCCGGATCGCTGCCATCTTCCAGTAATTCTTCAATAATCAAACGTGTTTCTTCACGCTGTTCTTCCAGTTGTTCCGGGTTTGCCATGGCTTATTCCTCTTAATGTCCTGCCGATACTCTTATTGTCACACACCACTGACATTGCCTCCACCTTTGTGACAAAGATTTATGCTTTAGACTTGCAAATGAATAATCATCCATATAAATTGAATTTTAATTCATTGAGGCGTTAGCCACAGGAGGGATCTATGTCCGGGTTTTATCATAAGCATTTCCTGAAATTACTCGATTTCACGCCAGCTGAACTCAACAGCTTGTTGCAGTTAGCCGCGAAGCTGAAAGCCGATAAGAAAAGCGGTAAAGAAGAAGCCAGACTCACTGGCAAAAACATCGCGCTCATCTTCGAAAAAGACTCGACCCGTACCCGATGCTCTTTCGAAGTTGCCGCATATGACCAGGGTGCTCGCGTTACTTATCTCGGCCCAAGCGGCAGCCAGATTGGTCACAAAGAGTCGATTAAAGACACTGCCCGCGTGCTTGGTCGCATGTATGACGGTATTCAGTATCGCGGCTATGGTCAGGAGATTGTCGAAACACTGGCGGAATACGCTGGCGTGCCAGTATGGAACGGCCTGACCAATGAGTTCCACCCCACGCAGCTGCTGGCGGATCTCCTCACCATGCAGGAGCATTTGCCCGGCAAAGCATTCAACGAAATGACGCTGGTCTATGCAGGTGACGCGCGTAACAACATGGGCAATTCGATGCTCGAAGCTGCGGCGCTTACCGGTCTGGATTTGCGTCTGGTCGCGCCACAGGCATGCTGGCCGGAAGCTGCGCTGGTCGCCGAATGCAGTGCTCTGGCACAAAAACACGGGGGTAAAATCACCTTGACGGAAGATATCGCCTCTGGGGTTAAAGGCGCAGACTTTATCTATACCGATGTCTGGGTATCGATGGGTGAGCCCAAAGAGAAATGGGCGGAGCGTATTGCCCTGCTGCGTGACTATCAGGTGAATAGCAAAATGATAGCCCTGACCGGTAATTCGCAGGTTAAGTTCCTCCACTGTCTGCCTGCATTTCATGATGAGCAAACCACGCTGGGTAAAAAAATGGCCGCAGAATTCGGTCTGTATGGTGGAATGGAAGTCACCGATGAAGTCTTTGAATCTCCGGCAAGTATTGTCTTTGACCAGGCAGAAAACCGGATGCACACCATAAAAGCTGTTATGGTCGCTACATTAGCAAAATAACGTTTTGCCGGGCGGCGGCACAGGTCGCCCCCGGCAGTGATCACTTACGCTTTTAATAGCTTAACTACTGCTTTCCGTACCTGAGCGGGGGCTCCCACCGCACAAAGCGGTTTGTGAACTTCGCCAGGATAGAAAACGACAAAATCCCCTTCATTAAGAATCACTGTTTTTTCATCGATCCCCTGCCCGATAAAAGCAATATCTTTATCTGCCAGCCAGTCAGTCTCTGGTACGCCTGCTGGTTGCGTGCTAAATGTCATCCCTTCCTGCCCTTTTAATACAATCTGGATATCGAGATAACGAGCATGATACTCAGCACGACGCAGTTCACCTGGTTCAGTCGTATCCTCAGAAATCAGATAAAACAGGCGGTCGCCGTCAATAGCGTGCTTACCTTTTGCTGTCTCATCGCTGACATGTGATTTGATGTACTCAATTGCTTCGCGAAGTTCTTCCGGCAGCCAGGATTGTAAGTGATGGATGTTGCCAACAATCATAATATCTTCCTTTATTAAAACAATGTTTCACTTCTTTCCTTATACGAAAAAAAGCCACCTCTCACCATAGAAAAATCATCAGGTTTTGCCCTTGCGCATGTTTATTGCTGGAGATGTTGTACTGATGTTAAGCAGGAGTAATTTTGTATGCAGTTTTGCTGCATAAATCTTATAACTTAGCTATGTATTTTGGTCCTAATATCTTGTTATTGCATATGTTAAAAGAAAACTCTCAGTCAGATCACAGTTCATTTTCTTAGCTTTTAATGCCCGTGCTGTCATAGTTATCCCGTGAAAATAGTGCTGTGAAAAATAATCACCTTATCCTTTCGCATAGATATGCAATGAATATTAAAATATACATAAATATCAATGCATTATACTTAAAGGCATTTCCTGAAAAATAAAACAATCAATTAACAACGAAGAATAACTCTGCGTATATTTGCGTATTAATGCATTATCGTATTTTGTTTCTTTATCATTTATCAGAACCGCATCAAATATTATCAACTTCGATTATTAATATCACCGCCGGTGTGAAAGTCGTCACATTTTCTGGAAGAAATAAACTGAATCATTGCATCTGAAAATTACTGAACAGACCTGACTACAAGCATTTAATTTGTTTGCAGCCATCTCCTCTTTATTTTTGAAAAAGTGTTAAAGGAATAATGATGGAAAAGCATTATGTTGGTTCTGAAATTGGACAACTACGCAGCGTTATGTTGCATCGCCCAAATCTCAGTCTGAAACGTCTAACACCATCCAATTGCCAGGAGTTGTTATTTGACGATGTATTGTCCGTTGAGCGGGCAGGTGAAGAGCATGATATTTTCGCCAATACGCTGCGCCAGCAAGGGATAGAAGTTCTGTTACTCACTGATTTACTAACACAAACATTGGATATCCCGGAAGCCAAAAGCTGGTTACTGGAAACACAAATATCAGATTACCGACTCGGCCCTACGTTTGCTACTGACGTCCGCACCTGGCTTGCAGAGATGTCACACCGGGACCTTGCTCGTCATTTAAGTGGTGGGCTGACTTATAGTGAAATTCCCGCCTCAATTAAAAATATGGTGGTTGATACCCACGATATTAATGATTTCATTATGAAGCCGTTACCGAATCATTTATTTACGCGTGATACCTCATGCTGGATTTATAACGGTGTATCGATTAATCCAATGGCAAAACCTGCTCGCCAACGTGAAACCAATAATCTACGCGCTATTTATCGCTGGCATCCACAATTTGCTGGCGGCGAATTTATTAAATATTTCGGCGACGAGAATATTAATTATGACCACGCCACGTTAGAAGGTGGTGATGTGCTGGTGATTGGTCGGGGGGCCGTGTTGATCGGCATGTCTGAACGCACCACGCCACAAGGAATCGAGTTTCTTGCTCAGGCATTGTTTAAACATCGTCAGGCTGAACGGGTAATCGCTGTTGAGCTGCCTAAACACCGCTCCTGTATGCATCTTGACACCGTTATGACTCATATCGATATCGAAACCTTCTCGGTTTATCCCGAAGTTGTGCGCCCGGATGTTAATTGCTGGACGCTAACGCCTGACGGTCACGGCGGCCTGAAACGTACTCAAGAAAGCACACTCCTCCATGCTATCGAAAAAGCCCTCGGTATTGACCAGGTACGTTTAATCACCACGGGTGGTGATGCCTTTGAGGCAGAACGCGAACAGTGGAATGACGCTAACAATGTGCTCACGCTTCGGCCGGGAGTGGTAGTGGGCTACGAGCGCAACATCTGGACTAACGAAAAATATGACAAAGCAGGCATCACTGTTTTACCCATCCCCGGTGATGAATTAGGCCGCGGACGTGGCGGCGCACGTTGCATGAGCTGCCCTTTGCATCGTGACGGTATCTAAGGAAGAGATCATGGAAAACAAACCAACACTGGTTATCGCTCTCGGCGGTAATTCCCTGCTTAAACGAGGCGAACCACTCGAAGCAGAAATCCAACGTAAAAATATCGATCTTGCGGCTAAAACTATCGCCCAACTGACTCAACACTGGCGGGTTGTACTGGTTCACGGGAATGGTCCACAAGTTGGACTTCTGGCACTTCAAAATAGCGCCTATGCCCATGTCGCTCCCTATCCACTCGACATTCTGGGGGCCGAAAGCCAGGGGATGATCGGCTACATGCTACAACAGGCGCTGAAAAATCAACTACCACAACGTGAAATCAGCGTGCTGCTGACGCAGGTTGAAGTGGATGCCAACGATCCCGCCTTCAGTAACCCAACTAAGTACATCGGCCCAATTTATGACCACGCTCAGACTCAGGTACTACAGGCAGAAAAAGGCTGGGTTTTCAAAGCAGATGGTCACTCTTTCCGCCGGGTCGTACCTTCTCCACAACCTAAACGCATCGTCGAGCGGGATGCCATCCAGACACTGATCGCCCACGATCATCTGGTGATCTGTAATGGTGGCGGTGGTGTTCCGGTGGTTGAAAAAGCCGATGGATACCATGGGATTGAAGCGGTTATCGACAAAGATCTTTCAGCCGCGCTACTGGCAAGTCAGATCCATGCTGACGCCTTGTTGATCCTCACTGATGCGGACGCAGTATATCTCGACTGGGGCAAGCCAACCCAACGCCCGCTGGCCCAGGTCACGCCGGAATTACTCAACGAAATGCAGTTTGATGCCGGGTCTATGGGGCCGAAAGTCACCGCCTGCGCAAAGTTTGTTAGTCAGTGCCGGGGCATTGCAGGGATCGGCTCTCTTGCAGATGGTCCGGAAATTCTCGCCGGAGACAAAGGCACTCTTATTCGCCTTGATACCCCCATAACCACGCTTGATCCATTTTTATAAGGACATCCCCATGGCTACTTCACTGAAAAACCGTAATTTTCTTAAGCTGCTTGATTACACCCCAGCAGAGATTCAATACCTGATTGATTTGGCTATCAATCTTAAAGCCGCCAAGAAATCTGGAAACGAAAAACAAACGCTGGTCGGTAAAAACATTGCGTTGATTTTTGAAAAATCCTCTACCCGTACCCGCTGTGCCTTTGAAGTCGCGGCCTTTGATCAAGGTGCGCAGGTGACTTACATCGGCCCCAGCGGCTCACAAATCGGCCATAAAGAATCAATGAAAGATACCGCTCGCGTACTCGGACGCATGTATGACGGTATTGAGTATCGCGGTTATGGTCAGAATATCGTTGAAGAATTAGGTGAGTTCGCTGGTGTTCCGGTATGGAACGGACTGACCAATGAATTTCACCCGACACAGATCCTCGCGGATTTAATGACCATGCTGGAACATGCGCCAGGCAAAACGCTGCCAGAGCTGAGCTTTGCGTATCTTGGTGATGCCCGAAATAACATGGGGAACTCGCTGATGGTTGGTGCTGCAAAAATGGGGATGGATATCCGTCTGGTGGCACCAAAATCTTTCTGGCCAGATGAAGCGCTGGTAACACAATGCCGTGAGATCGCCAGCGTGACTGGGGCGAGAATCACCCTGACAGAGGATGTGGAAGAAGGCGTATACGACGTTGATTTTCTCTATACGGATGTTTGGGTTTCGATGGGAGAGCCAAAAGAAGCCTGGGCAGAACGAGTGAGTCTGATGGCACCTTATCAGATCAATCAACAGGTGATTACTGCCACGCGTAACCCTGAAGTTAAATTTATGCACTGCCTGCCCGCCTTCCATAATGAGCACACCACAGTAGGACGCGAGATCGAGATGGCCTACGGCCTCAAAGGACTGGAAGTTACTGAAGAGGTTTTTGAATCGGCCCACTCTATTGTTTTCGATGAAGCAGAAAACCGGATGCACACCATTAAAGCGGTGATGGTAGCAACTCTCGGCGACTAACCCTGACGGGCATGCGTCGACGAGTGGCGTATGCCCGTGATTATGGAGATCACATTATGGGTAAATTCAAATTTCCCACCGCTTATACCATCTTGTTCGTGCTGATTGCGTTAGTTGCGGCAATGACCTGGATTGTACCTGCGGGAAAATATCAGATGGTGACAAATGCCGCACTGGGAAAGGAAGTTCCTGTTGCAGGCACTTACGCACCTGTTGAGGCACAACCACAGGGTATTACGGCTGTCCTGTTAGCGCCCATCGACGGCTTGTACAACCATCAAACCTACACTGCGGGAGCGATTGATGTCGCGCTGTTCGTCCTGATCATCGGTGGATTTTTGGGAGTAGTAAATAAAACCGGGGCAATAGATGCCGGTATCGAACGAGTGACAACTCGCCTTAATGGTCGGGAAGAGTGGATGATTCCGATCCTGATGGCGCTCTTCGCTGCTGGCGGTACTATTTATGGGATGGCGGAAGAATCACTCCCCTTCTACACGTTGCTGGTGCCCGTCATGATGGCTGCCCGCTTTGATCCTCTGGTCGCTGCCGCCACAGTGTTATTGGGATCGGGCATTGGCACGCTGGGCTCAACCATTAACCCATTTGCTACCGTCATTGCTGCCAACGCCGCAGGGATCCCCTTTACTCAGGGCATTTTGCTGCGTGTTATTTTGCTGTTAGTAGGCTACGTGATTTGTGTTTACTGGGTTATGCGTTATGCCCGCAAAGTTCGCAACAGTCCGGAAAGCTCTATCGTGGCGGATAAGATGGCTGAAAACCAGGCGCATTTTCTGGGAAATCGTTCAGAAACGATGCTGGAATTTACCCCCACGCGCAAAGCGATCCTGATACTTTTTGCTGCATCCTTTGCCTTTATGATTTACGGCGTAGCGGTACTGGGTTGGTGGATGGCGGAAATCTCTGCTGTCTTTCTGGCAGCTGCGGTCATCGTGGGTGTCATTGCCCGCATGGGCGAAGAAACCTTCACCAGTACCTTTATTGACGGCGCGCGGGATCTCCTTGGTGTGGCACTGATTATCGGCATCGCCCGCGGTATTGTGGTCGTGATGGATAACGGCATGATTACGCACACAATTCTGCACAGTGCTGAGAATCTGGTTTCAGGGCTTTCCACCACTGTTTTCATCAACGTGACCTATTGGCTGGAAGTATTGCTCTCTTTTCTGGTTCCCTCATCTTCCGGCCTTGCAGTGTTAACGATGCCAATAATGGCTCCACTCGCTGATTTTGCTCATGTACAACGCGATCTGGTGGTGACCGCTTATCAGTCTGCTTCCGGGGTGGTTAATTTGATTACGCCAACCTCTGCGGTAGTGATGGGCGGTCTGGCGATTGCCCGTGTACCCTGGGTCCGTTATCTGAGATGGGTAGCACCGCTACTGCTGATTCTCACGATGTTGAATATGATTGTGCTGAGTATCGCCGCGATGATTTAACGCGACAGGCCGCTTATCAAAGCGGCCTTCAAATCTGGTGTAGTGATAAATGAACCACTCTCACATTATAAAATGTGAAAAATATCATCAGGTAATAATAAATAAAAGGTGCATTATGAAGGAATACGATGATTACTCCGCCAAAGAAAAGAAGCAACTGGCGGTCTGTCAGCGCCTGATTACCGAAAAAAGTTATCTTTCACAGGAGGAAATCCGCCGCGATTTGCAAAACCATGGCTTTGACAGTATCAGTCAGTCAACCGTTTCACGACTACTGAAATTGCTGGGAGTCATAAAAATTAGAAATACAAAAGGACAAAAAATTTATTCGGTGAATCCTCAATTACTTCCCACACCTGACGCAGGTCGATCCGTCGCTGAAATGGTCCTGAGTGTCGAGCATAATGGTGAATTTATCCTTATCCATACCGTCGCCGGATATGGTCGGGCAGTAGCGCGAATCCTTGATTTCCATGCTTTGCCAGAAATTCTTGGCGTGATTGCTGGCAGCAATATCGTTTGGGTCGCACCACGTGTGGTAAAGCGTACAGCCCTGGTGCACAAGCAAATTAATTACTTATTAAAATTGAATATATATTCATGATAACCGTTTGCCTTGCTTTATAACTGCATCATCTTCTTGATCCTCTCTCAGAGCTGAGTATAATGCCGGACAATTTGCCGGGAGGATGTATGGTTCAGTGTGTTCGACATTTTGTCTTACCGCGTCTGAAAAAAGACGCTGGCCTGCCGTTTTTCTTCCCGTTGATCACCCATTCCCAGCCCCTCAATCGAGGGGCTTTTTTTTGCCCAGGCGTCAGGAGATAAAAGATGGCTAATCCGCTATATCAGAAACATATCATTTCCATAAACGACCTTAGTCGCGATGACCTTAATCTGGTGCTGGCGACAGCGGCGAAACTGAAAGCGAACCCGCAACCAGAGCTGTTGAAGCACAAAGTTATTGCCAGCTGTTTCTTCGAAGCCTCTACCCGCACCCGCCTCTCTTTCGAAACTTCCATGCACCGCCTGGGTGCCAGCGTGGTGGGCTTCTCCGACAGCGCCAATACATCACTGGGTAAAAAGGGCGAAACGCTGGCCGATACCATTTCGGTTATCAGCACTTACGTCGATGCGATAGTGATGCGTCATCCGCAGGAAGGTGCAGCGCGCCTGGCCACCGAGTTTTCCGGCAATGTACCGGTACTGAATGCCGGTGATGGCTCCAACCAACATCCGACGCAAACCTTGCTGGACTTATTCACCATTCAGGAAACCCAGGGGCGTCTGGACAATCTCCACGTCGCAATGGTTGGTGACCTGAAATATGGCCGCACCGTTCACTCCCTGACCCAGGCGCTAGCGAAGTTCGACGGCAACCGTTTTTACTTTATCGCGCCGGATGCGCTGGCAATGCCGCAATACATTCTGGATATGCTCGATGAAAAAGGGATCGCCTGGAGTCTGCACAGCTCTATTGAAGAAGTGATGGCGGAAGTAGACATCCTGTACATGACCCGCGTGCAAAAAGAGCGTCTGGACCCGTCCGAGTACGCCAACGTGAAAGCGCAGTTTGTTCTTCGCGCCAGCGATCTCCACAACGCCAAAGCCAATATGAAAGTGCTGCATCCGCTGCCGCGTGTTGATGAGATTGCGACGGATGTGGATAAAACGCCTCACGCCTGGTACTTCCAGCAAGCAGGCAACGGGATTTTCGCTCGCCAGGCGTTACTGGCACTGGTTCTGAATCGCGATCTGGTACTGTAAGGGGAAATAGAGATGACACACGATAATAAATTGCAGGTTGAAGCTATTAAACGCGGCACGGTAATTGACCATATCCCCGCCCAGATCGGTTTTAAGCTGTTGAGTCTGTTCAAGTTGACCGAAACAGATCAGCGCATCACCATTGGTCTGAATTTGCCTTCTGGCGAGATGGGCCGCAAAGATTTGATCAAAATCGAAAATACCTTTTTAAGTGAGGATCAGGTTGATCAGCTGGCGTTATATGCACCGCAAGCCACGGTTAACCGTATCGACAACTATGAAGTGGTTGGCAAATCGCGCCCCAGTTTGCCAGAGCGCATCGACAATGTGCTGGTCTGCCCTAACAGCAACTGTATCAGCCATGCCGAACCGGTTTCATCCAGCTTTGCCGTGCGAAAACGCGCCAATGATATCGCGCTCAAATGCAAATACTGTGAAAAAGAGTTTTCTCATAATGTGGTGCTGGCCAATTAATTGCGGTTGGTAATAAAAGTCTGGCTCCCTATAATGAGCCAGACTTTTTACCGCTGTAATAAAGGAGAAATCATGAGCAAAACTATCGCGACGGAAAATGCACCGGCAGCTATCGGTCCTTACGTACAGGGCGTTGATCTGGGCAATATGATCATCACCTCCGGTCAGATCCCGGTAAATCCGAAAACGGGCGAAGTCCCGGCAGACGTCGCTGCACAGGCGCGTCAGTCGCTGGATAACGTAAAAGCGATCGTCGAAGCCGCTGGCCTGAAAGTGGGCGACATCGTTAAAACTACCGTGTTTGTGAAAGATCTGAACGACTTCGCAACCGTTAATGCTACCTACGAAGCCTTCTTCACCGAACACAACGCCACCTTCCCGGCACGTTCTTGCGTTGAAGTAGCCCGTCTGCCGAAAGACGTGAAGATTGAGATCGAAGCGATCGCTGTTCGTCGCTAATCTTGATGGAAATCCGGGCTATCATGCCCGGATTAAGTCTGATGACAAAAGCAAAATCGCCTGATGCGCTACGCTTATCAGGCCTACGTGATTCCTGCAATTTATTGAATTTGTAGACCGGATTAGGCGGTTACGCCGCATCCGGCATGAACAAAGCTCACTTTGTCTGCAATCTGATTCCGGGCCACCATGCCCAGTTTATTCTTTACTGCCAACCGTAACGACGGCTATAGAAACCTTTCACCAACTGGGTTAACGTCATATACCCTGCCAGAATCGCAACCAGCCACGGGAAATAGCTTAACGGCAGCGCCTGCAGTTGCAGATAACTGGCCAGCGGTGAAAACGGCAATGCGATCCCGACAATCATCACGATCACGGTCATGATCATTAACGGCCACGATGCACAGCTCTGAATAAACGGCACACGGCGGGTGCGGATCATATGCACAATCAGCGTTTGCGACAGTAAGCCCACCACAAACCAGCCCGACTGGAACAGCGTTTGCGTTTCCGGCGTGTTGGCATGGAATACCCACCACATCAGGCAAAACGTCAGAATATCGAAAATCGAGCTGATCGGTCCGAAGAAGACCATAAAGCGCCCCAGATCCGCCGGATTCCAACGCTGCGGCTTTTGAATTTGCTCGTCGTCGACGTTATCAAATGGGATCGCCACCTGTGACACATCGTACAGCAGATTTTGAATAAGCAAGTGTAGCGGCAACATCGGCAGGAAGGGCAAGAAAGCACTCGCCACCAGCACGCTGAACACATTACCGAAGTTAGAGCTCGCCGTCATTTTGATGTATTTCAGCATGTTGGCGAAAGTGCGACGACCCTCAATAACCCCCTCTTCCAGCACCATCAGGCTTTTTTCCAGTAGGATGATATCAGCCGCTTCACGGGCAATATCTACCGCGCCGTCCACAGAAATGCCGATATCCGCAGCGCGTAAGGCGGGCGCATCATTAATACCATCGCCCATAAAGCCAACCACATGCCCTTCGCGCTTCAGCAACGTTACGATGCGTTCTTTATGCATCGGCGTCAGACGAGCAAACAGCGTGGTGCGCTGTGCGAGATTTGCCAGTTCGTCGTCAGATAGCGTTTCAATAT
The DNA here is from genome assembly GCF_046487695.1 of Escherichia sp. WS1118. Taxonomy (NCBI): domain Bacteria; kingdom Pseudomonadati; phylum Pseudomonadota; class Gammaproteobacteria; order Enterobacterales; family Enterobacteriaceae; genus Escherichia; species Escherichia sp. WS1118. Next base: position 292,240 of record NZ_JBJQIZ010000002.1, on the reverse strand, counting down.
CACTACCAATGACCACCTCTCCCGCGTCCAGCCCCACTTCATGGCACACTTTCGCTGCAACCAACTCACTGTCGCCAGTAAGGATTTTTACGGTAATTCCACTCGCTTTTAATGCCTTCAGTGCCGGAGCTGTTGTCTCTTTTGGCGGATCAAGGAAAGCAATATATCCTTCGAGGATCAGGTCGGATTCATCCGCCCGCTGGTAATCTCCTTCACGCGCTGGCAGGTATTTTGTCGCCACCGCAACCACGCGCAGCCCCTGACGATTCAGCGTATCAGTAACCCGCTTAATCTTACGCAGCATGGTGTCATCGAGCGGTACAATCTCGCCATTGTGACGCACTTGCGAACACACATTGAGGATTTCCTGCAATGCACCTTTGCAAACCAACTGATGGTGTTCGGTATTTTCTGCCACAACCACCGACATCCGACGACGCTCGAAATCAAACGGAATCTCATCAATTTTTTGCCAACGGCTGGCCAGCGAGCGCGCTGACTCTTCATCCGTACCTTCGAGCACCGCTGTATCAAGCAGGTTTTTAAGCCCGGTCTGGTAATGACTGTTCAACCACGCGCTATGCAGCACGCGTTCGCTAGTTTTACCGGAGATATCGGTATGATTCTCCAGCACAATTTTATCCTGTGTCAGGGTGCCGGTTTTATCAGTGCACAGAATATCCATTGCGCCAAAGTTCTGAATGGCATCCAGATGTTTGACGATCACTTTCTGTTTCGACAACTTTACTGCACCGCGCGCCAGCGTCGAGGTAACAATCATCGGCAACATTTCCGGCGTTAAGCCTACCGCGACCGAAAGCGCAAACAGTGCCGCTTCCCACCAGTCGCCTTTAGTGTAACCATTGATAAGCAACACCACCGGAGCCATCACCAGCATAAAGCGAATCAGCAGCATACTGACGCGGCTGATCCCTTGCTGAAAGGCATTCAGCTCGCTTTCCTGCTCACTAACACGCCCCGCCAGTTGACCAAACCAGGTATTGGCACCTGTGGCAATCACCATTGCTTGTGCCGTGCCGCTCACCACGGTGGTGCCCATAAAACACAGGGTGTCGCACTCCAGCGGATTGCTGTGCTCCGGCTGGCGAGTAGTAGCTGCTTTTTCCACGGGCAGAGACTCACCGGTTAACGACGCCTGAGCGACGAACAGATCCCGCGCCTGCAAGATACGTAAATCTGCCGGGATCATATCCCCTGCCGCCAGTTTTATAATATCGCCGGGCACCAGCTGGTCTATCGGGATTTCCAGCCAGCCATTTTCACCTTTATCGTTAATTACGCGCAGTACCGTCGCGGTATTACTGACCATCGCTTTCAGGGCATCTGCCGCTTTGGTGGAACGAGCTTCCTGAATAAAGTTCAGCAACGTAGAAATAGCGACCATTAGCGCGATAACACCTGCGGCAAATAAATCTTCCGTGGCGTAAGAAATAGCACCGAGAATGGTAAGCAAAATATTAAAGGGGTTGCGATAGCAGACCCATAAATGTACCCACCACGGCGACGGTTGTTGTGCGGGTAATTTATTTTCACCATGTTGTTCGCGGGCAGATTCCACTTCCGCCAGATTTAACCCTTCCGGATGGGTGTCGAACGTTTTCCACAATTCTTCTTCGGGCATCACCGCCATTTTCAGGCAATGCGCACTTAAAGAAGGCGGGACCGCCGCATTCACTGTCTGCTGCGCGCCAGGCAATGGATCGCGATGAACCAGACGGGAAGGTAAATGGCGAATGAACCGGGTAAAAATTTCTTTAAACATAAGGAGTCCCTCCGCACTGTCTGAAACAGTACAGAAATGTCTTCAGGCGTGGCGAAGCCTTACCTGAAGGTAATAAAGCTGAGCAGGGACGTTAAAACGTCACGGCCTTACGCATCCGGTAACGCCGTGAAAAGACGGGCTTACCGGAAAAGTTTTAATCTCCGTCGAGGGAGAGGCGTGGGATCAGGTTCCATATAACCTCCGGTAAGTGAAAAAAGCGCCGCAAATAATAAGGAGAATCCAATAATATTCGTAGCATTTATGGCGATATAATACCTGCTGGCAACTAAACCAACGATAAACCAGACTTTACCCATTGCTGAATGCACAGGTAAAGTTAGGCTCAAATAATTAAACAACACGTTATGGGACAACAGGATGCAAAATCGGCTGACCATCAAAGACATCGCGCGCTTAAGCGGCGTGGGGAAATCTACGGTTTCCCGGGTGCTGAATAACGAAAGCGGCGTGAGCCAGCGCACGCGCGAGCGTGTTGAAGCAGTGATGAATCAGCATGGATTTTCCCCTTCCCGCTCTGCGCGCGCTATGCGTGGGCAAAGCGATAAAGTGGTCGCCATCATTGTTACCCGTCTGGATTCGTTGTCAGAAAATCTCGCCGTTCAAACCATGCTGCCAGCGTTCTATGAACAAGGTTACGATCCAATCATGATGGAAAGTCAGTTTTCCCCACAATTAGTTGCCGAACATTTGGGGGTGCTGAAACGGCGTAATATCGACGGCGTAGTGCTGTTCGGTTTTACCGGCATAACAGAAGAAATGTTAGCCCACTGGCAGTCATCGCTGGTTCTGCTGGCGCGTGACGCAAAAGGCTTTGCTTCGGTCTGTTATGACGACGAAGGGGCAATCAAGATCCTGATGCAACGGCTGTATGACCAGGGACATCGTAATATCAGCTATCTCGGCGTGCCGCACAGTGACGTGACAACCGGTAAGCGACGTCACGAAGCCTACCTGGCGTTCTGCAAAACGCATAAATTGCATCCCGTTGCCGCTCTGCCAGGGCTTGCTATGAAGCAAGGCTATGAGAACGTAGCAAAAGTGATTACGCCTGAAACTACCGCGTTACTGTGCGCAACCGACACGCTGGCACTTGGCGCAAGTAAATACCTGCAAGAGCAACGCATCGACACCTTGCAACTGGCGAGCGTCGGTAATACACCGTTAATGAAATTCCTCCATCCGGAGATCGTCACCGTAGATCCCGGTTATGCCGAAGCTGGACGCCAGGCGGCCTGCCAGTTGATCGCGCAGGTCACCGGGCGCAGCGAACCGCAACAAATCATCATCCCCGCCACCCTGTCCTGATCGTTTCCTGAACGATAAATTGTGATCTTCGCTGCGTTTCGGGAACGTTCCCGTTTTTAAATTTTTCCGCGCAATATATTCTGCAGCCAACCAAAAATGTCATCTGCCATGGGGCTTTATGATGAGCAAAATAAACCAAACGGATATCGATCGGTTGATTGAACTGGTCGGCGGGCGCGGCAATATTGCGACGGTGAGCCACTGTATTACTCGCCTGCGCTTTGTCCTCAACCAACCGGCCAATGCCAGACCGAAAGAAATTGAGCAACTCCCCATGGTGAAAGGCTGTTTCACCAATGCCGGGCAATTTCAGGTGGTGATTGGCACCAACGTGGGTGATTACTATCAAGCACTGATTGCGTCAACCGGACAGGCGCAGGTTGATAAAGAGCAGGTAAAAAAAGCCGCCCGGCAGAATATGAAATGGCATGAGCAGTTGATCTCTCATTTCGCGGAGATCTTCTTCCCGTTGCTGCCCGCGTTGATTAGTGGTGGTTTGATCCTCGGTTTTCGCAATGTGATCGGCGATTTGCCCATGAGCAACGGTCAGACGCTGGCGCAAATGTACCCTTCCCTGCAAACGATCTACGATTTTCTGTGGTTGATCGGTGAAGCGATCTTCTTCTACCTGCCGGTCGGGATTTGCTGGTCAGCGGTGAAAAAAATGGGCGGTACACCGATCCTCGGTATCGTGCTTGGCGTAACGCTGGTTTCTCCACAGCTGATGAACGCTTATCTGCTCGGGCAGCAGCTGCCGGAAGTATGGGACTTTGGCATGTTCAGCATCGCCAAAGTGGGCTATCAGGCGCAGGTCATCCCGGCACTGTTAGCCGGACTGGCGCTGGGCGTTATTGAAACTCGTCTTAAGCGCATCGTGCCGGATTACCTCTATCTGGTGGTGGTGCCCGTCTGTTCGCTGATCCTCGCGGTGTTCCTCGCCCATGCGCTGATTGGTCCGTTTGGTCGCATGATTGGCGATGGCGTTGCCTTTGCGGTACGTCACCTGATGACCGGCAGCTTTGCTCCGATTGGCGCGGCATTGTTTGGCTTCCTGTACGCCCCGCTGGTGATCACCGGCGTACACCAGACCACGCTTGCTATTGATTTGCAGATGATTCAAAGCATGGGTGGCACGCCAGTGTGGCCGCTGATTGCACTGTCGAATATCGCTCAGGGCTCCGCCGTGATAGGTATTATCATTTCCAGCCGCAAGCACAATGAACGCGAGATCTCCGTGCCTGCCGCTATCTCCGCCTGGCTTGGAGTCACTGAGCCTGCTATGTACGGCATCAACCTGAAATATCGCTTCCCGATGCTGTGCGCGATGATTGGTTCTGGTCTGGCAGGATTGCTATGCGGCCTGAACGGCGTTATGGCGAATGGCATCGGCGTAGGCGGCCTGCCGGGAATTCTCTCGATTCAACCGAGCTACTGGCAGGTGTTTGCGCTGGCAATGGCTATCGCCATCATCATCCCGATTGTACTCACCTCGTTTATCTATCAGCGGAAATACCGCCTGGGCACGCTGGACATTGTTTAATTTTCTTCGGGGCGCAATTGCGCCCCCTCGCATTTGCAGGAATAACGTAATGACTCATCTTCCCCACTGGTGGCAAAACGGCGTTATCTACCAGATTTATCCAAAGAGTTTTCAGGACACCACGGGTAGCGGCACCGGCGATTTACGTGGCGTTATCCAACGCCTGGACTATCTGCATAAACTGGGCGTTGATGCCATCTGGCTAACCCCCTTTTATGTCTCTCCCCAGGTCGATAACGGTTACGACGTAGCGAATTATACGGCGATTGATCCCACCTACGGCACGCTGGACGATTTTGACGAACTGGTGACACAGGCAAAATCGCGTGGGATTCGTATCATTCTCGATATGGTGTTTAACCATACCTCTACCCAACATGCCTGGTTTCGCGAGGCGCTGAACAAAGAAAGCCCTTACCGCCAGTTTTATATCTGGCGCGATGGAGAACCAGAAACGCCACCGAACAACTGGCGTTCAAAATTCGGTGGTAGTGCGTGGCGCTGGCATGCAGAAAGCGAACAGTACTATTTGCATCTCTTTGCACCAGAACAGGCGGATCTCAACTGGGAGAATCCAGCGGTACGCGCAGAGCTGAAAAAAGTCTGTGAGTTCTGGGCCGATCGTGGGGTCGACGGGTTGCGCCTGGATGTGGTGAATCTGATCTCCAAAGACCCGCGTTACCCTGAAGACCTGGATGGCGATGGGCGTCGCTTCTACACCGACGGGCCACGAGCACACGAGTTTTTGCACGAGATGAACCGCGATGTGTTTACGCCACGCGGGTTAATGACCGTAGGTGAAATGTCCTCCACCAGCCTTGAGCATTGCCAGCGATACGCGGCACTGACAGGCAGTGAATTGTCGATGACCTTTAATTTTCATCACCTGAAGGTCGATTATCCCGGTGGTGAAAAATGGACGCTGGCTAAACCTGACTTTGTGGCGTTGAAAACATTGTTCTGCCACTGGCAACAAGGAATGCACAACGTGGCATGGAATGCCTTGTTCTGGTGTAACCACGATCAGCCGCGCATTGTTTCTCGCTTTGGTGATGAAGGTGAATACCGCGTGCCTGCGGCAAAAATGCTGGCGATGGTGCTGCATGGCATGCAGGGAACGCCGTATATCTACCAGGGCGAAGAGATTGGCATGACCAACCCACATTTCACGCGCATTACTGACTATCGCGACGTGGAGAGCCTCAATATGTTTGCCGAGCTGCGCAACGATGGGCGTGATGCCGACGAGTTATTGACAATCCTCGCCAGTAAATCCCGTGACAACAGTCGCACACCCATGCAATGGACCAACGGCGATAATGCCGGGTTTACGGCTGGCGAACCGTGGATTGGCCTGGGCGATAACTATCAGGAAATCAACGTAGAAGCAGCGCTGGCCGATGAGTCCTCGGTGTTTTACACCTACCAAAAGTTAATCGCACTGCGTAAGCAAGAAGCCGTCCTGACATGGGGCGATTACCAGGATCTGCTGCCAAACAGCCCTGTATTGTGGTGCTATCGCCGTGAGTGGAAGGGGCAAACCTTGCTGGTCATTGCCAACCTTAGCCGTGAGACCCAACCCTGGCAGCCAGGGAAAATGCTCGGCAACTGGCAGCTTGTGATGCATAACTACGAAGAAGCCTCACCACAACCCTGTACCATGACTTTACGGCCTTTTGAGGCTGTCTGGTGGTTACAGAAGTAAATCTTCGCTAAGCCCCGGTAATGCCTGTCATTCCGGGGTTTTGCCTGTCAGTATGTTGTTTTTGTTGATTTTATAATCAAAAAATTCATTAAAAAATTTACATATCGCTGTAGCGCCCGTCATCCGTACGCTCTGCTTTTTACTTTGAGCTACATCAAAAAAAGTTCAAACATCCTTGATGCAAAGCACTATATATAGACTTTAAAATGCGTCCCAACCCAATATGTTGTATTAATCGACTATAATTGCTACTACAGCTCCCCACGAAAAAGGTGCGACGTTGTGGATAAGCGGATGGCGATTGCGGAAAGCACCGGAAAACGAAACGAAAAAACCGGAAAACGCCTTTCCCAATTTCTGTGGATAACCTGTTCTTAAAAATATGGAGCGATCATGACACCGCATGTGATGAAACGAGACGGCTGCAAAGTGCCGTTTAAATCAGAGCGCATCAAAGAAGCGATTCTGCGTGCAGCTAAAGCAGCGGAAGTCGATGATGCCGATTATTGCGCCACTGTTGCTGCGGTTGTCAGCGAGCAGATGCAGGGCCGCAACCAGGTGGATATCAATGAGATCCAGACCGCAGTTGAAAACCAGCTGATGTCGGGGCCATACAAACAACTGGCTCGTGCTTACATCGAGTACCGTCACGATCGCGACATTGAACGTGAAAAACGCGGTCGCCTGAACCAGGAGATCCGTGGTCTGGTCGAGCAGACCAACTCCTCGTTACTCAACGAAAACGCCAACAAAGACAGCAAGGTGATTCCAACCCAGCGCGACCTGCTGGCCGGGATCGTGGCTAAACACTATGCACGCCAGCACCTGCTGCCGCGTGACGTGGTGCAGGCACATGAACGTGGTGATATTCACTATCACGATCTCGATTACTCACCGTTCTTCCCGATGTTCAACTGCATGTTGATCGACCTGAAAGGCATGCTGACCCAGGGCTTTAAAATGGGGAACGCCGAGATTGAACCGCCGAAATCGATCTCTACGGCAACCGCGGTAACTGCGCAGATTATTGCTCAGGTCGCCAGCCATATTTATGGCGGCACCACCATTAACCGTATCGATGAAGTGCTGGCACCGTTTGTCACCGCCAGCTACAACAAACATCGCAAGACCGCAGAAGAGTGGAACATCCCGGACGCCGAAGGCTACGCTAACTCTCGTACCATCAAAGAGTGCTACGATGCCTTCCAGTCGCTGGAGTACGAAGTAAACACCCTGCACACCGCCAACGGTCAAACACCGTTTGTGACCTTTGGTTTTGGTCTGGGCACCAGCTGGGAGTCGCGCCTGATTCAGGAATCTATCCTGCGTAACCGTATCGCCGGCCTCGGTAAAAACCGTAAAACGGCGGTGTTCCCGAAACTGGTGTTTGCGATTCGCGATGGCCTGAACCATAAAAAAGGCGATCCGAACTACGACATCAAACAGCTGGCGCTGGAGTGCGCAAGCAAGCGCATGTATCCGGATATCCTGAACTACGATCAGGTAGTGAAAGTCACCGGTTCGTTTAAAACCCCGATGGGCTGCCGCAGCTTCCTCGGCGTGTGGGAAAATGAAAACGGCGAGCAGATCCACGATGGTCGTAACAACCTCGGCGTGATCAGCCTGAACCTGCCGCGTATTGCTCTGGAAGCAAAAGGCGATGAAGCCACCTTCTGGAAGCTGCTGGATGAACGTCTGGTGTTGGCACGTAAGGCGCTGATGACCCGTATCGCTCGTCTCGAAGGCGTGAAAGCGCGCGTAGCCCCGATCCTCTATATGGAAGGCGCTTGTGGCGTGCGTCTGAATGCTGACGACGACGTTTCTGAAATCTTCAAAAATGGTCGTGCGTCTATTTCGCTGGGTTACATCGGCATCCACGAAACCATTAACGCGCTGTTCGGCGGCGAGCATGTTTACGACAACGAGCAGCTGCGCGCGAAAGGTATTGCGATTGTTGAGCGTCTGCGTCAGGCGGTGGATCAGTGGAAAGAAGAAACTGGCTACGGTTTCAGCCTCTACAGTACGCCGAGTGAGAACCTGTGTGACCGCTTCTGCCGTCTCGATACCGCTGAGTTTGGCGTGGTGCCGGGCGTGACCGATAAAGGTTACTACACCAACAGTTTCCACCTCGATGTGGAGAAGAAGGTGAACCCGTACGACAAGATCGACTTTGAAGCGCCTTACCCGCCACTGGCGAACGGTGGCTTCATTTGCTATGGCGAGTATCCAAACATTCAGCACAACCTGAAGGCGCTGGAAGATGTCTGGGATTACAGCTATCAGCATGTACCGTATTACGGCACCAACACACCGATCGATGAATGCTACGAGTGTGGCTTTACCGGCGAGTTTGAGTGCACCAGCAAAGGCTTCACTTGTCCGAAATGTGGTAACCATGACACCTCCCGTGTGTCGGTGACTCGCCGCGTGTGCGGATATTTAGGTAGCCCGGATGCACGTCCGTTTAACGCTGGTAAGCAGGAAGAAGTTAAGCGCCGCGTTAAACATTTGGGAAATGGGCAGATAGGTTAATCTTCACTCTGTGTTAAGCAAATGCCGGATGCGGCGTAAACGCCTTATCCGGCCTACATTTGGCAACGGCTGTAGGCCTGATAAGACGCGACAGCGTCGCATCAGGCGTTGATTACCGGATGCAGCCTACACGCGGACTGATAAGCCAGGTGAAATAATGAACTATCATCAGTACTATCCTGTCGACATCGTCAACGGCCCCGGCACTCGCTGCACCCTGTTTGTCTCCGGGTGTGTTCATGAATGCCCCGGTTGCTATAACAAAAGCACCTGGCGGGTAAATTCCGGTCAGCCATTTACCAAAGCAATGGAAGACCAGATCATTAACGATCTGAATGACACTCGCATCAAACGCCAGGGTATTTCCCTCTCCGGCGGCGATCCGCTACATCCGCAAAACGTGCCGGATATTCTGAAGCTGGTACAACGCATCCGCGCCGAGTGTCCGGGTAAAGACATCTGGATGTGGACAGGCTATAAACTCGACGAACTCAACGCTGCGCAAATGCAGGTTGTTGATTTGATTAACGTGCTGGTCGACGGCAAATTTGTGCAGGATTTAAAAGACCCTTCCCTGATCTGGCGCGGCAGCAGCAATCAGGTGGTGCATCATTTGCGATGATAAGTTCCCTGTTACCTGAGTGCAGGCAACAGGGAAATAAAGAATTAACGATACTTCTGGTGATAGACGTTGCGGGTCGTTTTCAGTTGCTCTGCGACAGCCTGCGCTTCTTTTACTTTACCTTCATTTGCCAGCTTCAGCGCGTCGTCAATCTGACCGACCAGAATGTCGAAACCGTGGCGGAAGTCTTTCATTTCCGGGCTGTCCGGTGATTTGCCTTCAAGCTTCGGCGGCGTCGCTTTTTGCGCATCCAGCGCCGCAGCGCGCATCTTCGTTAACGCGTCTTTGACTTGCGCCGCGTTATCGGCTTTTTCAACCACTTTTAAATTGTCGTTGAGGGTTTCCATATTGTCTTCAAGATCAGCGGCAAACGACGCCGAACTGAATACCAACGAGGAGACTGCAAGAATAGCTAACAGGCTTTTACGCATTGCTCACTTCCTTTTTTATTTACACTTCATCCTTCACACTGCCTCATCGACGGCTACGCTCATTCGCCCGAGTCACGTACTACGAGTACGCTCCCCGGCTCTCATTCACTTTCCGTCTCGATGCAGTGCGAATGATTTTGTGTAATTTTTTAGTTTATAGCGCTGCAGGTCGCGCCAGTTTTTTACTGCCCGGCGATTTTCATCTCCGGCAACAGCACAGAACCACACTGTATATTACTGCGTGTTTCAATATCGTTACCGACGGTGACAATATTGCGCCACATATCTTTTAAATTACCAGCGATGGTGATTTCGCTCACCGGATACTGAATCTCGCCATTCTCTACCCAGAAGCCAGCTGCACCACGGGAATAATCACCGGTAATGGCACTCACGCCCTGGCCCATTAGCTCCGTCACCACCAGCCCGGTGCCCATCTCTTTGAGCATTTGTTCGAAGCTTAGCTCTTGTCCGGCAATCCGCCAGTTGTGAATACCGCCCGCATGTCCGGTGCTTTTCAGCCCCAGTTTCCGCGCCGAATAGCTGGTCAGCAGCCACTGAGTCAGGATGCCATCTTTGACGATATCGCGGCGCTCGGTGCGCACACCTTCGCTGTCGAATGGTGTAGATGCCAGCCCTTTCAGCAGATGCGGATGCTCTTCAATGGTCAGCCAATCCGGCAGAATTTGTTTACCCAGCGAATCCAGCAAGAAGGTCGATTTACGGTAGACCGCACCACCCGCTATCGCCCCCACCAAATGACCAAACAACCCTGTTGCCACTTCATTGGCAAAAATCACCGGCGCTTTCATGGTAGAAAGTTTACGCGGTGACAGGCGCGATAAGGTACGGCGAGCACAGTCGGCCCCAACCCACTCTGGCGTTTGTAGATCGCTCATCGCACGCCCAATGGTGTAGGCATAATCGCGCTCCATATCGCCATTTTCTTCGGCGATTACACAACTGGAGAGCGAATGACGCGTTGAGCAGTAACCCTGCAACATGCCGTGGCTGTTGCCAAAAACTTTGACACCGTAGTGGCTGTTAAAGCTACCGCCTTCGGTATTGGTGATGCGTTTGTCCGCCTGCAATGCCGCCTGTTCCGCACGGGCCGCCAGTTCAATGGCTTCATCCGGAGAAACGTCCGCAGGGTGGAACAGGTCAAGATCCGGCGCGTCGAAAGCCAGCAGTTCTTTGTCTGCCACGCCTGCATACGGATCTGGCGAAGTGTAACGGGCAATATCCAGCGCCGCCTGTACGGTGCGGGCAATGGCCTGCGGGCTTAAATCGGTAGACGATGCGCTACCTTTACGGTTCTGGTGATAAACGGTGATCCCCAGCGCGCCATCGCTATTGAATTCAACATTCTCCACTTCACCATAACGCGTGCTTACGCTAATGCCGGTGGTCTTGCTGACGGCAACTTCTGCACCGTCCGATTTGCCTGAGGCCAACTCCAGCGCAGTCGAAACTGCTTCTTCCAGAATCTTGCGCTGCGCTTCAACTTGAGAGATTACTTTCATTGCAAGTGCCATAATGTAGAGAGTTTCTCTGAAGTCTAACAGAGAACCGTTTTTCAGTGCGCATCTTAACTGGTAACATTAGCCTCTTTTTTTAAGGAGCCTGAGATGACTAAGCAGCCCGAAGACTGGCTCGACGACGTTCCCGGTGATGACATCGAAGACGAAGACGATGAAATTATCTGGGTCAGTAAAAGTGAAATTAAACGTGATGCCGAGGAGCTAAAACGCCTTGGCGCGGAAATTGTTGATCTGGGGAAAAACGCGCTGGATAAGATCCCGTTAGATGCGGATCTGCGCGCGGCTATTGAGCTCGCCCAGCGTATTAAGATGGAAGGTCGCCGCCGCCAGTTGCAGCTCATCGGTAAGATGCTGCGCCAGCGCGACGTAGAACCGATCCGTCAGGCGCTGGATAAGCTGAAAAACCGCCACAACCAGCAAGTGGTGTTGTTCCATAAACTGGAAAACCTGCGCGATCGTCTGATCGACCAGGGTGATGAAGCCATCGCTGAAGTATTGAATCTGTGGCCCGATGCCGATCGTCAGCAACTGCGTACTCTGATCCGTAACGCGAAGAAAGAGAAAGAAGGGAATAAGCCGCCGAAATCCGCACGCCAGATTTTCCAGTATCTGCGCGAGTTAGCGGAGAACGAAGGGTAATTTTCGTTGTTGATGTGAGTATGGTTTGCCGGATGCGGTGCACCTGTAGGCCTGATAAGACGCATCAAGCGTCGCATCAGGCACTATGCTCAAATGCCGGATGCGGCGTGAACGCCTTATCCGGCCTACACACACTCTATCAGGCTGAGGCTGTGAATTACTGCGCAGCTTCCGCTTTCTTCGCCAGCCCATCCAGCAGTTTCTGATGGATCCCACCAAAACCGCCGTTGCTCATCACCAGAATATGGTCGCCAGGCTGAGCGGTTTTCACCACCATATCTGCCAGCGTATCCACATCGCCGCTCCAGTGTGCAGGCTGAACGCAGGCTTCTGCCACTTCTGCCACCTGCCACGGAATATGTGCCGGTTGCAGCAGGAAGACTTCATCGGCACGACCTAATGAAGGTGCCAGATCGTCTTTGCAGATCCCCATTTTCATGGTATTCGAGCGAGGTTCCAGCACGGCAATAATGCGCGCCGTACCACCAACTTTGCCACGCAGCGCCGCAAGCGTTGCCAGAATCGCCGTCGGGTGATGGGCAAAATCGTCATATACCGTGACGCCATTCGCTTCACCACGCAACTCCAGACGGCGACGAGCGTTAATAAACGAACCCAGCGCGTTAGCGGCATCTGCCGGCGCTACACCAACATGGCGAGCCGCTGCAATCGCCATCAGGCCATTGTGCATATTATGTTCGCCTACCAGCGACCATTTCACTTCGCCCACTTTTTCGCCATCCAGCAAGACTTCCCATTCGGAAGCATCGGTGGTCAGCTTTTTCGCCTGCCAGTGCCCCTGCTCGCCCACCAGCTCCTGCTCGCTCCAGCAGCCCATCGCCATGGTTTGTTTCAGGTTGATGTCGTTTTCCGGCCAGATAATACGCCCCTGCCCCGGAACGATACGCACCAGATGGTGGAACTGTTTCTGGATCGCTTTCAGGTCGTCAAAGATATCGGCGTGATCGAACTCAAGGTTGTTGAGGATCAGCGTACGCGGGCAGTAATGGACAAATTTAGAGCGTTTGTCGAAGAAGGCGCAGTCGTACTCATCCGCTTCGATAACAAAGAAGTCGCTTTCGCCCAGACGCGCCGAAACCTCAAAGTTCCCCGGCACACCGCCGATCACAAATCCCGGTTTGTAACCGCATTGTTCCAGAATCCAGGTCGCCATTCCCGCCGTGGTGGTTTTGCCGTGTGTACCGGCAACGGCCAGCACCCAGCGGTCGCGCAGCACAAAATCGTGCAGCCACTGCGGACCTGACATATAAGGGATGTTTTTTTCCAGTACCGCTTCCACACACGGATTTCCACGGGTCATGGCGTTACCAATAATCACCAGATCCGGCTGTGGATCGAGCTGGCTGGCATCGTAACCCTGAATCAGTTCAATGCCTTGCTTCTCAAGTAAGGTGCTCATCGGCGGATACACATTGGCGTCCGAACCCGTTACTTCATGGCCTAACTGGCGCGCCAGCATCGCCAGACCGCCCATAAACGTGCCACAAATTCCTAAAATATGAATGCGCATACGTCACTATCCTTTTTTAATCTGGCGCTCATTTTACGCATATGTCGGGCAAGTGAGAAACGCATTTCAGGATAATCCGTAATTTGCTGGCGCGATTCACCTGAGCGCAACATTGGGATTATTTGTTAAGATTGTTGCGGTCGCTTTACTCCATAAACATTGCAGGGAAAGTTTTATGAAAACGTTAGGTGAATTTATTGTCGAAAAGCAGCACGAGTTTTCTCATGCTACCGGTGAGCTCACTGCTTTGCTGTCGGCAATAAAACTGGGCGCCAAGATTATCCATCGCGATATCAACAAAGCAGGACTGGTTGATATCCTGGGTGCCAGCGGTGCTGAGAACGTGCAGGGCGAGGTTCAGCAGAAACTCGACCTGTTCGCTAATGAGAAACTGAAAGCCGCACTGAAAGCACGCGATATCGTTGCGGGCATTGCCTCTGAAGAAGAAGATGAGATTGTCGTCTTTGAAGGCTGTGAACACGCAAAATACGTGGTGCTGATGGACCCACTGGATGGCTCGTCCAACATCGATGTTAACGTCTCTGTCGGTACCATTTTCTCTATCTACCGCCGCGTTACGCCTGTTGGCACGCCGGTAACGGAAGAAGATTTCCTCCAGCCTGGTAACAAACAGGTTGCGGCAGGTTACGTGGTATACGGCTCCTCTACTATGCTGGTTTACACCACCGGATGCGGTGTTCACGCCTTTACTTATGATCCTTCGCTGGGTGTTTTCTGCCTGTGCCAGGAACGGATGCGCTTCCCGGAGAAAGGCAAAACCTACTCCATCAACGAAGGAAACTACATTAAGTTTCCGAACGGGGTGAAGAAGTACATTAAATTCTGCCAGGAAGAAGATAAATCCACCAACCGCCCGTATACCTCACGTTATATCGGTTCACTGGTCGCGGATTTCCACCGTAACCTGCTGAAAGGCGGTATTTATCTCTACCCAAGCACCGCCAGCCACCCGGACGGTAAACTACGTTTACTGTATGAGTGCAACCCGATGGCATTCCTGGCGGAACAAGCGGGCGGTAAAGCGAGCGATGGCAAAGAGCGTATTCTGGATATTATCCCGGAAACCCTGCACCAGCGCCGTTCGTTCTTTGTCGGCAACGACCATATGGTTGAAGATGTCGAACGCTTTATCCGTGAGTTCCCGGACGCGTAAGCTCCTGCGCCTCTCCACACGGAGAGGCGTTTTTATCGCTGCGCAATGTTGACTCTTGTCACTGGCGAACTCTGACGATTCTCCCACAGCACCGTTAATCCACGCTGTAATGCTATAAAAATAAACAACAAAATACCGATGGCGATTTTCGTCCACCAGGAACTCAGCGTGCCATCAAAGTTTATGTAAGTCTGAATCAGTCCCTGAATCGCCACGCCAAAAAGCGTCCCTAATACCGTTCCAACGCCACCACTCAAAAGCGTACCGCCAATTACCACTGAGGCGATAGCATCCAGTTCCACACCTACGCCCGCCAGTGCATATCCGGCCTGGGTATAAATCGAGAAGACAATCCCCGCCAGCGTTGCCAGTCCGGTGGAGAGCATATAAATGCGAATAGTGGTGCTGCGAGTGGAAATCCCCATCAGGTTTGCCGACGTTGCGTTGCCGCCAATGGCGTATACCTGATTACCAAAACGGGTACGATGCGCGAGTAATATGCCGATAACCACCACCGCCAGCATCAGTAGTCCCATCGCACTTAAGCGACCACCGCCAGGGATTTTCCACGCAAGGCTTGAGAGCGTGTCATAAACAGGATGGTTTATCGGGATCGACTCTTCCGAAACGAGATAGCTGACGCCACGCAAAAAGAACATTCCGGCCAAAGTAATGATAAACGCCGGGATCTTCAGGGCGTCGATCAGAAGTCCCATAAATGCGCCGAAGGCACAGCCCATCACCAACACCAGCGGAAACGCCAGCAGCGGCGAGAGGCCGAAATCGCCAATCACTTTTGCCAGAAACACGCCGGTAAAGGCGATCACCGAACCGACGGAGAGATCGATCCCACCGGAGAGGATCACAAAGGTCATGCCAACGGCGATTATCCCAAGAAAGGCATTATCGGTCAGGATATTGCAGATCACTCTTGTGGAAGCAAAACCGGGAAACTGGGTCAGACAGTAGATATAACCCAACACAAAGACGCCGATGGTGATCATCAGTGGCAAATTACGTTTTATCACGGTTACGTACCCCTTTAATCAGACTGATAAAGCGTTGCGACTGAACAATCAGCACGCAAAGCACCACCACCGCTTTCACCACCTGGTTCATCTCCGGCGGAAAGCCAGAAAGCAAAATTCCGGTGTTCATTCCCTGAATAATCAGCGCCCCCACCACCGAAAGCAGCAGGTTAAAGCGCCCGCCCATCAGCGATCCGCCGCCAATCACCACTGCAAGAATGGCGTCCAGCTCCAGCCATAACCCGGCGTTATTGGCATCGGCACCGCGAATATCCGCCGCCACGATAATGCCCGCAATCGCCGCACATAGCCCGCTCAAAACGTAGGTGAGCATGACGATGATCCGCGTGTTTACCCCGGCATTTTTTGCCGCCCGAATGTTGATACCAACGGCTTCGATAAACATCCCCAGTGCCGTTTTGCGGGTCAACAGCCAGAACAGGAGAAGCGTCAGCACCGCAATAATGACTGGCGTTGGCAGGAACAACAGCGATCCACTGCCAAACCAGGAGAGATCCGGTGAGTTAAATGTGACGATCTGTCCGGAGGTGATCAGTTGCGCCACGCCGCGCCCGGCGACCATCAGGATCAGGGTGGCGACAAACGGCTGAATTTTGAGGATCGCTACCAGTATGCCGTTCCACAATCCCGCCAGGATGCCAGTGCCGAGGGCGCTTAACAAAACAATTGGCAGGCTGAATCCCGCGACCGTCATCGCAGCCGTTGTGGCTCCGGCGATAGCCATCACCGCCCCTACGGAGAGATCAATCCCACCGGTGGCGATAACCAGCGTCATGCCAATCGCCAGTAGCGCAACGGGGGCCGCACGGTTAAAAATGTCGATAGGGCTACCGAACAAACGCCCATCCTGAAGCACCACCTGCCAGAAATGCGGGGCCACCAGGCTATCAACCAGCAGCACCAGCAACAGTGCCGCCAGCTGCGGCATTCCTGTTGGCCAGCGAAAACGCCTTTTCGGCGGCGTAGTGTCCGGGAGAGATTGAGGCATCACACTGTTCTCCTTACGCCGCAATGGCGTTCATGATCGCCGGAACGGAAAGCTCTGCCAGTGGGATCTCCGCTACCTGTTTGCGATCGCGCATGATAATCACCCGGTCGGCATAGCCCACCAGCTCTTCCAGCTCGGAGGAGATCACCAGCAGCGCCAGCCCATCGGCGCACAGCGTTTCAATCAGGCGGATGATCTCGGCGTGGGCACCAACATCAATTCCGCGCGTTGGCTCGTCGAGGATCAGAAATTGCGGTCGGGTCAGTAGCCAACGTGAAAGCAACACTTTTTGCTGATTGCCGCCGGAGAGAAATTCAATCGGTTGTTCGGTGGAAGGTGTGCGAATGCCAAGCTGGCGAATAAAGCGTTCGGCAATCTCTTGCTGCTCTTTGCGGGAAATTGGTCGCAGCCAGCCGCGCTGGGCCTGGAGAGCGAGGATGATATTTTCCCGCACCGAGGCGGCGGCGATAATGCCATCGGTTTTCCTGTCTTCCGGGCAGAAGCCGATGCCCAGTACCGAAGCCTGATGTGGCGAGCGTAGCGTTTGCAGTTTGCCTTTGATCAACGCCGTGCCGCTATCAGCAGGTTTGATACCGAAGATCACTTCGGCGGTTTCGGTACGTCCTGATCCCAGCAAGCCTGCCAGACCGACGATCTCGCCGGGGCGTACTTCGAGATCAAACGGCGCGATCGTTCCTTTTTTGCCGTAATTTTTGAACGCGGCAACAGGTTTGTCGCTCAGCAATGTTCTCCCGGCACGCTGAAGCGCGTGGGTGTCCAGTTCACGCCCCAGCATCATTTTTACCAGTTCGATCTGCGGTAGCTCGCGGGTTTCCCGACAGCCCACAAAACTGCCGTTACGTAAGACGGTGATCCGATCGCTGACCTGATAGACCTGATCGAGAAAGTGAGTGACGAAGATCAGACTGACGCCGCGATCGCGAAGCTGACGCATCAGGCCAAACAGTAACTCTACTTCCTGAGTGTCGAGACTGGCGGTGGGTTCATCGAGGATCAGCACTTTGGCGGAGAGATCGATAGCCCGGCAAATGGCGACGATTTGCTGCATCGCGACTGAAAAGCGGTTGAGCGGTTCGCGCACGTCGAGGGAGAAACCGTAAGATGCCATCAGTTCGGTGGCGCGCTTTTCTATCTCTTTACGGCGTAGAAGGCCGAAACGTTTGGGTTCGCGACCTATGAATAGATTATCAGCGACCGACATATTGGGTAGCAGGTTGACTTCCTGATAGACGGTGCCGATGCCGAGTTGTTGTGCGTGGGCGGTGTTTTTCGGTGAGATAGCCTGGCCTTCCAGCCAGATAGTGCCGCGATCGGCGTGGTATACACCGGTTAATGCTTTGATGAGCGTCGATTTTCCCGCCCCGTTTTCACCGAGCAGCGCCATGATTTCACCACGGCGCAGGCTGAAATCAACGTTGTCTAACGCTTTGACACCGGGGAAAAATTTACTTAATCCTTCGGTGCGGAGGATTTCCTGGTGTTGGTCGGTCGTCATGGTTTCCCCCGGTGTAAAGCGTGCTCCCAGTAGGCATGATAAGACGCGGTAAGCGTCGCATCAGGCTTCAGCGCACAACCGCCGGATGCGGCGCGAGCGCCTTATCCGGCCTACGAATCGGCATCAGGCATAGCAACCCTCAATACCCCATATTTTTCTTCTTCTCTAACTCTTCTTTTGCGGTATCAGGCAGATAAAGGGTGGATTTGGTTAACGTCAGCTTTTCAGGCATGGTGCCGTCTTTTTTGTATTTCTCCAGCGCATCGAAAGCAGGACCTGCCATGTTCGGCGTCAGTTCAACGCTGGCGTTCGCTTCGCCATCAATCATCGCTTTGTAGATGTCCGGCACGCCGTCGATAGAGCCTGTCAGGATATCTTTGCCCGGTTTCAGGCCCGCTTCTTTAATTGCCTGAATTGCACCAATCACCATGTCATCGTTATGGGCGTAAACCATGCAGATGTTTTTGCCGTTGTTTTCCGCTTTGATAAAGCTCTCCATCACTTCTTTGCCTTTGCTGCGGGTGAAGTCACCTGACTGCGAGCGGATAATTTTGATATTTGGCGCATTCTTAATGGCTTCGGCAAAGCCTTTCTTACGGTCAATGGCGACGCTGGCCCCGACGGTGCCCTGCAGCTCCACCACGTTGCATGGTTTGCCATTCACTTCTTTTACCAGCCAGTCACCAATCAACTTGCCTTCGAGGATGTTGTCGGCGGTGACAGTGGTCATATAGAGAGATTTGTCTTTCACATCGATGGAACGGTCAAGCAAGAAGACCGGGATTTCGGCATCTTTCGCCTCTTTTAATACCGGCTCCCAACCGGTCGCTACCACTGGAGCGATAAAGATCGCATCCACCCCTTGCGCGACGAAGGAACGTACCGCTTTAATCTGGTTTTCCTGCTTTTGCTGACCATCGGCAATTTTCAGTGTGATACCGCGTTTTTCGGCTTCACTTTTCGCCACATTGGTTTCTGCGGCGCGCCAGCCGGATTCCGATCCGACCTGCGAAAATCCTACTGTTAATGGAGCGGCCAACGCCATAGACGACATGGCTGCCGAGACTGCAGAGACTACAAGTAAGCGTTTCCACATAGGGTTGTCCTCGTCGGGGTAATTATTATTGGTGAAAAGATGTTCGCGAAAAAACTATAGACAATTCGTTATGTAACGGATTGCGTTACATCACACTTCAAAAAAGTAAATAAAACGTTAATCACAAGTTTGTAATCGCTTTCATCTCACTATGAAAAATGCGGCTACGGTTATGGATTTTCCTGCTCTGTATACCGTCTTAAAACTGGCGAAAAAGGAAAATGAAGACGAAAACAAGCGAAGACATTCGGCGCGAGTTGGCTATAATACTCGGCACTTGTTTGCCACATATTTTTAAAGGAAACAGACATGAGCTTACTCAACGTCCCTGCGGGTAAAGATCTGCCGGAAGACATCTACGTTGTTATTGAGATCCCGGCTAACGCAGATCCGATCAAATACGAAATCGACAAAGAGAGCGGCGCACTGTTCGTTGACCGCTTCATGTCCACCGCGATGTTCTATCCGTGCAACTACGGTTACATCAACCACACCCTGTCTCTGGACGGTGACCCGGTTGACGTACTGGTCCCGACTCCGTACCCGCTGCAGCCGGGTTCTGTGATCCGCTGCCGTCCGGTTGGCGTACTGAAAATGACCGACGAAGCCGGTGAAGATGCGAAACTGATTGCTGTTCCGCACACCAAGCTGAGCAAAGAATACGATCACATTAAAGACGTTAACGATCTGCCAGAGCTGCTGAAAGCGCAAATCGCTCACTTCTTCGAGCACTACAAAGACCTCGAAAAAGGCAAGTGGGTTAAAGTTGAAGGTTGGGAAAACGCAGAAGCCGCTAAAGCTGAAATCGTTGCTTCCTTCGAGCGCGCCAAGAATAAATAAGTTCTTCTGGCGTAATAACCCTGAACGCCGGGCTTCGGTTAGTAGGGGTTTTTTTATGCCCGCAATTTATAAACTCTCTACTCCACTATTATTATTTTCAGCAGTTTAAAGGCTTGAACGGTAAGAACAAGCTAAACTCGACCACCATTTTGCTGTTCATAGCCACTTGCTGGAAGTTAGCCGGCCTCACTCATACTCACCGTTCAAAGCGTGCCCCCGTTTTACCCCTGCACATTTGTTAACGCCAGCAGAGTTTTACATGCGTTAACGGATATGGAAAGCGGCCCGGAGAGAAAAGCAAAAGATGGGAAAGTTACAAAAAAATCGCGAGATACATCGCATAAAACAACGCCACCCGAAGGTGGCGTGCTTTTATTATTACTTATCCCTGTCTAACCAGTCGCCGCTTTCAATTAGCTTTAATCCATCAACGGGTCGTTGATAAACGTACATCCATGCACTCCCGTACGGCGTCTGAATCAACTGGCGCGCGTATTCACCGCCCCTGGTGCGCAAGGCATCAAGTTCGGCCAGCGTGGCGTTGTCAATACGATAAACTTCACCATGTACTGTTCCGTTCCCCGGAACTGCGCCTGGATAGTGGCCCAGGCTATACAACTGGTAGTTATCAATACTGAAATCGCCCAGTAACTGGGCATTGGTCATCCAGTGACTGTTGCCTTGTTTGTGGCGTAAACTGCCGTAGACAAATATTCGCATTGCTAAAACTCGAACTGATAGAGCAAATCCAGTGCCTGGTCTACACCAGACACGGCTTCCAGATATAGCTTAGGCATCAGGCGATAACGTAACGTGAGTGTTGCTATAGAGTCAAATATACCCACGCCGTATTTCACTTGCAGGCCTGGCAATACATAGCCGCTGACCACCACCTGGGAGGAGTCGCCAACTCCCTCGGTGTCGAGCGCTAAATTGCTTACGCCAAACGTCTCGCCGATTTTACCCACAATCTGGCCACTTTGCGCAACCCCCAGGCCAATCAGCATCGAGGTCATTGCCGCACTGTCGCTCTGATCGCTCTCCAGCCCTTGTCCACGTAGCAAATAAGACAATGCAGCTTGTTGCGACATCGCCGGGTCAGAGAAGATCTCCGCTTTCGGTTCGTCCGCCAGACCAGTGACGCGAACTCCGGCGATGACGTCGTCTTCTGTAGCATCCGGGTTACGAATAGCTTCGATATTAAGATACGGTTGATCTGGCGGACCAGAGAACAGTAGCTCACCCTTACGCACAATCAGATCCTGACCATAGGCATGGAAGCGCCCTTCAGGGATGTTGATCTGCCCGTTCAGGCCCAGCCCTTGTTTGTCCTGAACGACGTTGAGATCGCCCGTCAGCCGCGCTTTCAGGCCAAAGGCGTCAATGCGCACATTGTTGCCAACGTGGACAATCAGGTTACTGTTAATCGGAATCGACGCCGTTTTCGGCTCTTCCGGTTGCAGGTTATCGTTAAGCATCACCACATCGCTGGAAACGCCTACTGCGCTTTCCGGCAGATCGTGCACCACGATGCGCGCCCACGGAACATCCACGCGACCATCGAGGGTAAACAGGTTTGGTGTAGCCTCGAATACAACATCTGGCGATACATCCATTCGTACCATCGGCGGCACGGTGATACGCACTTTACTGCCCTTCGCTGTTACCCGCGCCCGCCAGTTTTCAATCTGGCTCCAGTCGGCATCACCGTTCAGGTAGATTTCACCCTGCTGGGTCCGCACGGTACCTGCAAGCGTCGAGCGCATACCGTTAAAGTTGACCGCAAGCTGGCTTGGTTGCATATCAAACGGCATAAAGTTGCCGTCGATATCCACCCCCGTAACCTGAAGCTGACCAAACAACTGCGGGCTTTGCACATCACCACCCAGACGCAAGTTGGCACTCACCATCCCCGCTGCTTTTTCCCCACGGGTAAAGATGGGGTTTATCATCGCAAGGTTGAAGTTACGGATATTGACGTTGCCACCAAGATTACGGCGGCCTTGCGGATCGGTCACCTGCACCTGACCATCAAACTGGCCGTTATTGGTCAGGCGGATGGTCCAGCCCAATTCGGCACGGTTGTTACGCAACTCCGCCGTCAGATTCAGCGTCTGAAACGCCACGGGCAGCGCCGCATCGTTGACGGTTTGCGTCACCTGCACATTACGCCCCGAAAGAGTGATACTGCCCTGCGGCAGCCCCTCTTTCGTGGTGTCCCAGGCAACGTCCGCTTTACCCGTGAAGATACCGCTGGCCTGAGTGGTTTCTGGCATAAATGGTTTCAGCATGGCCAGGTCGAAGCGGTTGAGATTCACCACCGCACGCCCTTCGGCACCCGCATCGATAGTTTGCGGCACGCACAGTTCCGCATTCGGGTTAAGCCAGCAGTGTGGCCCGATGCTGATTTTTTGCTCCTTATTGCGGTAATCCAGCGCAATATCGCGGGTCAGCGACCACGGGCCGACCGGCGTCTGGAAGCGGGTATTGCTAAGAGTTCCCTTCCAGCGTTCTTCTTTGCGATCAAAACTTCCTGCCAGATTAAGCTGCCCGGAGACAGGCTCGCCCTGAATCCGCAACTGTAGCTCGTGCTGCTTTTCACTGCCTTTGGCATTCAGGGTGACGAGATTGATATTTACATCCGGTTGCGAAATTTGCTCAACGCGTACGTCGAGTTTCCCGGCGATCTGATCGGTGGATTTAATGTCGCCTTCCACGCGAACCTGCGCCACGGAAAGTTCCTGCCAGCGCAGGCCGCGCGCGGTGATATCTGCCAGTAGTTGTGGCGCTTCCACCGTGCCGCGTACTTTCACCAGCCCTTTCGCTGTACCGCCAAGCCCCGGCAGCGCGTTATCCAGCCCCGGCGCGTTGATGGTGGCATCAAGATTGAGATCTTTTACCCCCAGCTCGCCTTTCACTTCGGCACTGTTTGGCCCCAGTTCCAGATGCAGCCCTGGGATCATCCACTGCATGTAACTGTTGCCTTTCAGCGTGCCGTCAACGTTCACTTTGTTCTGTTTGACGTTACCGGTCAGCTTCAGTTCTGGCACCTCCATCTGCCAGGTGCCGCCGTACAGGCTACCGCGGGTTTTAATCAAGCCATTGAGTTTCGACGGCCACTCCGGGATCTCTTTGGCGGTGTTAATGCCGTTAAGCGTTAGCTCACCGCGCCAACTAATGGCCTGCTGCCAGTCGAGCAACGCCTTAAGTTCCGTTTTCCCTTCCAGCGCCGCGACGGTAAGTTTGTCGAGATTGACCTGCTGTTCATTACCTTTGGCATCAAGGGTAATGGTGGCTGGCGGGATCTCCTGGCCCTTAACAGCCGTGCGCATAGAGAGCGTGTAATCGGTCATTTTGCCGGTAAGTTTCAGTTTCAGATCATCCGCCTGATACTGCTTCTCACCAGTGAACGGCCAGTAAAGCTGTTTGCTGTTCACTTCCACGTTGAGCGGCAATCCGGCTTCCGCCAGTCGCGTCTGGGCGCGTAAATCCATATCCACCGGACCGGAAAGGTTAACGCCTATCTCCAGCTGTTCGCGCAGCGCACCGCCCACTTTCAGCTTCACCTTTTCACCTTTCAACGGCTCCACGTTCAGTGTGCTGTTGAGGGTGATATCCACCGGCCAGTTGTCTGACAGCTGCGCCGTGCCGCTGGCGTTGACGATCCCTTGACTGGAGTCGATATCCAGGGCGTCCAGTTTAGTATTGCCGTCAATGCTGCTCACTTTCAGCAGCATGGTGCTCACGGTGATGTCCGTGTCGCCCGTCACGCGCAGCTGCTCGCCCTTAAACTCTTCAATGTTCAGGTTAAGCGGCAAATGCACGTCGGTCATTTCCGGCAATACCGGGCGAGAAAAGAGATCTTTCAGCGTTTCGCCGAGCGGCTTTTCCTCCGGCTGTGGATTTTCAATTTTCGGTTCGACCACTTCTTCCTGCGCCGCTTCCGCCACTTTCGGCAAAGCAATCAACAGGCCTTTCAGCGATGTCGGTTTCAGGGTCAGGGTTTTCTCCTGCCAGTTGAGGCCGGAGGTGAAGTCCATCACCGATACCGTGGTGTCATCAATCTTGATGTTGACGTTGTCCAGCGCCACCCGTGTCAGGGTAATGGGATACGGCGTGGAGAGATCCAGCGGACCGCTATCTTCCTCTTCTTCAACCTGTTCAGAAGGAGGCATTTTTTTACTGTCGATGTTGACCTGAATGTCTTTCAGCGCCAGATCATTAATACAAACGCTACTGTTCCACAGGCACTCAAGCCCGACCGCCAGATGCAGATTGCCCGCTTTTACCGCCACGCCTGGCTGCTCATAACGAACGTCAGACAAGGTGAGATCACGCCAGCCGCCGGTGACCTTGCCAATATCCAGTCCTGGCACCCAGCGATCCGCCGCTTTAAATACCAGATGCAGGCCGCTGGTGGTGCCCACCAGAAACGCCACCGATCCCAGCAACAGTAAGATAACGATAACCACGCCGAGGCTGATTTTTTTCCATAAACTCATAATTCTGGCCCCAGACCGATGTAAAACTGTAACCCGTGTTCGTCTTTATCCGCGACCGGCACGGCAAAATCGAGTTTGATTGGCCCGACCGGCGATTCCCAGCGCACGCCGACACCGGTACCGGTTTTAAAGTCGCTGCGGCGAATATCGCTTACCGCTTCGCCGCTATCGACAAACACCGCGCCCCACCATTTTCCGGTCACGTTGTACTGGTATTCCAGCGATCCGGTTATCAGCTTCGAGGCCCCTTTCAGGTCACCGTTGGCGTATTTCGGGGCGATAGATTTGTATTTGTAGCCGCGAATACTGCGATCGCCCCCGGCGAAGAAACGCAGATCCGGCGGTACTTTGTCGAAATCACCCGTTTCAATCCAGCCCAGCGTGCCGCGTGTCACAAAACGATGGCGATCGTACAGTGTGCGGATCCAGACGTTCTGCGCCTGGAAAACGGAGAAATCAACATCCGAGCCCCAGGCCGTGTTGGAGTAGTCGATAGAGTAGCGTTGCGAGTCGCCCCAGGTTGGCATCAGGCCACCACGAGAACGCGTGCGGCTAATCATCACCCCAGGATAAAACAGCATCGTGGTGTTGGTAATTTCACCCTGGGTAAAGTGGTCGAAACTCCAGCGCAGGTTAATGGCACGCTGCCAGCCGCTGGAGAGATCCCAGTAGCGAGAAGCCACCAGCGTAGTGGAGTCAGACTCGGTATCGTTCAGGTCAGTGCGCTTAAAACCGCCCTGCACCAAATAATATTGTTCCAGCGGATTCTTCAGCAGCGGCATTTTATAGCTGAAGTCGAGGATCTGTTCCGGCGCGGAAATACTGGTACTGGTGGTCAAACTGTGACCGTAAGAGTTCATCCACGGCTTTTTCCACGTCGCTTTCACGCGCGGTCCCACGTCCGTAGAGTAACCGACGCCGGTTTCGATGGTGTTTTCTGTTCGCGGCGAAACCACGCCCGTCAATGGTAATACTTTCGTTTCGCGCGCTTTATCAAATTGTGGAGCCACCACCACCGAGTTAAACCAGCCGGTAGCAGAAAGTCGACGGTTCAGTTCTGCCAGATCTTTCGATTCGTACTCATCGCCCTCTTTAAACGGCACCAGATTTTGCAGGTATTCATCGCGGATTTGTGATCCTTCAAAGGTCACATGCCCAAAGCGGTAACGTTCGCCACTGTTATAATCAATATCCCAGAAGGCTTTATGCAGGCCGAGCGCAATGCCCAGCTGTGCTTTGGTAAATTCGCTATCGAAATAACCTTTACGCAACGCAATGCTGGTTAAGGACTTTTTGAAATTTTCATAATCGCCCTGGTTCAGTACCGTACCAATAGCCGGGCGAGTATCGAGCAATTTCAAATAGTCTTTATCGGTCCGCGCGCCGCCGCGCAATACCACATCGGTGCCGCCAATTAACACCGGCACGCCTGGCGTGACTTTGGCGATCAATACCTGCCGCCCTTTCTTTGGCGGTGGACGGAGATCAAATTCAATGGTCGGCTGGTAATAGCCCAGCGCTTTCAGACCTTCGCGGATGGCATCATCGACGCGTGCGCGAAAGCGACGGTCTGGCGTCACTTCATCACTTTCAATCGTAGAAAGCTGCGCGCGAACGTTCTTTTCCAGCTGTCCCGATAACCCCTCGACCTGTAGACGGACGTTCGCGGCGACGGCAGATCCGCTTAAGCAGAGTAAGCTTACACAGCATAACTGTCGGATATAGCGCACATTTTCTCCTGAATATCCTTTTTTCCTGCCCCTGGAACGCCGTTAAACGGCTTAACAAAAATCCAGTAATATGGATTAAAAAGCAGACTAAACCCAAAATATTTCTTATGTTTTACTTTAGACCTATTCACGGTGGTTATTGTGTGCAAATACGCCTCTTGTTACAACCTTAACCCCAATGACCGATTTTCGGGAGAGCGACACCATGAGTTTATTTGATAAAAAGCATCTGGTTTCCCCCGCCGATGCCCTGCCTGGACGTAACACCCCGATGCCCGTAGCCATACTGCATGCGGTCAACGGCCACTCAATGACCAATGTACCTGACGGAATGGAGATTGCCATTTTTGCGATGGGTTGTTTCTGGGGTGTGGAGCGTCTGTTCTGGCAGTTACCCGGCGTTTACAGCACCGCCGCAGGCTATACCGGCGGCTATACGCCAAATCCGACTTATCGGGAAGTGTGCTCCGGCGATACTGGCCATGCCGAAGCGGTGCGCATTGTTTACGATCCATCCGTCATCAGCTATGAGCAGTTGCTACAAGTATTTTGGGAGAATCACGATCCCGCCCAGGGAATGCGTCAGGGCAATGACCACGGCACGCAGTATCGTTCAGCGATTTATCCGCTGACCCCAGAACAGGATGCCGCCGCTCGCGCCAGTCTGGAACGTTTTCAGGCGGCGATGCTTGCCGCCGATGACGATCGTCGCATCACCACGGAAATCGCTAACGCCACACCGTTTTATTATGCCGAAGATGACCACCAGCAATATCTGCATAAAAACCCGTATGGTTACTGTGGAATTGGCGGAATTGGCGTCTGTCTGCCGCCGGAAGCATAGCGTTACGGGTACAAATGTAGATTGTTGATAAAGTGCATTTTGTTTATGCCGGATACGGCGTAAACAAAATGCCAGGCCTACAAAATCGTCCAAATTCAATATATTGCGGGGACTGCGTAGGCCTGTTCGGCATAGCGCATCAGGCAGTTTTTCATTTTTCAGCTGTCTGAATTTTAACCCTCTGGCGGCTTTACAGTACCTTACGCTATACTAGCCACTGAAAATGCCGGTTCACTTTCTTCGAATCGGCTTTCAATGTGTATTTCACACAAATTAATCAACTTCCCCTTCCGAGGATCTGGCCTGAAAGGTCGGATAAGATATGTTAAACAGTATTTTAGTCATACTCTGTTTGATCGCTGTAAGTGCGTTCTTCTCGATGTCCGAGATCTCGCTTGCCGCCTCACGCAAAATCAAACTTAAACTGCTGGCTGATGAAGGCAATATAAATGCCCAACGCGTTTTGAATATGCAGGAAAATCCCGGCATGTTCTTTACCGTGGTCCAGATCGGTCTGAACGCAGTGGCGATTCTCGGCGGTATCGTCGGTGATGCGGCATTTTCTCCAGCTTTTCACAGCCTGTTCTCCCGCTATATGTCGGCAGAACTCTCTGAGCAACTGAGCTTTATTCTCTCTTTCTCGTTAGTGACTGGCATGTTTATCCTGTTTGCGGATTTAACCCCGAAACGCATCGGTATGATTGCGCCAGAAGCTGTGGCTTTGCGTATCATCAACCCGATGCGCTTCTGCCTGTACGTTTGCACCCCGCTGGTGTGGTTCTTCAACGGACTGGCGAACATAATCTTCCGTATTTTCAAACTGCCAATGGTACGTAAAGATGACATCACTTCTGATGATATCTACGCGGTAGTGGAAGCCGGTGCGCTGGCGGGCGTGTTACGTAAACAGGAACACGAGCTGATTGAAAACGTCTTTGAGCTGGAATCCCGTACCGTTCCGTCTTCAATGACACCGCGTGAAAACGTGATTTGGTTTGATC
The DNA here is from genome assembly GCF_046487695.1 of Escherichia sp. WS1118. Lineage (NCBI taxonomy): Bacteria > Pseudomonadati > Pseudomonadota > Gammaproteobacteria > Enterobacterales > Enterobacteriaceae > Escherichia > Escherichia sp. WS1118. Next base: position 263,850 of record NZ_JBJQIZ010000002.1, on the reverse strand, counting down.
TCCACGAAGATGAGCAAAGTCTGAAGAATAAGGTTGCGGAACATCCGCACTCTAAGTTTCTCGTCTGTAATGAAGATATTGACCACATCATCGGCTATGTCGATTCTAAAGACCTGCTGAACCGCGTGCTGGCTAACCAAAGCCTGGCACTGAACAGCGGCGTACAAATTCGCAACACGCTGATTGTGCCGGATACGTTAACCCTTTCAGAGGCGTTGGAAAGTTTTAAAACCGCAGGTGAAGACTTCGCGGTGATCATGAACGAGTACGCGCTGGTAGTGGGGATCATCACCCTCAACGACGTGATGACCACGCTGATGGGCGATCTGGTCGGCCAGGGGCTGGAAGAGCAAATTGTCGCCCGTGATGAGAACTCATGGCTGATAGACGGCGGCACGCCTATTGACGACGTCATGCGCGTGCTGGATATTGACGAGTTCCCGCAGTCGGGCAACTACGAAACCATCGGCGGCTTTATGATGTTTATGCTGCGTAAGATCCCGAAACGCACCGATTCGGTGAAATTCGCCGGCTACAAATTTGAAGTGGTGGATATCGATAACTACCGCATCGACCAGCTGCTGGTGACCCGAATCGACAGCAAAGCCACCGCCCTTTCGCCAAAACTGCCTGACGCTAAAGATAAAGAAGAAAGCGTCGCATAACCCCAGAAACATCAACGGCTCCTGAATCAGGAGCCGTCTTATTACTGCATAGCACTTTTTACTGCATAGCACTTTGGTTAAGCCATCTCTGTTTGCAGACGCATAACCTGACGGTTAACTTCGGACATCACTGACAAATGCAGCTTATCCTTCACTTTTGGGATAAGAATCTTACCCTTATCAAATTCAAAAGCGCCAACGTCCTTGATGTATAACCGTCCACGGAACAGGATCTTTACGTACTTCGCCACCTGAAGTGGGTTGTACCGTTGGAAAATTTTCATTGTTATCTCCTGCTGAGTATTACGCCTTTGCGGTGCCACAATCGGCCCAACTATTATGAGGCGCAAATTTTAATGCCTAGTGACTATAGACTATCCGGGCAATGTTTCCACCGCGTATAACTTTTTTTACCTAAAGGTTACAATTATTCAGAATTATCTTTTTACCGAAGCGCGGTCTTCAGTATAAGCATTCATTTTTCATATGATTTGTGCGCTTGACCGCAAACTGGCATCACACTTGCGGGAAATTCGATAAATAGCACATATGATTAAAACTCAGACCCAAGTGGTCGGATCACCTGCATATCATAAGAAGGAAACACCATGACCCTACGCAAGATTCTGGCACTCACCTGCCTGCTGTTGCCGATGATGGCTTCCGCACATCAGTTCGAAACCGGTCAGCGAGTGCCGCCGATTGGCATCACCGATCGTGGCGAGTTGGTGCTTGATAAAGATCAGTTTAGCTACAAAACCTGGAACAGCGCGCAGTTAGTGGGAAAAGTGCGAGTACTGCAACATATTGCTGGTCGCACCTCTGCAAAAGAGAAAAACGCGACGCTGATTGAAGCGATTAAATCAGCGAAGTTACCGCACGATCGTTACCAGACCACCACCATTGTTAACACCGACGACGCGATTCCGGGTTCAGGGATGTTTGTGCGCAGCAGTCTGGAGAGTAATAAAAAGCTTTATCCCTGGTCGCAGTTTATTGTTGATAGCAATGGCGTCGCACGCGGTGCCTGGCAGCTGGATGAAAAAAGTTCCGCTGTAGTGGTGCTGGATAAAGACGGTCGCGTGCAATGGGCCAAAGACGGGGCACTTACTCAGGAAGAGGTGCAGCAAGTGATGGACCTGCTGCATAAATTAATTAATAAATAGACACTCTGAACCCCGGATTCAGGAACGACTCGCGCGGAGTGTAATCCAGCGGTTTACCCTGCCAGTCGTGAACGTGCGCTCCGGCAGCTGCAGCCACAGCATGACCAGCGGCGGTATCCCAAATATTCGTTGGCCCGAAACGCGGGTACAGCTGCGCCTGTCCTTCCGCCACCAGGCAGAATTTCAGCGAAGAGCCGATGGACGTGGTCTGATGTTCGCCAAGCTGTTGCAGATACTCTTTCAGCTCCGCATCTGCATGGGAACGGCTGATCACCACCAGCGGCGGGCGCGCATCGCGGACCTGAATCTGCTTGCGCACACCGCACTCTTCTTTCCAGGCTTTGCCTTCTGCCGCGCTGTACATTACGTTCATTACCGGCGCATACACCACACCTAAAATCGGTTTACCGTGGTCGATGAGCGCAATGTTAACGGTGAATTCGCCATTACGTTTAATAAACTCTTTAGTACCATCCAGCGGGTCTACCAGCCAGTAACGCTGCCAGTGCTGACGGACTTCCCAACCGGGAGGATCTTCTTCAGAAAGGACCGGAATATCCGGTGTCAGCGTACGTAAACCGTCCATGATAACGGTGTGAGCGGCAATATCCGCTGCCGTTACCGGAGAATTGTCCGCTTTGCTGACGACGTCCATCGGTTTCGTCCCGTCGTAGACCTGCATAATGGCATCGCCTGCATTCCGTGCAAGCTGGCATACTTGATCTAACATTTCTCCACCTCGTCTCTGTGAGCGGTGTTAACTTATTGTTTTACTTATACCCTATCGTTAATGAATGCGCCAACTGTGATAGTGTCATCATTTTCAAAGCGTAAAATTGTGGCATTCTTCACTGTTCTATAAGTAAGACGTTTATTCTCCCTTTTCTTTCGTATTCCCGATGATAAAAGGATGTCCCTGATGATTAAGTTTAGCGCAACGCTCCTGGCCACGCTGATTGCCGCCAGTGTGAATGCAGCGACGGTCGATCTGCGTATCATGGAAACCACTGATCTGCATAGCAACATGATGGATTTCGATTATTACAAAGACACCGCCACGGAAAAATTCGGACTGGTACGTACGGCAAGCCTGATTAACGATGCCCGCAATGAAGTGAAAAACAGCGTACTGGTCGATAACGGCGATTTGATTCAGGGGAGTCCGCTGGCAGATTACATGTCGGCGAAAGGATTAAAAGCAGGTGATATTCACCCGGTCTATAAGGCATTAAATACGCTGGACTATACCGTCGGCACGCTTGGCAACCACGAGTTTAACTACGGTCTGGATTATCTGAAAAATGCGCTGGCGGGAGCGAAATTCCCTTATGTAAATGCCAACGTCATTGACGCCAGAACCAAACAGCCAATGTTTACACCGTATTTAATTAAAGACACCGAAGTGGTCGATAAAGACGGAAAAAAACAGACGCTGAAGATTGGTTATATTGGCGTCGTCCCGCCACAAATCATGGGCTGGGATAAAGCTAATTTATCCGGGAAAGTGACGGTGAATGATATTACCGAAACCGTGCGCAAATACGTGCCTGAAATGCGCGAGAAAGGTGCCGATGTCGTTGTCGTTCTGGCGCATTCCGGGCTGTCTGCCAATCCGTATAAAGTGATGGCGGAAAACTCAGTTTATTACCTCAGTGAAATTCCGGGCGTTAACGCCATTATGTTTGGCCATGCTCACGCCGTTTTCCCAGGTAAAGATTTTGCTGATATCGAAGGGGCTGATATCGCGAAAGGCACGCTGAATGGTGTTCCGGCGGTAATGCCAGGCATGTGGGGCGATCATCTTGGTGTGGTCGACTTACAACTCAGTAATGACAGCGGTAAATGGCAGGTGACGCAGGCGAAAGCGGAAGCACGGCCGATTTACGACATCGCGAATAAAAAATCCCTCGCGGCGGAAGACAGCAAGCTGGTAGAAACACTCAAAGCCGATCACGATGCCACACGCCAGTTCGTCAGCAAGCCAATCGGTAAATCTGCCGACAATATGTATAGCTATCTGGCGCTTGTGCAGGACGATCCGACCGTGCAGGTGGTGAACAACGCGCAAAAAGCGTACGTCGAGCATTACATTCAGGGCGATCCGGATCTGGCAAAACTGCCAGTGCTTTCAGCTGCCGCACCGTTTAAAGTTGGTGGTCGCAAAAATGACCCGGCAAGCTATGTGGAGGTGGAAAAAGGCCAGTTGACCTTCCGTAATGCCGCCGATCTTTATCTCTACCCCAATACGCTGATTGTGGTGAAAGCCAGCGGTAAAGAGGTGAAAGAGTGGCTGGAGTGCTCCGCCGGACAGTTTAACCAGATTGATCCTAACAGCACGAAACCACAGTCACTCATCAACTGGGATGGTTTCCGCACCTATAACTTTGATGTTATTGATGGTGTGAATTATCAGATTGATGTTACCCAGCCCGCCCGTTATGACGGCGAGTGCCAGATGATTAATGCCAATGCGGAAAGGATTAAGAACCTGACCTTTAACGGCAAGCCGATTGATCCGAACGCCATGTTCCTCGTTGCCACCAATAACTATCGCGCTTACGGCGGCAAATTTGCCGGTACGGGCGACAGCCATATCGCTTTTGCTTCACCGGATGAGAACCGCTCGGTGCTGGCAGCGTGGATTGCTGATGAGTCGAAACGTGCGGGGGAAATTCACCCGGCGGCAGATAACAACTGGCGTTTAGCACCAATAGCTGGCGATAAGAAACTGGATATCCGTTTCGAAACCTCTCCGTCAGATAAAGCCGCAGTGTTTATTAAAGAGAAAGGGCAGTATCCGATGAATAAAGTCGCGACCGATGATATCGGGTTTGCGATTTATCAGGTGGATCTGAGTAAGTAAAACACTTCTTTTTCGGCCTACAAATCATCAACCGCATCCGGCATTTATTGGCGGATGCGATGATGACGCATCTTATCCGCCCTACAAGCCATGAACCGTAGTCCGGATAAGCGCAGCGCATCCGGCAGTTATGCCGCACGTTCATCCCGCACCGCTAACACCTCGGGCAAATTCAACTCAATCCAGTCCGCCAGTGCAGCAACCTTTTCGCTCACCTGCTCGCCCAGCGGCGTGAGGCTATATTCCACATGCGGCGGCACCACCGGATACGCGATACGGTTAAGAAAACCATCCTGTTCTAATGCCTGTAACGACTGCGCAAGCATCTTTTCACTCACCCCGCCCATTTTGCGCCGCAGGTCGCTAAAGCGATGAGTACCTTCGCGTAGCGCCACCAGAATCAACACCCCCCAACGGCTGGTGACGTGTTTCAAAACCTCGCGCGACGGGCACTGTTCCGCAAAGAGATTTCCCTCTTTCAGTTGTTGCGACAGGCTAACCTGACTCATTTCATACTTACCTTTTTGTACGTACTTACTAAAAGTAAGTTTAGGTGTTAGCGTATTTAAACACAAGACAAAACGATGGAGACTTCCCATGATCGCTATTACTGGTGCCACTGGCCAACTTGGTCACTATGTTATTGAATCCTTGATGAAAACGGTTCCTGCCAGCCAAATAGTGGCTATCGTTCGTAATCCGGCAAAAGCACAGGCACTGACAGCACAAGGCATTACCGTGCGTCAGGCTGATTACGGCGATGAAGCCGCACTGACATCTGCGCTTCAGGGAGTGGAAAAACTACTGCTGATCTCTTCCAGCGAAGTGGGTCAACGTGCCCCGCAGCATCGTAATGTTATTAATGCCGCAAAGGCGGCCGGCGTGAAATTTATCGCTTATACCAGCCTGCTACATGCCGATTCCTCCCCGCTCGGCCTCGCCGATGAGCACATCGAGACGGAGAAAATGCTGGCTGATTCTGGCATCGTTTACACCCTGCTGCGCAACGGCTGGTACACCGAAAACTACCTCGCCAGCGCCCCGGCAGCACTGGAACACGGCGTATTTATCGGTGCCGCGGGCGATGGCAAAATCGCCTCAGCAACGCGGGCTGATTATGCGGTAGCTGCGGCGCGCGTAATTAGCGAAGCCGGTCATGAAGGCAAGGTTTACGAACTGGCGGGCGATAGTGCCTGGACGCTGACACAGTTAGCGGCAGAACTCACCAAACAGAGCGGCAAACCGATTACCTATCAAAACCTGAGCGAAGCCGATTTCGCTGCGGCACTGAAAAGCGTCGGACTGCCTGATGGACTGGCGGATATGCTGGCGGATTCTGACGTTGGCGCATCGAAAGGCGGTCTGTTTGATGACAGCAAAACGCTTAGCAAATTGATTGGCCGCCCAACGACAACGTTAGCCGAAAGCGTAAGCCATCTTTTTAATGTTAATAACTAGTTAATTAAAGTGGCATCCTCCCGCATCCTCTCTGATAATGACGGGATGCCGGGAGCAATCATGTCTGCTTCCTGAACTTTCTTCTGACAGACCAATGGATGCCAGTAATGATTAGCGGCGTGCTGTACGCCCTGTTAGCAGGGTTGATGTGGGGGCTTATTTTTGTCGGGCCGTTGATCGTACCGGAATACCCGGCGATGCTGCAGTCGATGGGGCGTTATCTGGCGTTAGGGTTAATTGCGCTGCCCATTGCCTGGCTGGGACGCGTGCGTCTGCGTCAGTTGGCGCGTCGCGACTGGCTTACCGCCTTGATGCTCACCATGATGGGCAACCTTATCTATTACTTCTGCCTTGCCAGTGCCATTCAACGTACTGGCGCGCCTGTTTCCACGATGATTATCGGCACCCTGCCGGTGGTGATTCCCGTTTTTGCCAATCTGCTTTATAGCCAGCGCGACGGCAAACTCGCATGGGGAAAACTCGCCCCGGCACTGGTTTGTATTGGCATCGGCCTGGCGTGTGTGAATATTGCTGAGTTAAACCACGGACTCCCCGATTTTGACTGGGCACGTTATACCTCAGGCATCGTGCTGGCGTTAGTTTCCGTGGTCTGCTGGGCATGGTATGCCCTGCGCAACGCCCGCTGGCTGCGGGAAAATCCCGACAAACATCCGATGATGTGGGCGACGGCGCAGGCGCTGGTCACGCTGCCGGTTTCTCTCATCGGCTATCTCGTCGCCTGTTACTGGCTGAATATGCAAACGCCGGACTTCTCCTTACCCTTTGGCCCCCGTCCGCTGGTGTTTATTAGTCTGATGGTTGCGATAGCCGTGCTTTGCTCATGGGTTGGCGCACTCTGCTGGAACGTCGCCAGCCAGCGATTACCGACAGTGATTCTCGGGCCGCTGATTGTTTTCGAAACGCTGGCAGGTTTGCTGTACACCTTTTTACTCCGCCAGCAAATGCCGCCGCTAATGACGCTGAGCGGTATCGCGCTGTTAGTGATTGGCGTGGTCATTGCGGTCAGAGCAAAACCAGAAAAACCTTTAACTGAATCTGTCTCAGAAAGTTGACACGCTGGCAGTGAGTTAAATAAGCCTCTGCTACGTAAGGGTTATAGCTTTTGCCTTAAAGATGTATTTAAAATACATCTTATCTTATTAAGAATGAGGTATCAGCTATGGCTTATCGCGACCAACCTTTAGGTGAACTGGCGCTCTCTATTCCTCGCGCTTCGGCTCTGTTTCGTAAATATGATATGGATTACTGCTGTGGCGGTAAGCAGACGCTGGCGCGCGCGGCGGCACGTAAAGAACTGGATGTTGACGTCATTGAAGCCGAACTGGCAAAGCTTGCTGAACAACCGATTGAGAAAGACTGGCGTAGCGCCCCGCTGGCGGAAATCATCGACCACATTATTGTGCGCTATCACGATCGCCATCGCGAGCAGCTGCCGGAGCTGATCCTGCAAGCGACTAAAGTCGAGCGCGTTCACGCCGACAAACCAAGTGTGCCAAAAGGGCTGACAAAATACCTGACTATGCTGCATGAAGAGCTTTCCAGCCACATGATGAAAGAAGAGCAAATTCTCTTCCCGATGATTAAACAAGGCATGGGCAGCCAGGCAATGGGGCCAATCAGCGTAATGGAAAGCGAGCACGATGAAGCGGGCGAACTGCTGGAAGTGATCAAACACACCAGCAATAACGTCACACCGCCGCCGGAAGCCTGCACCACCTGGAAAGCGATGTATAACGGCATTAATGAACTGATTGATGACCTGATGGAGCACATCAGTCTGGAAAACAATGTACTATTCCCGCGCGCGCTGGCGGGTGAGTGATCTAAAAGCTGGATGGCATTGCGCCATCCAGCATGATAATGCGATTATTTCCGCAGTTCAGCAGCCCGTTTCTTACCAATAAACAGCCAGCCCAGCCCCAGCGCGATAAACCACAGCGGGGTAACCAGCAGCGCCTGGCGGGTGTCATCTTCCAGTGTCAACAACACCAGAACAAACACAAAGAACGCCATACATACCCAGCACATCAGCTTGCCGAGTGGCATCTTGTAGATCGACTTCTCATGCAGATGAGGACGCTGTTTGCGATACACCAGGTACGAGCAAAGGATAATCGTCCAGACAAACATAAACAGAATCGCGGAAACGGTTGTAATCATCGTGAACGCGCCAATCACGCTGGGATTCACATACAACATCACCACGCCGCCGAGCAGACAGATACAAGAGAAGGTCAGCCCTTTCGCGGGTACTGCGCGCTTAGAGAGTTTAGCGAACGCTTTCGGTGCCACACCTTCCTGGGCCAGGCCAAACAGCATACGGCTGGTAGAGAAGACACCGCTGTTAGCGGAAGACGCCGCAGAGGTCAGCACCACAAAGTTGATCACGCTGGCAGCCGCAGGCAAACCTACCAACACAAACAGTTCAACGAACGGGCTTTTCTCCGGGACTACCGAACTCCACGGCGTCACGGACATAATCACAATCAGCGAGAAGACGTAGAACATAATGATACGGATCGGAATGGAGTTAATCGCGCGTGGCAGTGATTTCTCCGGATCTTTGGTTTCCGCAGCTGTTGTACCTACCAGCTCAATCCCCACGAAAGCGAAAACCGCTATCTGGAATCCGGCAAAGAAGCCGCTTAAGCCTTTCGGGAACCAGCCGCCGTCATTCCACAAATGTGTAAATGATGCTTCCACACCGGTCGGTGACTGAAAGTGCATCGCCACCATGACCAGGCCGACAACAATCAGCGACACGATGGCGACGATTTTGATCATCGCAAACCAGAACTCCATCTCACCGAACATTTTTACCGTGGCGAGGTTTAGAACCAGTAACAGAATGATCACGGATAACGAAGCAACCCAGTCAGAAAGCCCAGGGAACCAGAATTGCGCATAGGCGGTAATGGCAACCACATCTGCCATACCGGTTACAACCCAGCAGAACCAGTAAGTCCAGCCGGTGAAATATCCTGCCCACGGCCCGAGTAAATCGGAAGCGAAGTCACTAAAAGATTTGTATTCCAGATTCGAAAGCAGCAATTCCCCCATTGCCCGCATCACGAAAAAGAGCATAAAACCGATGATCATATAAACGAAAATGATCGACGGCCCGGCAAGGCTAATCGTTTTGCCGGACCCCATAAACAACCCTGTACCAATGGCACCGCCAATGGCAATAAGCTGAATATGTCGGTTTGTGAGATTGCGCCGTAGCGACTGTTCAGCCGGAGCCTGATCATCGGCAACGACTTTTACCTGATCTACCATGTTTTTTTCTTCCTGTACCTGTCTGTGTTGTTCAGGCTCTACGGCCTTTAGTCAGTCTATGATACGACGAATCTGTATCGGGACTCATCGATATTAGGTAACAATACGCGGGATGAATACTAAGATTTAGATCTAATGTTAATTTTATGTTTAAAGTGAGTGTCATATCACGGTGATAACGCGAAACAGCTCACAAAAATACACGCTTACAGGGGCTTTGCAACATAAAATAGCGCCGTTTGGCAAACTGAAGGGTTTATTGCTGAATGCCTGCTCCCCTCTGGTTCGAGGGGAACAGAATGCGCTGCTTAGAGGATTTCCAGCAGTTCGACTTCAAACACCAGGGTGCTGAACGGAGGGATGGACGCGCCTGCGCCACGCTCGCCATATGCCAGTTCCTGCGGGATAGTCAGTTCCCATTTAGAACCTACCGGCATCAGAGTCAGTGCTTCAATCCAGCCAGGGATCACGCCGTTAACCGGGAATTCAGCTGGCTCGCCGCGAGCAACGGAGCTGTCAAACACGGTGCCGTCGATCAGTTTTCCGGTGTAATGAACACGAACGCGGTCGGTACGTGCCGGAATTGCGCCTTCGCCCTGGTTGATCACGCGGAATTGCAGGCCAGATTCGGTGCTATTTACACCTTCTTTTTTGGCGTTTTCTTCCAGGTATTTCACACCTTCAGCAGCCATCGCCTGGAAACGCTGACGACGAACGGCATCGGCGCGTTCGTGGATTTCACGCAGCGCGCGGTGCACCACATCAACTGGAACAGCCGGATGTTTGCCTTCCAGCGCATCGGCAATGCCTGCAACCAGAGCTTCTGGCAGCAGCCCTTCCAGGCCAGATTCACTCAGTTGTTGCCCTACCTGCAAACCAATGCCGTAGCTTGCTTGCGCTTCGATGGTGTCAAAAGTTGGGGTGGTCATCGTATTTCCTTTCTTAGGGTATAAAGTAGCGGGCAGCATATCAGCCACACTTCTTTGGGTAAAACTTTGTCGCGGGAATGATGACAAATCCCGGGGAAAAAGAAACAATAGCAATATCCCGTATGAATATAATAAAGGCGGGTTTACCACGGACATCATAGCGTTAGCTTATTCATAGGCTATGATTGAGGAACAAGACGCGGAGCAGGAGGAAACCATGCCCGGGCGCTTTGAACTAAAACCAACCCTGGAGAAAGTCTGGCACGCGCCGGACAATTTTCGCTTCATGGACCCGCTGCCGCCGATGCATCGTCGGGGGATCATTATTGCCGCCATTGTATTGGTGGTCGGATTTCTGCTTCCATCTGATGATACGCCCAACGCGCCGGTGGTGACGCGTGAAGCGCAGTTAGATATTCAGTCGCAATCACAACCACCGACAGAAGAACAGCTGCGGGCGCAATTAGTCACGCCACAAAATGATCCTGATCAGGTGGCTCCGGTCGCTCCAGAACCAATACAGGAAGGCCAACCAGAAGAGCAGCCGCAAACCCCCCATACGCAACCATTCCAGCCAGATAGCGGAATTGATAATCAATGGCGCTCCTATCGTGTCGAACCCGGTAAAACGATGGCGCAGCTGTTCCGCGACCACGGACTGCCCGCTACCGATGTCTATGCCATGGCGCAGGTAGAAGGCGCGGATAAGCCACTGAGTAATTTGCAAAACGGGCAGATGGTGAAAATCCGCCAGAACGCCAGCGGCGTGGTGACGGGCTTAACCATTGATACGGGGAATAATCAACAGGTCCTGTTTACCCGCCAGCCGGATGGCAGTTTTATTCGCGCGCGGTAGATGAAGGGTCAACCAAAAGCCAGCTAAGGATTGTCTCTTTGATGACCTTACGTCTGGCTTCCAGTGCCTGGGGTGAAACCATACTGATGTGATAAACCAGACCAAGCGTATGCTGGTTGATCAAATAATATCCCCCAAGCGCAGCAATATTAATATTCACCTGCAATGGGTCGATATCTGGCTTAAAAATATTGTTTTTCTTCCCTTCATCCAATAAGGATTCCATTAACTGCAAGTGCGCATGGTTAATTTCTAAAAGACGCTGTGACTTTGCATAATGCACACCCTTACTTTGATTTTCACTATGCACAATTTTTAAAAACCAGGGATTAGAAATATAATAATCCCATGTAAAATCGATTATTTTCTCAATGGCTTTCTGTGGCGGAAGATCTGAGAAATCAAGGGCCTTTTCTTTTTGTCGAATATCGTTCCAGGTATATTCCAGTACTTCGATAAATAAATTTTCTTTATTACCAAAGTGGTGATAAACCGTCTGTTTACTGCACCCCGCGGCCTTGACGATATTATCGACTCTGGCCCCTTCGTAACCATATTCGGCAAATTCATTAACCGCGCATAACAGCAGCTTTTCTTTCAGGCTCTGTACGTTGCTGGTATCAAGATACATAACGCTTCCCCACGACCTCTTCGTGGTGACTATCATAACCTGATTTGATTTCAGCTTCAGAAAAAAGGGCAAAAACTTGTACTTTCATCAGGTTATCAAATGTCCTGTGATCGCCATCGCATATCAACCAACTAGATGGTTGATCTTTTTATCCTCCAGTCGCAAGCTAATCATCACTAAGGAAACAAAATTCAAAAAAAGAGAGCTATTGTATGAAATCCACTCGTCCTGTTGCCGTGATTACCGGAGCCGCTCGTGGTATTGGAAAGGGCTGTGCGCTGGAGCTTGCGCGTGGCGGATTTAATCTGCTGATTAATGATCGTCCGGATGCGGATAGCGTAGAAAAATTACATGCCACACAACAAGAATGTCTGGCGGAAGGCGTGGAAGTGATTTGCTTCCCTGCTGATGTGGGCGATCTCTCCCTGCATGAAGAGATGCTCGACGCAGCGCAAAACCAGTGGGGACGTCTGGACTGCCTGCTCAACAACGCAGGCATTTCAGTGAAAAAACGCGGTGACCTTCTCGACCTCGAACCAGACAGCTTCGACCAAAATATTGCCATTAACACCCGCGCACCGTTCTTCCTTGCTCAGGCATTCAGTAAGCGCTTACTGGCACAGCCGAAACCGGAAGCAGAACTGCCGCACCGCTCGATTATTTTTGTCAGTTCCATCAACGCCATCATGCTGGCGATGAATCGCGGCGAATATACCATTGCCAAAACTGCCGTCTCTGCCGCTGCTCGTCTGTTTGCTGCTCGCCTTTGTAATGAACAAATTGGCGTATATGAAGTGCGTCCTGGTCTCATCAAAACCGATATGACTATTCCGGCAACGGCCTATTACGACGAACTGATTGCCAAAGGTCTGGTGCCGTGGGGACGTTGGGGTTATCCGGCTGATATTGCTTCCACTGTCCGCGCGATGGCGGAAGGTAAACTGATTTACACCTGTGGTCAGGCGGTCGCCATCGACGGCGGCTTAAGTATGCCGCGCTTCTGAGGCTGAATCATGAGAGATCTGTTACAACGCCCGGATTTATTCAGTATCAATACCGCGACACTGGGCTATAAAACGCCGCTACCCGCCATTATTGATGCCTGCGCCGCACGCGGTATTGGCGCGATTGCCCCCTGGCGCAGGGAGTTGCAGAGTGAAGATCTCCAGCAAATCGCCCGCCAGCTTGCTGCCAGTAACATGAACGTTTCCGGTTTGTGCCGTAGCACCTACTACACCGCACCGACGCTGGCGGAGCGCAAACTGGCGATTGACGATAACCGCCGGGCGCTGGACGACGCCGCTGTACTGAACGCCGCCTGTTATATGCAGGTGGTTGGCGGTCTGCCAATGGGAACAAAAGATCTGTACGAAGCACGGGAACAGGTGAAACAAGGGATTCGCCAGTTGCTGCCACATTCGAAAGAGGTCGGCGTGCCAATTGCACTGGAGCCACTGCACCCGATGACTGCTGCCGATCGTTCTTGTCTGTGCACGTTACGTCAGGCGCTGGACTGGTGTGATGAACTCGATCCCGATGGCGAATTTGGCCTCGGCGTGGCGGTAGATGTCTACCATGTCTGGTGGGACCCGGATCTCGCCAGTCAGATCCTGCGTGCCGGAAAACGCATCCTCGCGTTTCATGTTTCCGACTGGTTAGTGCCGACCACCGATCTGGTCAATGACCGTGGAATGCCGGGAGATGGTGTCATCAATATTCCGTCAATTCGTCGGCTGGTTGAAAACGCCGGATTTAATGGCGCTATTGAACTGGAAATATTCTCACCGTACTGGTGGCAGAAAGATATTAACAGCACGCTGGATATTAGCGTCGATCGCATCGCACATTATTGTTAAGGAATAATCATGAGTGACCAACCCGTTCTGTTCAGCAGAGCGGCGGCTTCTTGCCGCCTGACATTGAACCGTGAAGATAAATGTCATGCTATTAATGAAGAAATGATCGAATCTCTCGACCATTATTTAAATGAAATTGAAAATGACACGGCATTACGCTTAGTCGAATTAACGGCAACCGGCGATAAATTCTTTTGTGCGGGCGGCGATATTAAATCGTGGTCGGCCTATTCGCCATTAGATATGGGCAGAAAATGGATTAAACGCGGTAATGACGTTTTTAATCGCCTGCGCAACTTACCCCAATTAACCGTTGCGAATCTCAACGGTCATACCATCGGTGGCGGTATTGAACTTGCCTTGTGCTGCGATATTCGTATCGCTCGCCCCGGCGCGAAATTCTCTAACCCGGAAGTGATGCTCGGCATGGTGCCTGGCTGGATGGGCATTGAACGCGTGCTTAATCAGGTTGGCCCGGTAGTCGGTCGCCAGATGCTGATGCTGGGTAAACGCCTGACGGCGCAGGAAGCCCAGGTGGCGAATTTAATTGATGAAGTGGTAGAAAAAGAACAGGTGGAAAGCTGGATGGCGAACCAGTTAGCGCAGCTGGAAAAATGTGGTCCGGTGGCACTGGCACATATTAAGCAACTGATTCTGGCGCTGGAAAATAAACACGCCGATTACTCCCACCAGTTACTGGCTGGATTAATGTCCGCCACTCAGGATTGCCAACAGGCGACGCACGCATTTGCCGAAAAAGCCGGCGTGAGCTTCCACAATCAATAAGGAAATTGTATGCGTAAGTTATCAACCGCCGAGACACTGGCGGCGCAAATTCAGGACGGCGCAACCATTGCCATTAGCGGTAACGGCGGCGGTATGGTGGAAGCTGACCATATTATGGCCGCCATTGAAGAGCGTTTCCTGCAAACCGGACACCCGCGCGATCTGACATTAATCCACTCGCTGGGTATTGGCGATCGCGACAGCAAAGGCACTAACCGTTTTGCTCACGCCGAAATGCTCAAACGCATTATTGCCGGACATTTTACCTGGTCGCCCAAGATGCAGGAACTGGTGAAAAGCAATGCTATTGAAGCCTACTGTTTCCCTGGTGGCGTAATTCAGGCACTGCTGCGGGAGATCGGTGCCGGACGTCCGGGGCTTTTTACCCACGTTGGGCTGGGATCGTTTGTTGATCCACGCAATGGTGGCGGTAAGTCGAATGAATGCACGACCGACGACCTGGTAGAACTGATTGAAATCGACGGTGAAACCAAACTCCGCTATCGCCCTTTCAAAGTGGACTACGCGATTTTGCGCGGCACCTATGCCGATCCGCGTGGCAACGTTAGCCTCGAAGAAGAAGCGATTGATATGGATAGCTATTCGATGGCGCTGGCAGCACACAACAGTGGCGGCAAAGTGTTTGTACAGGTGCGCGATGTACTGGAAGCTGGCGCCATTGAACCTCGCAAGGTCAAGCTACCGGGGATTCTGGTCGATGGTATCGTTGAACACCGCGAACAACCGCAAACCTATCTTGGCGGTTACGACCTGACCATCAGCGGTCAGCATCGCCGTCTAAGTTCTAACGACGCTATTGAACTGGTTAGTCATCCGGTGCGTCGCCTGATTGCCCGTCGGGCAGCGCGGGAACTGGCGGCAGGTGCTTCAACCAACTTTGGCTTTGGTATTCCCGGCGGTATTCCTGGGGTTGCACTGCGCGAAGGCGTGCCTTATCAAAGTTTGTGGCTGAGTGTAGAACAGGGTGTACATAACGGCATGATGCTGGATGATGCTCTGTTCGGCTGCGCCCGTAACGCCGATGCCATTATTCCATCACTCGATCAATTCGAATTCTACAGTGGCGGCGGTATCGATATCACCTTCCTCGGCATGGGAGAGATGGATCGGTACGGTAACGTCAACGTATCCCATCTCAATGGCAATCTCATTGGCCCCGGCGGCTTCCTCGAAATTGCGCAAAACGCCCGTAAAGTGGTGTTCTGCGGTACGTTTGACGCCAAAGGCAGCAAGATTGATGTAACGCCTGATGGCCTGCATATCGCCCAGTCAGGTCAAATCCCCAAACTGGTTACCCAGGTGGAAAAAATTACTTTTAGCGCCGCATACGCACAGCAAAGCAGTCAGGAAGTGCTGTATATCACCGAACGTGCGGTATTCCAGTTAACGGCAGAAGGCGTTGAATTAATTGAGATCGCCCCTGGCGTAGAGATTGACCGCGACATTCTGCCGTATATGGCCTTCCGTCCGATTATCAGGCACCCACGCCTGATGGAAAGTAGCCTGTTTACGCCAATGGAGGATGCATGAGTCAGCTTGATGAGGCCATCCTTGATGCACTGACACACGTTACTTTCCCAAAGGGTTTTGCACAGGCAGAACCCGCATGGGTTGTCACGGTAGACGGTGTTGATTACCCACTCTGGAAAACAGATGCCCTGGTAGTCGGCAGTGGTGCAGCCGGGCTACGTGCAGCTGTGGAACTTAAACGCCGCCAGCAAAATGTGTTAATCGCCACCGCCGGGTTATATATGGGGACATCGGCATGTTCTGGCTCTGATAAACAAACACTGTTTACCGCCGCTACCGCGGGCAACGGCGACAACTTCGCCAAACTGGCAGAGGCACTGGCGAGCGGTGGGGCGATGGATCACGACACCGCTTATGTCGAAGCGGTAGGTTCTCTGCACACTCTTGGCGGGTTGCAATATCTTGGTCTGGAATTACCGGAAGATCGCTATGGCGCGATTCTTCGTTATCAAACCGACCATGACGAAGCCGGGCGTGCAACCTCGTGTGGGCCGCGTACCTCAAGGTTAATGGTGAAAGTGCTGCTGGAAGAAGTACAGCGTCTTGCTATCCCAATGTTGACCAGTGCAACAGTGATTAAACTGCTGCATCAGCGTGACGAAAACGGTGAAGACCGTGTGGCGGGGGCAATCCTCGCGACCGGTCATCGCGCCCATAACCCATGGGGGCTGGCAATTGTGACTGCGCCCAATGTGGTACTGGCAACAGGAGGGCCTGGCGAGCTTTATCGCGACAGTGTGTATCCACACAAATGTTTCGGCTCGCTGGGGCTGGCGCTGGAGGAAGGTCTGACGTTAACGAATCTGACTGAAAGCCAGTTTGGTATAGGCACACCGCGCAGCACGTTTCCGTGGAATTTGTCCGGCACCTATGTACAGGTGATCCCATATATCTATTCCGTGGATGCCGGGGGCAACGAGTATAACTTCCTCGCGGATTACTATCGCACCACCCAGGAGCTGGCTTCAAACATTTTCCGTAAAGGCTATCAGTGGCCGTTCCACGCCACGCGGGTAATGGATTTTGGCTCCAGCTTGTTAGATATGGCAGTAGCGCAAGAGCAGCAACATGGTCGTCAGGTATTTATGGATTTCAATCGTAATCCAGAACCTGTGCCGGGTGACCTGCCGTTCTCATTAGATCGACTGGACGACGACGTTCGCGCGTATCTGGAAAATAACGACGCTCTGGCACCATCGCCCATCGAACGCCTGCAACAAATGAATCCTCTGTCTATCTCGCTGTATAAGATGCACGGTTACGATCTCATCACGCAGCCATTGCAGTTTGCCATGAATAATCAGCACATGAATGGCGGCATTGAAGTCGATATCTGGGGACAAACATCTCTGCCCGGTTGTTTTGCGGTGGGGGAAGTTGCTGGCACACACGGCGTCACCCGACCTGGCGGCGCGGCATTGAATGCCGGGCAGGTTTTTGCTGTTCGTCTGGCGCGCTTTATTGGTTGCACGCAAAAGCGGAATATTGATGGAGATATTGCACAGCTGGCAGCTCCGGCACTGGCTTCTATAAGAGAGATCATTACTCAGGCGCACGATAACGGGTCCGGGATGCCGTTGTCGGTTGTGAGAGAAAAAATTCAGGCACGAATGTCTGACTATGCGGGATTTATTTGCCATGCCGATAAAGTCCGACGTGCCACTCGTGATGCCCTGCTATTGAACGAATTTGTCCAACGGCATGGATTGGCAATCAAACATGTGGGTGAAGTTGCCGAGCTGTTTATGTGGCGGCATATGGCGCTGACTTCTGCCGCGGTATTAACACAATTAACGCATTATATTGATGCTGGTGGTGGTAGCCGTGGGGCGCGTATGGTTATTGATCCACAAGGCAAATGCCTACCACAAACTCGTCGCGGCGCAAAAGAAGAATGGCGTTTTCGCTCTGAACTCGCTGAAGACAAAAATCACAAATTAACAATTCAATATTCGCAAGGTTCTTTTATTACCGAAGTAAAGTCTTTACGTATGCAACCGTGTATTAACGGTATTTACTTTGAAAAAAACTGGCCAGACTTTTTAAAGGGAGACATTTACACACAATAATCTTCAATATTTCCTCTGTACCTGATTTTTATTGCCTATTACATGGAAATACCAACAACCAGGGTTTATTAATATAATTAAAAGGTTTAAAAATGAATAAAATAAAGAATTATCGATGGCATATGATTGCCCTCGTATGTTTTATCACTGTAATCAATTATCTGGACAGAACGGCGTTAGGTATTGCGGCTCCAACGATTATGGAGACAACCGGAATAACCAAAGAACAATATTCATGGATTGTCAGTGCATTCCAGTTGGCCTATACATTGGGGCAACCGATAATGGGCTTCTTTATTGATACCGTGGGTCTGAAGTTAAGTTTTGCGATATGTGCCGCAATCTGGGGCCTGGCGACAATGGGGCATGCCTTGACAGGAACATGGTCAGGTCTGGCATTTATGCGCGCCCTGATGGGTTTCAGCGAAGCATCGGCAATTCCTGCGGGTGTAAAAACCGCATCAACATGGTTCCCGGCAAAAGAGCGTGGCGTGGCGACAGGTGTATTCAATATGGGTACCTCACTCGGCGCGATGCTTGCTCCACCGTTGATTGCCTGGTGCATTATGTTTCATAGCTGGCAATTTGCGTTTATTGTCTCAGGTAGCCTTGCTTTACTCGCGGCTTTATTTTGGTTCTTTTGTTATAAAGATCCAAAAGATGCTAAACGCCTTTCTGATGAAGAGCGCCACTATATTGAGTCTGGGCAAGAACAGCATCTTAAAACAGATAAGAAAGAAAAAACGTCAATCAAGCATATCCTCAGCCAACGTAATTTCTGGGGGATTGGCATCGCGCGTTTTCTCGCTGACCCGGCATGGGGAACCATTAACTTCTGGGTACCGATTTTCTTCGTCGAAACGCTGCATTTTAGCCTGAAAGAAATTGCCATGTTCGTCTGGCTGCCTTTCCTGCTGGGCGATCTCGGCTGTTTAGCCAGTGGTTTTGTCGCGAAGTTCTTCCACGATCGCGGCGTGAGTTTAATTAACTCACGAAGAATTACCTTCACTATTGCAGCCGTCATTATGATGACGATTGGTCTGGTGAGTATTGTCGAAAATCCCTACATCGCCGTATTACTGATTAGCATTGGCGCATTCTCGCATCAATGTCTTTCTACTGTTGCAGCAACTCTGGGCGGTGACCTATTCAAAAAAGACGAAGTAGCTACCGCTGTGGGTATGGCAGGAGCCTGTGCATGGAGCGGTCAGTTGATTTTCAACCTGTTTATCGGGGCATTCGTTCACATTATTGGCTTCGCGCCGTTCTTTATTGCCCTGGCTTTCTTTGACATTATTGGCGCCATTGCGCTGTGGATGCTTATCAAAGTTAAAGACGAAGAACCACAAGTACAGTTAGCGACAAGCTAATTATTTTACATAGAAACGCTATAATTTAGCTTTGTAGCGTTTCTATTTTTCTCATAAATTAAACGTCTCTTCCAAAACGTTCAGTATCTACTGGCATTGCTTCGCAAATTTATGATTTAGCGAATATATCGAAATAACTATTCTAAATTGCCCCCCTGAACGCCTCTGCCATTAACTCTTGCTCACGACCAGGTAATCGAAGACGCTCGGCAATGATTCGCCACTGACTGACAATCCCTCTAAAATTAGCAATAATGTCATCTGCTTCTGTCAAACCAAGTCGAAAATACTCCGCAACTTCTCGAGCTAATTCCAAATCAAGTGCATTATCATTTTCTGTAATATTGAGTTTTAGACCGTCAGACCTGGCAACAGGATTCAAATCATATGCCTCAGAAAGCCGCCAACCTTTTCCCGGTATCAAGATATATCCATGATTACGTAAATGGTCATCGGTATTAGAAACAAGAATATTAAAAACAATCCTGGACCAGAGTTCCTTAAGGTCAGTATTAGTCTGCGCTCCATGTCTGATAAGAACATCTGCTAATTCCAGATAACTCACACCTGTAGAGGCATCTTCACCATCCTGATGCCTGGTTAGTGTCATAGCCGAAGCAAAATGCAGACGCCTTCCCGCATTAGTGCGGTCAAAACGACGAACCATAAAACAATGGTAATTGCTGGCAAATTTATGCGCCTGAGCAGGTGCAACATTCAGTCCACAGCCAACAGCAAGTGCATTAACGACCATTTCCCATCCACCAACATCATACTCATCTTTTACACTGGGAAATTTAGCGATGTAGAGATGCCCAGCTTCATCAACAACACTGGCTTTCGGACGTGCCCCCCCTAATGATCCCCCCGGAGCGATTAGCATTCTTAACCATTTTTGCCCCATTAGCTCTTTATTATCAGGATCTTCTTCAATTGCCCGGCTAGCCCTTTCCAGACTCGCTATTTCGGTAAATGGTGGGGTGCAACATCAATGCGATTATCAAGAAACTCTCCAGCGTCTTCACGTTTGTATCGAAGAGCCCCAACCCGATAAAGATCATGAACACCTAGTAGATAATCAGACTCATAAAGGTGGGAGTCTTTATCACATAACCCGTCTCGAATATCCCTCTCAAAACGACGCTTCATTAGCATACGCCCCCAACGATCCGGGCAGGAATCACTAAATGCACCAAATTTATCCTTAGGAGGAATTGGGTACTGTGCTCCCTCATACAACATTATTTCAGGATCTAACTGAATAAAATTAATTGCAGGATCTGCAAGCGCCTTTTTATCGTACTCAAACTCAAATATCTCACGCGCCCGGGTGCGACGACTGTGTAAATAACCAATCCGCTCCGGACCATCCAGGCCTTCCCAATCCGCATACACTCCGATTAATGCCATAATTAATTTCCTTTTATCGGTTTTTTTATCGGTTGTAATAGTGCAGCAAGAGAGGTGGACGTTTCCCCTGGAATAGTTGGCGTTGAGTCTTTTGCCAGTGCTGTTAAATCCGTGGTGAGATGACCTTCTTTCTCGCGTTTCGTCTGAAATGAGGCTGTCTGAATCTCTTCTTCACTCTTACCGGATGAACGAGAAAGCCCTCTTTTTTTAATCAAACGGGAATCCTGGAGCTGACGCCCTAAGTCGTCTTCAGCTGCAAGCTTATTTAAATCCGTTTCCAGACCCAAAACCTGCATCACAGACAAATATGCCCCTATAGTGACCCCTGCACTTCCTGACTCCAGAGAGCGCAATGTTATTGGCGACATCCCGGCACGTTCAGCAACTTGCTTTGCGGTAAGCCTGCGTCGTAAACGAGCAAGTTTCAGCCGCTCACCAAATTCACTAAGCATCTGATTCGTATAAGGGAGTAACGGTGCTGTTTTTTTACCCATAGTGATAATATTTTATCTTTTTATGGCTATGATAGCCATAATATTAGCATTTATTGGATTGAACGCACCTGCAAAGCGTTCAAGATTACGAAAGTGATGATATTTTATCCTTTTATATATAAAAACAATAAAATAACAGCGCATTCATATATAACATATTGTTTTTATTATCATACAAGGGAGACGATCGCTGTATTGATGCTTTTGTCGTGTTTTACGCGTAAAAAACATGACACGAACTACCAGCGGCGAGGCTGGGGGCCAGGTATGGGTACTGCGAACTTTTTATAAAAGGAATAGCAAGAGATTTATGGAGGGAACGTCTGTTTCTGCGGTTTTTATCACTTAAAAGCAAAACGCCGACCACTGGTCGGCGTTTTTACGTCTCGTTGAATAACGAATTATTCAGCTACTACGTTTACGATCACTTTCGCGAATACTTCGCTGTGAACCTGGAAGCTCACTTCGTGTTCGCCAGTGGTACGCAGAACGCCGTTCGGCAGACGAACTTCGCTCTTAGCCACTTCAACGCCAGCTGCAGTTACAGCGTCAGCGATGTCGCGAGTACCGATGGAACCGAACAGTTTACCTTCGTCGCCAGCTTTAGACGCGATGGTAACAGTTTCCAGTGCATTGATTTTCTCAGCGCGAGCATTAGCTGCTGCCAGAACTTCAGCCAGTTTAGCTTCCAGTTCAGCGCGACGTGCTTCGAAGAATTCAATGTTTTTCTTGGTAGCTGGAACAGCTTTACCCTGCGGTACCAGGAAGTTACGAGCATAGCCCGCTTTAACGTTTACCTGATCACCCAGGCTACCCAGGTTTGCTACTTTATCAAGCAGAATAACTTGCATTACCTTATCCTCTCAAAGTCGTATTAATGGACCGTGACCGATTACTGATGGCGATCAGTGTACGGCAGCAGGGACAGGTAGCGAGCGCGTTTGATAGCGCGAGCCAGCTGACGCTGGTATTTTGCACGGGTACCGGTGATACGGCTTGGGACAATCTTACCGCTTTCGGTGATGTAGTTTTTCAGCGTAGCGATATCTTTATAGTCGATCTCTTGAACGCCTTCCGCGGTGAAACGGCAGAACTTGCGACGACGGAAATAACGTGCCATATGGCTAGTCTCCAGAATCTATCAATTCAATCTGCTCGGCATGCAAAACCATTTTGCTCAGTCCGTTCTTTGCCTTATGGCATGAAATGAACCCCTGAACGGTTATGCGACTGCCGACCGTTATACTGTGAGTAATGGCCTGGTTTTCGTGTCCGCTAACAATAACGGGCATTTGGCACCATGCCTGCCGGTGAAAGCCGGCTTCCTCCTGCACAGAACGATGCTCAAGCACGAACTGGCAGTGAGGAATTCCTGATGGACTGACCTTTCGAAGGGGAGTCCTGCACACGGTGCCGGACAACACCAGACGGTTGGTCATCAGAAATTACTCTTCAGAATCCCCAGCTTCAGCATCATCAGCGGTTTCGTTTGCGAAATCATCGCGACGCTCACGGCGCTCGTCTTTCGCTTTAACCATCGGAGATGCTTCGGTAACAGCGTGCTTGGTACGCATAACCATGCTGCGGATAACGGCATCGTTGAAGCGGAAGGTAGTTTCCAGCTCATCGATCACTTCCTGCGGAGCTTCAACGTTCATCAGAACGTAGTGTGCTTTGTGCAGTTTGTTGATCGGGTAAGCCAGCTGACGGCGGCCCCAGTCTTCCAGACGGTGGATCTTGCCTTCTGCACCAGTGATGGCAGCAGTGTAGCGCTCGATCATGCCCGGAACCTGTTCGCTCTGGTCAGGATGGACCATAAAAACGATTTCGTAATGACGCATCGAATTGCTCCTTACGGATTATTCAGCCTCCTGTCTGGGTCAGCCGAATCCCGGGGAGGCAAGGAACGTGTTAAAGGTCGGCTGAAAAATGACGCGTTATAGTACTGACATACCCCGCTAAACTCAAGGGCAGAGCCGAAATAAATCTCCCCTTTCGCAAATAACCTCTAAACCGCTGATTTGGAGTTCATCACACTTCGTCATGGTGTTTTTTTGAACAACTGCATCAGAAATGGTCACCATCAACTTCTTTATCATTGATTAAAATTAAATCAGAAGATCACCACAAGAGGAGAGCACACAAAGTCAGCCGTCAAGGAGGTATCTATGTTCAGTCGTGTTTTAGCCCTTCTGGCTGTGCTTTTGCTAAGTGCAAATACATGGGCAGCCATTGAAATTAATAACCACCAGGCCAGAAATATGGACGATGTGCAAAGCTTAGGCGTGATTTATATCAATCATAACTTCGCCACTGAGAGTGAAGCACGTCAGGCATTAAATGAAGAGACAGATGCGCAAGGCGCAACGTACTACCATGTGATTCTGATGCGGGAACCGGGGAGTAACGGCAACATGCACGCCAGCGCGGATATTTATCGCTAGCACCAGGTATAACCAACGAAACATTGCCATAGTTTGCTTTGCCCCCTTCGCAGGGGGCTTTTTTTGAAAAACGGCTGCGGAATTAGACCAGTTATCTCCCGAAGAAGGAAATTTCCGCAGCGCGTGTTTTACTTCTGCCCGTAATAGGCGTTGGGACCGTGCTTACGCATGAAGTGTTTATTCATCAGGAAGCTGTCGATGTGATTCAGTTGTGGATTAATACTGCGCGCAATCCACGCCATTTTCGCCACTTCTTCCATCACCACCGCGTTATGCACCGCGTCGTGGGCATCTTTCCCCCAGGCGAACGGTCCGTGCTGATACACCACAATTCCCGGCGTATGCAGCGGCTCGGCGTCACCCAGCGTTTCGATAATCACTTTGCCGGTATTCAGTTCGTACTCACCCTGCACCTCTTCTTCGCTTAATCCGCGCGTGCACGGGATGTCGCCAAAGAAGTAATCGGCGTGCGTGGTGCCTAACGCCGGGATCGCCAGCCCCGCCTGCGCCCATGCGGTGGCATGAGTGGAGTGGGTATGGACAATACCACCAAGCGACGGATAACGACGGTAGAGTTCGAGATGCGTCGCAGTGTCGGAAGACGGACGATACTCCCCTTCCACCACCTTACCGCTCATATCGACCACCACCATATCGTCCGCTTTCATGGTTTCGTAGGCGACACCGCTGGGCTTGATCACCACCAGCCCGCGTTCACGGTCAATAGCGCTGACGTTGCCCCAGGTAAAGGTCACCAACCCGTAATGCGGTAAATCCATGTTGGCTTCAAACACCTGCTGTTTCAGCTTTTGCATTATGCCGCCTCCACCATGCCTGCTTTGGCCATGCGCGCTTTCACCCAATCACGCGCTTTCGCTACTTCTGCCGCCGGGTCTTCCGCCGTTTCGCTCCACATCTCAATCAGGTACGGCCCGCAATAGCCACTCTGTTTGAGCGTTTCGAAGCAACGTTCGAAATCCACTACGCCTTCGCCAAACGGCACGTTTTTGAAGACGCCTGGTTTGGTGTCTTTCACATGTACCGCGACGATATGCCCAATTCCGGCCTGCAACTCCATCTGCACGTCGTTGTCCCACGCCGACAGGTTGCCGATATCCGGGTAGAGCTGGAACCACGGATTGTTGAGATAGTGTGCGTAGCCCAGCGCCTTGCTGATGGAGTTCATCAATGGGTAATCCATGATCTCCATCGCCAGTGTGACCTGCGCGCGGCTCGCCATCTCAACGCTCTCTTTCAGGCCGTCACGAAAACGACGACGCGTTTCGTTATTGGCTTCCTGATAGTAAACGTCATAGCCCGCCAGTTGGATCACGCGAATACCGACGTCCTGGGCGAACTGGATAGCTTTACGCATAATCTCCAGCCCCTGGGCCCGCACCGCGTCATCTTCGCTGCCCAGCGGGAAACGACGATGAGCAGAAAGGCACATAGACGGCACGCGCACGCCGGTTTCAACAATCGCGTTCACCAGCGCCAGACGCTGCTCGCGGCTCCAGTCGAGGCGCGAAAGGCGATCGTCCGTTTCATCTACCGACATCTCGACAAAATCGAAGCCTAACGTTTTTGCCAGTTGCAGTCGTTCCAGCCAGCACTCCCCAGCGGGGAGTGCTTTTTCGTAGATGCCAAGCGGGATTTGTTTGGACAACATATCCGCTCCTTAGCCCCACAGTTCAGCGATGGAACGTTTGAACTGACGTGCGGCCTCCACCGGAGAAGCGGCATCACGAATGCTGCGACCAGCGATAAACACATGAATCGGAATGCCTTTAAACAACGGCAGATCTTCCAGCGCCAGACCACCAGTGACGGTAACTTTGAAGCCCATATCGGAAAGACGTTTGATCGCGGTGATATCCGCTTCGCCCCATGCCACGCCTGCGGCCTGCGCGTCACGGCTGCGGTGATAAACCACCTGCCCAATGCCTGCGTCGCGCCACTGCTGCGCCTGTTCCCAGGTCCAGTAGCCGGTCAGTTCGATCTGCACGTCGCCATTAAACTCTTTTGCCACGTCCAGCGCGCCTTTGGCGGTGTTGATATCCGCACAGCAAATTACGGTCACCCAGTCAGCGTTGGCTTCGAAGCACATGCGAGAAAGGATTTTGCCTGCATCGGCAATTTTGGCGTCAGCCAGTACGATTTTGTGCGGGTACAGCGCTTTCAGGTCACGAACCGCACGCACGCCTTCGCCTACGCAAAGAATGGTGCCCACTTCGATAATGTCGACTTCTTCGGCAATCAGGCGAGTGGTTTCGTAGGCGCTATCCATAGTCTGGTTGTCCAGCGCGACTTGTAACATCGGTAATGACATGTTCAATTCCTTCTTAAGCTGCCGCGTTGGTGCGGTCAATGAGATCCAGTACTTCCTGCTCGGTACGGCAGGCACGTAAACGGTCGAAATTCTCTTCATCTTCAAACAGGTTGACGATCTGCATGATGCCCACTTCCTGGTGAGTGTTGGCATCAACCGCCGCCATGGTGATGAGGATATCCACCGGATCGTTATCTTCGTGGTTGAACTCCAGCGGCTTTTTCAGCGTCACCAGCGCAAAACCAGTTTTCTTAACCCCCTCTTCCGGGCGTCCGTGCGGCATTGCCAGGCCGGGTGCGAGCACAAAGTACGGGCCGTGCTGTTCAACCGCATCCAGAATCGCCTGGTAGTAACGCGGCTCTACCACATCTGCCGCTACCAGCAGATCAACGCCGATTTTCACTGCGTCCTGCCATGTCTCTGCTTCCGCTTGCAGGCGGATAGATTTATTTTCAGCCAGCGAATCACGTAATTTCATGGCGCGTCCTTACTTCACGTCCTGCGGGAAATGCTCTTTGATCACTTCCAGCAGTTTCGGGCCAAAATCAGCAGGAGAGAGCATGTTGCGCACGCCAACCACATATTTGTTGCCGGTCACGGTGATTTCGCCCGCAATATGGGTAGAAGCGATGATGATATCCGCACCGCTCAACTCGCTTTTGTATTCGCCAACCGCGCAGCTGTTTACCGTGTGGTCGATGTTCGACTGGGTTAAAAACTGGTCCACTTTCATTTTCATGATCATGGAACTGCCTTGTCCGTTACCACACACAGCCAGAATACGTACGGTCATAATCAAAACTCCTTATTAAGCAGATTGTTCTGCCAGTTGTTTTTCTGCATCTTCTTCTGCACGCAGCGCGCGGCCAGCGAAGAACATATAAGCCAGTGCAATGACAATGATGACGGCCATAAAGGCGATACCGATGGAGAAGAAGCCCTGCATCATCGGCGGTGCCAGAATTGACCAGTCCGCCATGCCCATCCAGGCGCTCATTCCGGTGAGTTTCACCGCCCAGACGCAACCAAAGATTTCGATCATCCCCATCACTAGGCAAATCTTCAGCGCCGCGCGCCAGCCGCCGAAGTGGTTAGCGAACACGCCGATAGTGGCGTTGGAGAAGAACATCGGGATAAAGCCTGGAATAATCAGGATTGAAGAGCCACAGGCGACCAGGATGCCAACCGCAATCAGTTGCCCGATGGTGCCCCACATAAAACCCCAGACCACGGCGTTCGGCGCGAAGCTATAAATAGCCGCACAGTCAATCGCCAGAACCGCACCCGGGATCAGGCGCTGGGAGATACCGTTGAATGCTTCAGAGAGCTCCGCCACAAACATGCGCACGCCCTGAGTGATGATGAAAATCGCCACCGCAAAGGAGAAACCGGTTTGCAGGATGTACACCGTCCAGTTCACTTTGCCTGCCATCGCCTGCACGGTGTCGATACCAAAGGAGAGCAGAATGGCACCAAAGAAGATAGTCATGACAATCGCCGTGGAGACGATGTTGTCGTGGAAAATATTCAGCCAGCCAGGCAGTTTGAGGTCTTCAACGCTTTCCTCTTTTTTGCCGAGGAACGGTGCGACTTTATAAGCAATCCATGATGCGAACTGCTGCTGGTGACCAATGGAGAAACCACAGCCGTCGGTGACTTCCTGTGTCGGCTTGTACATCATATTGGAGGTAATGCCCCAGTAGAGCGAAACCAGAATCGCGGTGCAGATAATGGTCGTCCACATGGAGTAGCCGAAGATAAACAGCGTAACGGCAATCAGCCCCGCCTGCTGGAACATGATGTGACCAGTCAGCATGATGGTACGAATACCGGTAATGCGACGCAGCAGCACGTAACAGATGTTCAGCGCCAGCGCTAACAACACCGCGTAACCCACCCAGCTATAGGCATCGCCCATGCGTTCAATGGTTGCCATCATCGACGCGTAAGTATCGGAAATTGCGCCGTTAATGCCGTAGACTTCGGACATTTTCGCCACCACCGGTTTGAAGGTGCTGGTCAGGATGCCGGACCCTGCCTGCAACAACATGAAACCAATTATGGTTTTAATCGTACCTTTAATAATAACGCTGACACTTTTGCGCAGTAGGATGTAACCCAGACAGGTCACAATACCCAGCAACAACGGGGCATTGGTCATGACCTGGTTAAAAAACACGGTAAAGATGTTGTAGAGGATCTCCATAACGATCTCCTGAAGAAGAGGTAACCGGGTATTTCGCACACCCGGAATGTTGTGCTCTCACTCTAATTTTCAAAAGTAATCACAACAAGATTATTTATGATTAAATGTGACGTCGCACGCAAATAATTCCACATAAACAGAATGGGATTCACATAATGAAATATTTATTCATTTAAATTCATTTAGTTAATTGCATTACACATTCAATTTAATCTTTCCACACTCAAAATCCACAATAACTCTCCTGCTAAAAAGTCAAAAAATGGTCATTGCCTTCCTGAAAAAATAGTGTCAGGATTAATCAAAACAAATCACATGTTGATTCGAATTGAACTATCACGAAGGTAAATGGCGATGAGTAAAGTGAAAAGTATCACCCGTGAGTCCTGGATCCTGAGCACTTTCCCGGAGTGGGGTAGCTGGCTGAATGAAGAAATTGAGCAAGAGCAGGTCGCACCTGGCACTTTCGCAATGTGGTGGCTCGGCTGTACCGGGATCTGGTTGAAATCAGAAGGAGGTGCCAACGTTTGTGTTGATTTTTGGTGCGGTACTGGCAAACAAAGCCACGGTAACCCGTTCATGAAACAGGGTCACCAGATGCAGCGCATGGCTGGCGTGAAAAAACTGCAGCCAAACCTGCGCACCACCCCGTTTGTTCTTGATCCGTTTGCGATTCGCCAGATCGACGCGGTACTGGCGACTCACGATCACAACGATCATATCGACGTTAACGTCGCTGCTGCCGTGATGCAGAACTGTGCTGATGACGTACCGTTCATTGGACCGAAAACCTGCGTTGATTTGTGGATTGGCTGGGGCGTACCGAAAGAGCGTTGCATCGTGGTCAAACCGGGCGATGTCGTAAAAGTGAAAGACATTGAAATTCATGCACTTGATGCTTTCGACCGCACGGCACTGATCACCCTGCCTGCCGATCAAAAAGCGGCTGGCGTACTGCCGGACGGCATGGACGATCGCGCGGTGAACTATCTGTTCAAAACCCCAGGCGGTACCCTGTATCACAGCGGCGACTCCCACTACTCTAACTACTATGCAAAACATGGTAATGAGCATCAGATCGACGTGGCTTTAGGATCGTACGGAGAGAACCCACGTGGTATTACCGACAAAATGACCAGTGCTGATATCCTGCGTATGGGCGAAGCGCTGAATGCGAAAGTAGTGATCCCGTTCCACCACGATATCTGGTCAAACTTCCAGGCCGATCCGCAAGAGATCCGCGTGCTGTGGGAGATGAAAAAAGATCGCCTGAAGTATGGCTTCAAGCCGTTTATCTGGCAGGTCGGCGGCAAATTTACCTGGCCGCTGGATAAAGACAACTTCGAGTACCACTATCCGCGTGGTTTCGATGATTGCTTCACTATTGAACCAGATCTGCCGTTCAAGTCGTTCCTGTAATCTGTCGCTTGTACCGGATAGCGTGGAGATGCTCGCGCTATCCGGCATAGTATTTCCTGGCTATTTCAAATATCATCTAAAAAAATCAAATTTTATCGGAATAGCTCATGACTGAAGCACAAAGACATCAAATCCTCCTGGAAATGCTCGCACAATTGGGCTTTGTGACCGTTGAGAAAGTCGTTGAGCGTCTGGGAATTTCGCCTGCCACTGCACGACGCGATATCAATAAACTTGACGAAAGCGGCAAACTGAAAAAAGTGCGCAATGGCGCAGAAGCTATTACCCAACAGCGCCCGCGCTGGACGCCGATGAATCTGCATCAAGCGCAGAATCACGATGAAAAAGTACGTATTGCTAAAGCGGCCTCGCAGCTGGTTAATCCGGGCGAAAGCGTAGTCATCAACTGCGGCTCCACCGCGTTTCTGCTTGGGCGGGAAATGTGTGGCAAGCCAGTGCAAATCATCACTAATTATCTACCACTGGCAAACTACCTGATCGATCAGGAGCATGACAGCGTGATCATTATGGGCGGACAGTACAACAAAAGCCAGTCCATCACCTTAAGCCCGCAGGGCAGCGAAAACAGTCTCTATGCCGGGCACTGGATGTTTACCAGCGGCAAAGGACTGACAGCAGAAGGGTTGTATAAAACCGATATGCTGACGGCAATGGCAGAGCAGAAGATGCTGAGCGTGGTAGGGAAACTGGTGGTACTGGTTGATAGCAGTAAGATTGGCGAACGCGCGGGAATGCTTTTTAGCCGTGCCGATCAAATCGATATGCTGATCACCGGCAAAAATGCTAACCCGGAAATCCTGCAACAACTGGAAGCGCAAGGGGTCAGCATTCTGCGTGTTTAAAGATGCTGGCGGAAAAATGTCACGGCAGCATCTAACGCCTCAGGCGTAATGCGGTGACGCACGCCTGGCTGCCATGAACAGGTTAGCAGTTTATCCCGCCCCGTCTCGCTTAAGGCCTGCTGCAGACGTAGTGATTCGTCGGCAGGCACGACGTCATCGTCAAGGCCATGCCACAGCAGTAGAGGTCTGTCACCAAGTTGTTCCAGGTGGTTTGTCGCTTCCCACTCTGCCAGCGGCGCGACAATGTTATTGAATTCATTCTGCTGTGCTGCCGTTTCAGGTATCAGCGGTGGAAACAGTGAACGGGCGAGCGATGTAAAATAGCCCGATCCCATCATGCTGGCGGTACATTTTATCGTGGGGTGGCGAGCGGTAATTCCCAGTGCCGTCATCGCGCCCATCGACGCGCCACCGACTGCCAGACGGTCATCACGCAGCCAGTTTTCTTCGGCTATTGCCGCACGTAATGTAGTGAATTCCTGCATACTTTGTAGCAAGATTTGCCAGAATTGATTTAACCGCCACGCTGCGTCGCCACTAAAACGGCTACCGTGATCGGGCGCATCCGGCATGATCACCCGCAAACCAGCCTGCGCCAGCGCAACGGAAAAATAGCTATACACCAGACTGGACGAAGTAAAGCCGTGATAAAAAATCACACACGGTAACGGGGTATCTTTTTGCCCGACAGGATAAGCATGAAGAACGGGAATATCTGCCAGCTCGCGTGATTCTATTTCAATCATCTGTCTCTCCTTTTTGTCTGGTATGACATGAAGAAATCCTTAGCACAAGTTTCTGCTGGCGGTATTAGTTCATAATGTTGAGATGTGGGTTACGCTTTCGTCACGTTTTCATTCGAAAATCGCGTACCAGGTAACAATTCGGGAACATTCCCCCAAAGTTAAATTAATAAGGCACTACACTATGGTTAGCAGGAAACGTAATAGCGTTATTTACCGGTTTGCCAGTTTATTATTGGTGTTGATGTTAAGTGCCTGTAGCGCACTGCAAGGTACGCCACAGCCAGCACCGCCAGTAACGGACCATCCGCAAGAGATTCGCCGCGACCAGACGCAAGGGTTACAGCGAATAGGTAGCGTAAGCACGATGGTTCGGGGTTCTCCGGATGACGCATTAGCAGAAATCAGAGCGAAAGCTGTCGCTGCAAAAGCTGATTATTACGTTGTCGTCATGGTGGACGAAACCATCGTGACAGGACAGTGGTATTCACAAGCCATTTTGTACCGTAAATAAATCAGACAACTTACATAGTCAGCTTTACATTGCTTTGCGTCCCTATGCGTTTACCTGTGCACAATAAATTACCGGCTGGAAGCTCGGGCGTTTATTACCGCGATGGAATGCCCTGCAACATGTGGGGAAACGAAAAATGGAGCTGACGATGAAACAATTACTTGCCTCACCCTCGCTGCAATTAGTGACTTATCCTGCGAGCGCCACGGCACAGTCTGCAGAATTCGCCAGTGCTGACTGCGTGACGGGCCTGAATGAAATAGGTCAGATCTCAGTTAGCAATATTTCAGGGGATCCGCAGGACGTGGAACGTATCGTGGCGTTAAAGGCCGATGAACAAGGTGCGTCATGGTACCGCATTATTACCATGTACGAAGACCAGCAGCCTGATAACTGGCGCGTACAGGCGATACTGTATGCGTGAGTGTCATCTACAGCAAATGAACAATGCCGGATGCGGCGCGAGCGCCTTGTCCGGCCTACAATTTTAAAATATTTCATTTAGTTAATCGAAACCAGCGTCGCATCAGTCGTATACGCTTACAAACACACTCCTCCCGTCGCCCGCAGCAATAAATCATTCTGGATCTGCTCTGACAACCGTACGCCGCCGCGCGTATCTAACATCACCTTACACCACGCCTGCGCCATTGGCGGAGAGGCATATTTCAACATTTGCGCACCGCAGCCCAGCAGGAATAGCTGATGAGTAATCTCTCGCCCCAATTCTTCAGCTGGCTTACGCAGCTGCTGCTGTAAACGACGAACCGCGCGATCAAAATAGCGATCCTGCCCTTTCACTTCCACAAATGCTTCCGACAATAAGTCGTATACGCCCGCTTGCTTATTGAGAACGCGCAGCACATCCAGGCACATAATATTGCCGGAACCTTCCCAAATACTGTTTACCGGCATCTCCCGGTAAAGCCGCGGCAGCTCGCTCTCCTCGCAATAACCAATGCCGCCCAGCACCTCCATCGCTTCGGCCACAAACGGAATGCCTCGTTTGCAGATCACAAATTTCGCCGCAGGCGTAAATAAACGCGCCCACAGAGCTTCTTTGGCATCGGCGCGCCGGTCCCACGCTCGCGCAAGACGAAACAGCAACGCCGTTTGCCCTTCAAGCTGAAGTGCCATGCGACTTAAGACATGACGCATAAGAGGCTGTTGGATCAATGGATTACCAAAAACATGGCGTTGATGTGCATGGTAAATCGCCAGCGAAAATGCACGGCGCATCATGGCATGGCTACCCAGGGCGCAATCAAAACGCGTCATCCCACCCATTTTCAGGATCAGACGAATTCCTTCCCCTTCCTGCCCCAACAACCAGCCAATGGCATCCTGAAACTCCACTTCGCAGCTGGCGTTAGAGCGATTACCCAGCTTATCTTTCAGCCGCTCGAGGCGAATCGCGTTGCGTTGCCCGTCAGGCAAAAAGCGCGGCACAAAAAAGCAGGACAAACCGCCCGCGGTCTGTGCCAGCACCAGATGCGCATCGCTTTGCGGCACCGAGAAAAACCATTTATGCCCCACCAGCCGATAAGAACCATCGTCCAGACGCTCTGCGCTGGTGGTGTTGCTCATGACATCGGAACCGCCCTGCTTTTCCGTCATTCCCATGCCGATCAACAAGCCACGTTTTTGCCCACCTGGCAATAAGTGAGAATCGTAGCGATCGCTCAGCAGCGGCGTGGTCCAGTCCTGAAACGGCGCGGGTAACATCTGTAACAACAATGGCGTGGTGGCAAAGGTCATCGTTATCGGACATAACGACCCAGCCTCAACCTGCGCATGTAACATAAAACGCGCCGCGCGCGCCACAAATGCGCCGGAGCGAGCGTCTTCTTCCCAGGCAAGATTGTGCACCCGATTGGTACATAGCGCCTGCATCAGCAGGTGCCAGGCGGGGTGAAAACGCACATCGTCCAGACGGCGTCCTTGCGCATCGTAGCGCAATAATTCAGGCGGATTCACATTCGCCAGCCGCCCCAGTTCAAGGGATTCAGCCGTTCCTAACTGCTGACCAATACTGGCGAGAAAATCGCTATCCCAGCTAGCACCTTCACGCGTTACCGCTTCGCAAAGCGCGCCATCAGACAGGTATAAGTTGCTGTTATTTAATGGTATAGGTTGATTAAAAACGGTGTGAGTTTGCCAGTGCACTGTGTCTCCCTCCATCAATGGCAGTCACCATTAGTATGGTCACTGCCATGGATTCATGACAGAAAGAGATTGCTAAAACATTCTTATCCAGCAATGTAATGCGGAACGAAACGTGAGGTGTCTTTGGTGATCAGCGTGTTATCTTCACGGATCCCCATTCCGCACGCTTCATCATCGACAATCCAGCTACCGATGAGTGTGTAGCTATCGCCAAATCGCGGCAGAGGTTGAAACGCCTGGTAGATCATCGGTTCATCGGCGTAATCACCATCAGCGTGGTCAACGACGTTATTCTGACCGTCGAAAATGGTGACGTTTCCGCCTTCGCGCGAGTAAATCGGTTTACGCACATAGCTTTCGCCAGCGGCAATCTGCGGTTTTTCACCATCGAACCAGGATGCAAGAAGGTTAGGATGACCAGGGAAGAAGCGCCAAAGCAGCGGCATTAGCCCTTTATTACTCAAGATACTTTTCCATAACGGCTCCACCCATTGCTCACGACGCTTGCGCAGCAGCGGGCCGTTATCGTCACGCATCATCCACTCCAGCGGATACAGCTTAAATGCACGCTGGATGACATTATCATCAAGATCGGTCAGTACGCCGCCGACGCCCAAACCGAGA
This sequence comes from Escherichia sp. WS1118, assembly GCF_046487695.1. Taxonomy (NCBI): domain Bacteria; kingdom Pseudomonadati; phylum Pseudomonadota; class Gammaproteobacteria; order Enterobacterales; family Enterobacteriaceae; genus Escherichia; species Escherichia sp. WS1118. Next base: position 229,138 of record NZ_JBJQIZ010000002.1, on the reverse strand, counting down.
TCTTCAATGTAGATAAACCGCGACTCCTGCCCTGCCTGCTGGGCGCAGTCCTGCAAGTACAGCACGGTACTCCTGTCTTCGTCGGTGTCCTGACAGCAGCAAAAATAAAACGGTTCCCGACTGTAAAGCTCGCTAAAACGTGAAATCAGGCGTTCCTGAATGGCATTGTACTGATCGGCATCACGCGGAATAACGCCGCTGCGCCGGGCATCTTCCAGCCACAACCACTGGAAATAAGCCGACTCGTACAATGAAGTTGGCGTATCGGCGTTGTACTCCAGCAACTTAACCGGTGCATTACCACACCAGGCAAAATCCATCCGGCCATACAACGAAGGATCGCGTGCGCGCCAGCTTTCGGCGATCACATCCCAGTACAACGGCGGGATCGCCAGTTGCGTCAGGATCTCTTCATCTTTAACCGCGCGATCCACCACCTCCAGGCACATCTGATGCAGTTCCGCAGTCGGTTTTTCGATCTGCTCTTCAATCTGGCGCAGAGTAAAGCGGTAAGCCCGACTCTCATCCCAATAGATTTCATTGTCGATGATATGAAAGTCGAAACCGTTGTCGGCGGCGATCTGGTCCAGATCCCGCCGCACAGGAACGTTGTGTCTCAGCATGATTAGCCTCCCCAATGCCCACGGGCGCTGGAAGAACGACCATAGCCGCCGCGAGAAACGGTTGACGCTTTTTTGGTGGTAAAGCCGCCCGAAGAGTAAGACTCTTTTTTGCCAGAACCGGAGCGCCAGGAGTAATCACCGGAAGTGTTGCGCCAGACGGGGCGGGAAGCAAATGAGGATCCGCCGCTGTTATAGACGAACGGCTCATCGCGATCTTTACGAATAACCCGGCTTAACAAAAATCCAGAAACGACCGGGATCCAACTCTGTTCAACATTGTCGTAGTAGCAATTTTCGTACTTAGACTGACAATTCTGCTGAGTCATATTCTTCGGAACATCGGCATAAAACGCCGCTTTGGCGTTGTTCCAGCCATGAGCACAGATATCTGAATTATTACCATCATCAATACAATCCTGCACAGTCGCGTAAAACGTTCCGTCGCCGTCGTTATCGACATCGCCACTATCGCCACAACCTCTCAATACGAAAAAAGCGGCACCGCCCATTAGTGCCAACGTTAAGTATTTTTGTGCGTAGCGATTGCGGCGCGGCTCAAAAGGATTATGCGGTCTACCAATGCGACTGATTGCCCCATGTCCGATATTTTTGTTATTTCTGGATTTGCGTTTTCTGGCCATGATCGTCCATTACCATGTCATACAAGCTGCGTTAAAAATACCGCCAGCCAGCGCGGCGGTTCCCATAAACATTCCTGCTGCGGTATTGTGATTAATAATTTTTTCGCTTAATGCGGGCATATAAAGCCTGACGCCAGCAAAAACGAGTAATTGAATCACCAGAGCAATCCCGCCCCATGCGAAATAGTCTGGAATACTCACCGCATTGATTGCCGCACTGGATAAGGGGATCACGTACCCCAACAATGTTCCGCTGAACGCCAGTGCCGCCGCGGTGTTATTGTTTTTGATTAACTGCCATTCGTTGTGCGGTGTAATTTTGGAGTAGATAAACAGGAAAATAATCACCATCGCCACGCCAATAAAAAAATAGGCACTAAAGGCAAGAAGTGAATCCAGTATATGCATTGTAAACGTCCTTGTAATTAACCAATAATATGAAGTGATGTCAGCGGGATATCGACCCCCAGCGCGCGCGAAAATAACCACTCCGGCTCGCCGAGATCGTTAAAAGATTCCTCACCATTTAACAGCAAATATTCGTAAGTATCTCCGGTCACCTGCCGTTGGTAGCCCATGCTAAAATTATGCACTTCCCATTTGGCATGGTTTTGATTTTCTACTTTTTCCAGCATGTAGACGGGTTCGATATTTCCCGGTTCTTCGCTGTTAAAAAATCGCTGCCAGCGTTTTTCCTGCCAGTTTAAGGTCATTGCCCCCATCACTTTGGCGTTGATCGCCTCGCGCCAGTGACTCTCTTTACTGATACCGTAGCTCTCTTCATAGACAAAGAGCTTGATATCATCAATGTCATCAATATCTTCGCCGCCAGTGGTATTGATTTGCAGGAACTCATCGCCCGAAGTGTAGTAACGGAAAATCTGGCTACCCCCGCCCAGATCGATGCAACTGACGGCGGCCACGGTATATTCCTCACCCGGCAGCGCAATCAGCAATGCATCTTCCAGCAAACGAAACGCTAACGTATCGAGCGTAAAACCACTATTGAGATGCAGACCCAACGGACCGCGAGCGATAGCAGGCTTATTATCCTTGCCAAACAGACGCTGGAAAAAACCAGACATATTTTATCCTTAAAATAGTTGCCAGCCTTGCAGTGAGGCTGGCAAAAAATTACTCGCCCTGTTGGCGTTGCAGTCTTGCTAATACATCCTGGGCGCTACTTTTATTGCTACCGCCAATTCCGGCTTCCGCCAGCTTTTCATCGAGATCGCGACCGTCTGCGACTTTTTCCAACTGTGCGGCAGCATCCAGGCGAGCCTGACGTTCGGCCTGACGCGTTTGCAGGCGTTTTAAGGATTCTGCCGCTGTCGAAACGCTGGAAGATGCGCCAACAGTAGAGGTCGTTACAGCCTGTTGTGCACGCTGCATGGCTTCAGTGGCTTTAACGACTTCCATTTGCTGCTCAAACTGAGCGATACGCTGCGCTGTCGCTGTAACTGCTTTTTCCACGCCATCACGAGAGACTTCCAGATTCGACAACACTTGCTCTTCAGCGGTAATGAGATTCTCAAGGCGCGCGATTTCTTCAGCAACTTCGTTAATCAACGACGGATTCACGTTCTTGCTTAACGCTTCCAGCGCACGAGCTTCCAGACTGGCTTTGCGCTCACGTAAATCTTTCAGCTTATCGTGACTTAATTTCACTCGCGCCAGCAGATCAACGCGAGATTTTCCGGCTTTATCGAGTTCAGCTTTAGCGTCACGAATATGCTGTTCCAGCATGCGCACGCCCTGGGTTTCTTCAATGGACTCTTCCGCCTGGGAGATAAACGATTTCCCCAGCGTAAATAAACTTTTTAAAATTCCCATAAATACCCGTCCTTGTAATTAGTGTGAATATTCTTCTGTAATTTCAGCCAGATCCAATGCGTTATCTACCAGCGAGGTTATCTCAAGCAGGATATCTTCAAGAGAAGATTTAAGCGATAATGCACCGAAAACAATGTAATACTCTTCCTGTTGCACGCTGGAGATCCCTACCGATGACAATGGCATCAGCTTCTGATTTCTTAATAAGAAGGTATTAAATTCATCTGGATTGCTGATACTACTTACCGGACAAATAAAGGTTTCGATGATCATTTGGCGGGAAGTAAAAAGAATATTGATTTGCAAATCGCCATAATCATTCATTTTAATAATTAATACGCTTTCGCTATTTGTTACATCAATATTTTGTTCAGGTACAGTTTGCAGCGCCGTCGCCAGCGCCAACGGATTCCATGTCATATATTATTCCATATAAATTAAGTTTAAATATTAATAAAATGAATATTTGCAGTACGTAATTATCTTACCAGCTATAGACAAAAAAAGACCATCCAAATCTGGATGGCTTTTCATAATTCCGAGAAATTAGCTACGCTGGCGTACCGCTTCAAATAAGCAAATGCCTGTCGCCACAGAAACGTTCAGCGAAGAAACACTTCCTGCCATTGGGATGCTGATCAACTCATCGCAATGTTCACGGGTCAGGCGACGCATACCTTCACCTTCCGCGCCCATCACCAGTGCCAGCCGTCCGGTCATTTTGCTCTGATAAAGTGTATGATCCGCCTCACCTGCCGTACCGACGATCCAGATATTCTCTTCCTGCAACATACGCATGGTGCGCGCCAGGTTAGTCACCCGAATCAGCGGAACGCTTTCTGCCGCGCCGCAGGCCACTTTTTTCGCCGTGGCGTTGAGCTGTGCGGAGCGATCTTTCGGCACAATCACCGCATGAACGCCAGCGGCGTCCGCGCTGCGCAGGCACGCGCCGAGGTTGTGCGGATCGGTTACACCGTCGAGGATCAGCAGGAACGGTTGATCGAGCGAAGCGATCAGATCCGGCAGATCGTTTTCCTGATACTGACGTCCTGGCTTCACACGGGCGATAATGCCCTGATGCACGGCACCGTCGCTTTTCTCGTCGAGATATTGGCGGTTTGCCAGCTGGATAACCACGCCCTGGGACTCAAGGGCGTGAATCAGCGGCAACAGACGTTTATCTTCACGGCCTTTTAAAATAAAGACTTCCTGAAAACGTTCAGGGGCGCGCTCCAGCAGGGCCTGCACTGCGTGGATGCCGTAAATCATTTCGCTCATTAATGTACTCGTTGTTTACGTTTTGCCGGGAGCGCCACGCTTGCCCGGCCTACGGATAATTCACCCTCTTCTGTTTGAAGAGGGTAATGATCACTCTGCCACTTTTTTCTTCGCCGCACGCTTCGCTTTGGTCGCTGCGGCTATTTTCTGCGTTTTCGCCGATGGCTTTTTCGCTTTTCTCGCGTCTTTCTTCGCTGCTTTCGGCTTCGGTTTTTTCTCGCCGCGGAAGGCGCTGTCTGGCTCAAAGTTGACCTTTTTGCCGACCTGACGACGCTTGCCGCCTTTTTTGCCTGCATCGCCTTTTTTCGCTTTCTCGCGCGCCGTTTTACCGACGTTGCGCGGTGCGCGTTCGCTGGAGATCAGGCTAAAGTCGATTTTGCGCTCGTCCATATTAACCGCTTCGACGCGAACTTCCACGCGATCACCCAGGCGATAAGTCTGGCCGCTGGATTCACCCATCAGGCGTTGCCCTACCTGGTCAAAGCGATAGTAGTCATTGTCCAGCGAAGAGACATGGACCAGACCATCAATGAACAAGTCGTCCAGACGGACGAAGAAGCCAAAGCCAGTGACGCTGGAAATTACGCCTTTAAAGACGTTACCTACCTGGTCGAGCATGAAGTCACACTTCAGCCAGTCAGACACATCGCGCGTTGCTTCATCGGCACGACGTTCCGCCATCGAACAGTGCTGACCCAGTTGCAGCATCTCTTCCATCGAATAATGGTAGCCGCCGGTTTCAGTGGTGTTGCCCTGATGCCCCTGCTCTTTCGCCAGCAGATATTTAATGGCGCGGTGCAGCGTCAGGTCAGGATAACGACGAATCGGCGAAGTAAAGTGCGCATAGGACTGCAATGCCAGACCGAAGTGGCCACGGTTTTCCGGATCGTAAATCGCCTGTTTCATCGAGCGCAGCAGCATGGTTTGCAGCATTTCTGCGTCAGGACGATCGGCAACCGACTCTAGCAGCTCCGCGTAGTCACGCGGTTCCGGCTTGTTACCGCCCGGCAATTCCAGCCCCAGCTCCGCCAGCACTGAACGGAAAGAGGTAATTGCTTCGGTGCTCGGCTTGTCGTGAATACGGAACAGTGCCGGTTCTTTCGCTTTCTCAACGAAACGCGCCGCCGAGATATTCGCCAGAATCATGCACTCTTCAATTAACTTGTGGGCGTCGTTACGCTGAGTCTGTTCGATACGTTCAATACGGCGTTCAGCGTTGAAAATGAACTTCGCTTCTTCGCTCTCAAATGAGATCCCGCCGCGTTCTTCACGGGCTTTATCCAGCACTTTATAGAGGTTATGCAACTCTTCGAGATGCTTAACCAGCGGGGCGTACTGCTCGCGCAGATCCTGATCGCCCTGCAGAATATGCCAGACTTTGGTGTAGGTCAGACGCGCGTGAGAGCTCATCACCGCTTCGTAGAATTTGTAGCCAGTCAGGCGGCCTTTCGACGAAACCGTCATCTCGCACACCATACACAGGCGGTCTACCTGCGGGTTGAGCGAACACAGGCCGTTAGAGAGCACTTCTGGCAGCATCGGGATAACCTGCGAAGGGAAGTACACCGACGTACCACGATTACGCGCTTCTCTGTCCAGCGGCGTTGGCGGACGCACATAGTAGCTGACGTCGGCAATCGCGACCCATAAACGCCAGCCGCCGCCGCGTTTTTTCTCACAGTAAACTGCATCGTCAAAGTCACGGGCGTCTTCGCCATCAATGGTGACCAGCGGTAAATCGCGCAGATCGACACGGCCCACTTTTGCTTCTTCCGGCACTTCTTCTTTCAGCCCGGCAACCTGTTGCTCAACAGCCTGCGGCCAGATGTACGGAATTTCATGGGTACGCAGAGCGATATCAACCGCCATGCCGGTGCCCATATTGTCGCCCAGCACTTCGACGATTTTACCCACCGCTTTGGTACGGCGAGTCGGGCGTTGAGTCAGTTCAACCACCACCACAAAGCCCATCCGCGCGCCCATGATCTGATCGGGCGGGATTAAGATATCGAAGCTCAGACGGCTATCGTCAGGAACCACAAAGCCGACGCCCGCTTCGGTGAAGTAGCGACCAACAATCTGGCTGGTTTTTGGCACCAGTACGCGGACAATACGCGCTTCACGACGACCTTTACGGTCAGCGCCCAGCGGCTGAGCCAGCACCTGATCGCCATGAATGCAGGTTTTCATCTGCTCGCTGGAGAGATACAAATCATCTTTACGCCCTTCAACTCGCAGAAAGCCGTAGCCATCACGGTGGCCAATAACGATACCTTTCACCAGGTCGAGGCGTTCCGGCAGCGCATAGCACTGACGGCGAGTGAAGACCAGTTGACCATCGCGCTCCATCGCGCGCAGGCGGCGACGCAGGCCTTCAAGCTGCTCTTCGCCTTCAATGTGCAGTTCTGCCGCCAGCTCATCACGGCTGGCCGGTTTTTCACGTTTGGTTAAATGTTCGAGGATAAATTCCCGACTAGGGATGGGATTCGCGTATTTTTCAGCTTCGCGTTCCTGGAAAGGATCTTGTGACATCTCGGTTCCTCCGTTGTCATCTCTGATGAAGATTTTCGTCACTCCACCAGCAATAATTTATAAAGCGGTTGATTCTCTTCAACCAAATCGGCAAGCGTGTAGTTATCCAGTTCCGTAAGAAAACTTTGCACGGCCTTAGAAAGCGCCTGTTTCAACCGACAGGCAGGTGTAATGTGGCAAAACTCACTGCTGCAATTCACCAGCGATAAGGGCTCCAGCTCGCGCACCACATCACCAATACGTATTGCACTCGCCGGTTTACCCAAGCGAATGCCGCCATTTTTTCCACGAACAGCAGTCACGTAGCCGGCACGACTAAGTTGATTGATTATTTTGACCATATGATTACGGGAGACGCCGTAGACGTCAGTCACTTCAGAAATACTGGTCATCCGCCCTTCTGGCAATGACGCCATGTAGATCAGCGCACGTAATCCGTAATCAGTGAAACTCGTTAACTGCACATCAACCTCAAAAGGGAAATCGGGAAAAAATACATTTATATTGATGATAAACCAGCCACAAGCTGTGTCGCTAATTTATTTCAGTTCGGGGAAGGAAAAAAGCGAGGATTTAACACTGTGTCGGATAGCGTAATGGCTTACCCGACACAGCAATGTATCACACTGTTAGCCCGGCAGGCAAAATATCTGCCAGGCGTACCAGAATTACGCGTCGAACGGGTCGCGCAGAATCATGGTTTCAGTACGATCCGGACCGGTAGAGATGATATCGATCGGCACACCGGTCAGCTCTTCAATGCGCTTGATGTAGTTCAGTGCCGCCTGCGGCAGGCCACTACGATCTTTCACGCCGAAGGTGGATTCAGACCAGCCCGGCATGGTTTCGTAAATCGGCTCTACACCTTTCCAGTCGTCAGCTGCCAGCGGAGTGGTAGTCACTTCACGACCATCCGGCATACGGTAAGCCACGCAGAGTTTAACCTCTTTCAGGCCATCCAGAACGTCCAGTTTAGTCAGGCAGAAGCCAGACAGGGAGTTCAGCTGTACCGCACGACGAACGGCAACGGTGTCCAGCCAGCCGGTACGACGACGACGACCCGTAGTTGCGCCGAATTCGTTACCCTGCTTGCAGAGGAACTCGCCAGTTTCATCAAACAGTTCGGTCGGGAACGGACCTGCACCCACACGAGTGGAGTAAGCTTTGAGGATACCCAGAACGTAATCAACATAACGCGGGCCCAGGCCGGAACCGGTCGCCACGCCACCAGCAGTGGTGTTGGAAGAAGTTACGTACGGATATGTACCGTGGTCGATATCCAGCAGCGTACCCTGCGCACCTTCAAACATGACGAAATCGCCACGCTGACGCGCCTGGTCGAGCAGGTCAGAAACGTCAACAACCATAGAAGTCAGGATGTCGGCAACAGCCATCGTATCATCCAGAACTTTCTGGTAATCAACCGCTTCAGCTTTGTAGTAGTTAACCAACTGGAAGTTGTGATATTCCATCACTTCTTTCAGTTTTTCAGCGAAGGTTTCTTTGTCGAAAAGGTCGCCAACACGCAGACCGCGACGTGCCACTTTATCTTCATAAGCAGGCCCGATACCACGACCGGTGGTGCCGATCGCTTTCGCGCCACGCGCTTTCTCACGCGCGTTATCCAGCGCAACGTGATAATCAAGGATCAGCGGACATGCTTCGGACAGCAGCAGACGCTCACGAACGGGGATGCCACGGTCTTCCAGTTCTTTCATCTCTTTCATCAGCGCAGCCGGAGACAGCACAACACCGTTACCGATGATGCTGGTTACATTCTCGCGGAGAATACCTGATGGAATAAGATGGAGAACGGTTTTTTCACCGTTGATTACGAGAGTATGGCCTGCGTTGTGACCGCCCTGGTAGCGTACAACATATTTAGCCCGTTCAGTCAGAAGATCGACGATCTTACCTTTACCTTCGTCACCCCATTGGGTGCCCAGTACGACGACGTTGTTACCCATTTTTCAAAATCACCGTTTGCTTAAAAATGGATTCTACCATCGCTTTTTCAGAGTTACAGCACTTTTTGCACTCAAAAATGACCTCGATCAGTCTGTTTTTTGTTCAGCCAATCGTTTTCCTCAACATGTAGTAGACCACAACGCCCGCAACCACAAGTCCACCGCCAAAACGACGTAAAATATTATCGGGCAAATTGGTCATCGCAGAGATCATCTTCTTCCATGCCTTCGGGTAAAGCATCGGCCCTAAACCTTCCAGTACCAAAACCAGGGCAAGCGCCAGCCAGATTGTCGAATTCATTCATTATCCTTATAGAAAAAGAAAACCACCGACATCCCTGAGGATGCGGTGGCTTTATTGACCTGTACCGCAGTCGTTATATTAACGCGTTGCGGAAGTCGGCGTCTTCATGTAGCGGAAGAAATCGCTGTCCGGGCTCATGACCATCACGTCCTGATTGCCAGAGAAGCTGTTCTCATAAGCACGCAGGCTACGGATGAATGCGTAGAAGTCCGGATCTTTACTGAATGCATCAGCAAACAGTTTGGCTGCTTCTGCATCGCCTTCACCACGCATGATGCGGCCCTGACGCTCAGCTTCTGCCAGCGTTCTGGTCACTTCATAGTCGGCAGTCGCGCGCAGTTTTTCCGCTTCTTCCTGACCTTGTGAACGGTGACGACGCGCTACCGCTTCACGCTCGGCGCGCATACGGTTGTAGATCGCTTCAGACACTTCGGTCGGCAGGTTGATCTGCTTAATTCGCACATCGACAACTTCAATACCCAGCGCCGCCATACTGTTCGGATTGATGACCGGAACTTTGCCCTTCGTCTCAGCCGTTACGCGCTCTGCCGCTTCGGCAATGGCGTTATCTGCTGCAGGGGTAGTAACTTCATCTTCTGTACCCGCAGAACCGGAGTTCAGCGCGTCACGTACTTCGAGGGTCAGACGACCACGAGAATCGGTGACGATGTCTTTCACGTCCAGGCGACCAATTTCAGAACGCAGACGGTCAGAGAACTTACGTTTCAACAGCACTTCCGCTTGCGAAATGTCGCCACCACCCGTTGCCAGATAGTAACGGCTGAAATCGCTGATGCGCCATTTGATGTAAGAGTCGACGATCAGGTCTTTCTTCTCTTTGGTCACAAAGCGGTCGGCCTGGTTGTCCATGGTCTGAATACGTGCGTCGAGCATTTTCACCGTTTCAATGAACGGTATCTTGAAATGCAGACCCGGCTCATAAACCAGAGGTTTGTTGTCATCGTCACGCAGTACCTTACCAAAACGCAGCGTAATACCGCGCTCACCTTCTTTGACGACAAAGACAGACATGTAAAGCACTACCAGCACGATGATGATAATCGCGATAACTGACTTACGCATCGTTATTCCCCCTGACGCTGGTAGTCGTTACGCTGCGCGTTGGCGCGGCGTTGGTCCATAATATCGCCCTGACTGGTGGACGACGTGTTGCTTGCTCCACTGGTTGTGGAGGAAGAGGCTGGCGGCAGACGCAGCAGATTGCTGGCACCGTTATCGCTCTTCGCCGCAGGGGCGTTACCACCTTTCAGCATCTGGTCTAACGGCAGAACCATCAGGTTGCCACCTTTGTCGTTAACCAGCACTTTGCGGGTGTTACCCAACACTTTTTCCATCGTCTCGATATACAGACGCTCGCGAGTAATTTCCGGCGCAGCTTTATATTCCGGCAGAAGTTTAGCAAAGCGCGCCACTTCACCCTGAGCTTCCAGGATGGTCTGGGCCTTGTACGCACGTGCCTCTTCGAGGATACGTTGCGCCTGACCGTTCGCACGCGGCTGAACTTCGTTGGTATACGCTTCTGCTTCACGAATGTATTGCTGTTCGTTTTCACGCGCGGCAATCGCATCGTCAAACGCCGCTTTTACTTCCTCCGGCGGACGAGCAGCCTGGAAGTTGACGTCCAGCAGAGTGATGCCCATGTCATACGGACGAATCGTCTCTTCCAGTTCGCGCTGGGTATCGCTACGAATCACGGTACGACCTTCCGTCAGAATGCGGTCCATGGTGTATTTACCGATAACCCCGCGCAGGGCGCTGTCGGTAGCCTGACGCAGACTGTCATCCGGGCTGGTCACGCTATACAGATATTTTTCCGGATCGGTGACGCGGTACTGCACGTTCATCTCAACGCGCACTACGTTCTCGTCCGACGTCAGCATCACACCAGAAGCTGCCAGTTCACGCACGGCTTCCACGTTCACCGGTTTGACTTCGTCGATAAACGTCGGTTTCCAGTTCAGACCCGGCTCAACCAGATGGCTGAATTTACCAAAGCGTGTTACCACGCCACGTTCGGCTTCTTTAATGGTATAGAAACCACTGGCCGCCCAGATAATGACAATCGCTGCCGCTGCGATGGTAACGACACGACCGCCAAGCTGCGGGCGCGGGCCTTGCGATGAACTGCCACCGCCAGATCCGGTGCCTTTACCGCCGCCCAGACCACCGAGCTTTTTGCTCAGTTTGCGGAAGATATCATCTAAATCAGGTGGCCCTTGATCGCGACCGCCTTTGTTTCCATTTCCCTCAGAGTTGCCGCCAGGTTTGCTGCTTCCCCACGGGTCGCGGTCTTGTCCGTTATTACCGGGCTGATTCCACGCCATGTTTGTGCTCCATATTTGTTATGCGGTGATCCCTGTTGTCTTTCGACGCCAGAGGATATGACTCCACGCTTCAGACGCTACGCCGTTAGATCAGGTAATCGATCAACGCCGGTTCTTGTTTGCAGAGGCGACGCCAGTCAACGATCGGCATACGAACTTGCAGACTTACGCTGCCGTCCTCCTCCATCCACTCTTTTTCTATTGCCTGAAGCTGATAAAAACGACTTCTCAGGCGCCCTTCCTGCGGCGGCAGACGCAATGTATGCTGCGCCACCTCGCCGGAAAGACGCTCCGTCAAAGCCTGAAAAAGCTGTGGTATCCCCGCTCCGGTCTGCGCAGAAAGCCAGACACGGATCGGTTTGTTCTCTTCATCTCTGTCAATACGCGGTTCGAAATCGTCCAGCATATCGATCTTGTTCATCACCAGCAGGGTTGGGATCTCGTGAGCATCAATCTCTTCAAGAACCGTATTCACCGCTTCGATGTTTTCTTGTACACGCACATCCGCCGCGTCAATGACGTGCAGCAGCAATGTGGCTTGCCGCGTCTCTTGTAACGTGGCTTTAAATGCCGCCACCAGATCGTGCGGCAGGTGGCGAATAAACCCTACGGTATCTGCCAACACGGTTTCACCGACATCCGCAACGTCAATACGCCGCAACGTCGGGTCGAGGGTGGCAAACAACTGGTCTGCCGCGTAGACCCGCGCTTCGGTGATGCGATTGAAAAGAGTAGATTTACCGGCGTTGGTATATCCCACCAGCGAAACAGTAGGAACGTCGGCTTTGATACGCGATTGCCGCCCCTGCTCACGCTGCTTTTCAACTCTTTCCAGGCGCGACTGTATCTGCACGATGCGATTACGCAACAAACGACGGTCGGTTTCGAGCTGGGTTTCACCCGGACCACGCAAACCAATCCCGCCTTTCTGTCTTTCAAGGTGGGTCCAGCCACGCACCAGGCGCGTAGCCAGATGGCGCAACTGCGCCAGCTCAACCTGCAACTTACCCTCATGGGTACGCGCACGTTGGGCGAAAATATCTAAAATAAGGCCGGTGCGGTCGATGACACGACACTCGCACAAACGTTCCAGGTTACGCTCTTGCGCCGGGCTCAGGGCATGGTCAAAAAGAACGACCGAAGCACCCGTCGCTTTGACAGCTTCCGCAATTTCAACTGCTTTACCTTCACCTACAAAATACTTTGGGTGCGGCGCTTTACGGCTACCGGTAATCACCTGCAATGCTTCGACACCGGCGGAAGAGACCAGAGATTCAAACTCCTGGAGGTCTTCCATATCTTTGTCTTGCGTAAAATAGATGTGTACCAGTACCGCCTGCTCACCAGCATCATAACGGTCAAACAAGCGTATAACCCTCTAAATAGATCAGCGGGGAACGCAGGATCGCTGGCTCCCCGTGTAAAAAAACAGCCCGAAACCTTATTCGGTTTCTTCGCTGTCCTGTTGCGCGGAAGTATTCTGCGCGCTGCTACCATGATGATAGTTACTGCTGGTACCGCCACCGGCGTTGTTACTGTGATGAGAAACCGGGCGAGACGGGACAACAGTAGAAATCGCGTGCTTGTAAACCATCTGGCTGACCGTGTTTTTCAACAGGATCACGAACTGATCAAAAGACTCGATTTGTCCTTGCAGCTTAATACCATTCACCAAATAAATAGAAACTGGAACACGTTCCCGACGCAGTGCGTTCAGGAACGGATCTTGTAAAGATTGCCCCTTAGCCATTCTCTCTTTTCCTTATATGCTTATTTGTACTTTGAATCTTTCGATTCTGAAAAAATTGCGCACGATACGTCTCAATTGTACACATTCAGCCTGCGATAGCACCAACAACCTGTAATACTTCGTCACGCGCCTGTTCTGGTTTTTCACTGTCAAGCCAGTGAACCCCTTCCCAACCACGCAGCCAGGTTATCTGCCGCTTCGCCAACTGTCTCGTGGCGCAAACACCTCGATAAACCATTTCATCGTATGAGATTTCGCCTTCAAGGTAAGACCACATCTGGCGATAACCCACGCAACGAATGGAAGGCAAATCCGTATGCAAATCTCCTCGGGCAAAAAGCGCCCGGACTTCTGCTTCAAAACCTGAAGCCAACATCTGATGAAAACGCTGCTCAATTCGTTGATGGAGCAGTTCACGGCTCGCCGGGGCGATGGCGAACTGATGCACCTGATACGGTAGAGCGTCTCCTGACGTTTGCGTCAGTTCCGTTAAAGTTTTACCCGAAATGAAAAAAACTTCCAGTGCCCGGGAAAGCCTTTGTGGATCATTTGGATGAATCCTTGCTGCCGCAACCGGATCGATCTCCTGAAGTTGACGATGCAATGACTCCCAACCTTGCTCTGCCGCCTGTTGCTCAATTCTGGCCCGTACTTCCGGGTCTGCCGACGGTAGCGGCGACAACCCTTCCAGCAATGCCTTGAAATACAACATCGTACCGCCCACTAACAGTGGGATCCGCCCCGCCGCGGTGATATCGGCCATTTCCGCCAGCGCATCGCGGCGAAAATCAGCAGCCGAGTAAGCCTGCGACGGATCGCGAATATTCAGCAATCGGTGCGGCGCGGCGAGTAACTCTTCAGCGTTCGGCTTCGCCGTCCCGATATCCATCCCTTTGTAAATAAGGGCAGAATCAACGCTTATCAACTCTACTGGTAAAATTTTACGCAGCTCAATGGCTAACGCCGTTTTACCGGAGGCCGTCGGCCCCATCAAAAAAATCGCCTTAGGCAGGCTCGCCTTACTGATATCACTCATCTTTCAGGGCTTTTATCGCCGGATGTAAATCAACAGATTGTAACAGACCACCCGGCGGCGTTTTCACAAGTTGCGGACATAACCGTTCCACGTCCGCCAGCAGGGTTATGGCCTGTGCCATTGACCACTGCGCATGTTCGCTCATCAGATTTCGTGCAATCCACTGCGCAATATTGCCAGGTTCGAATACGGACTGCTTCGCCAGGTAGCCTATCAGTTCAGGAATCAAGATTTGTAAATTTTGTTGGCGTAAGGGTAAAGGCACGGCCCTGATGGTCACATGCTGTGCATCGGACTGGAAATCAATACCCAATTCCGCCAGGGCAGACTGCGTTTTTTCTAATGCCGATTTTTCTTCACCAGAAACTTTTAGCCGCAACGGAATAAGCAGCGGCTGGGCGCAAACTGGCGCTTCACCCGGCGTCAATTGTGCCTGACGCAGCCAACGTTCTGCCACTGGCAAGGATAAAAGTGAAATGTTGCCATCGCGCTCAAGCAACGCACAGTCGGAATGGACGATAGTCAGTACCCGACCAAAACTCTGACTGTTCGCCGCAAGTGCAGGTTCCTGCGGTTCTGGCGCTTTTGGTTTTTGCATCGGCGCGGGCGTTTGCAAAAGCTGGCGATACACTTCACCTTGCTGTTTCTGGTAACCTGGCTGCGCATTCGGCCAGGGGGCAGCCGGACGACTGCCTGAGGCGGGCGCAGGAGAGTAGCGCGGAGCTACCGGCTCACGAACTGCCGGTTCAGCAAAGTGGTTGCGCCCCGCCGCCACGCGATTTTCCGGAATGGCACGCGGTGCAGGTTGTGGTTCATCGTCCAGCGGTAGCGGCGTTTCCAGTTGCTGTTGTAGCACGCTCAGCACGCCCTGATAGATAAAGTCATGCACCAGACGCGACTGATGGAAACGCACTTCGTGTTTGGCAGGGTGCACGTTGACGTCCACCTGATGCGGGTCGATCTCCAGATACAGCACAAATGCCGGTTGTTGATCGGCCCCCAGTTTGTCTTCGCAGGCCTGGCGGATCGCGTGATTGATCAGGCGATCGCGCATCATGCGACCGTTCACGTAGCAATACTGAATTTCTGCCAGGGCGGGCGTGGTGTGATTCGGATCGGCCACCCAGCCGCGCAGGGTGAGATCGCCGTGTTGCCATTCAATCGCCAGCGCTTGTTCGAGAAAAGCGGTGCCGCAAATCGCGCCTAAGCGCCGTTCTTTTTGCCCGCCTTCCGGCACTGCACGGTACTGACGCACAATTTTACCGTTATGCGACAGGTTGATCGTGACGTCGAAACGCGCCAGCGCAATGCGGCGAATAATTTCATCGATATGGTTAAATTCGGTTTTCTCGGTGCGCAGGAATTTGCGCCGCGCCGGGGTGTTGTAGAACAGATCCAGCACCTCCAGCGTCGTTCCCACCGGATGCGCCGCCGGTTTAACCGTCACGTCCATATCGCGCCCTTCGGCATAGGCCTGCCAGGCTTCCTGTTGTTCTGCGGTGCGTGAAGTGAGCGTCAGGCGGGAAACCGAACTGATACTCGCCAGCGCCTCACCGCGAAAGCCCAGGCTGATAATGGCTTCTAGATCGTCCAGAGAGGCGATTTTACTGGTGGCATGACGCGCCAGCGCCAGCGCCAGCTCGTCTTTTTTGATACCGCAGCCGTTATCACGAATGCGAATAAGTTTCGCCCCACCGCGTTCGATATCAATATCGATACGCGTCGCACCTGCATCGAGGCTGTTTTCCACCAGTTCTTTGACTACCGACGCAGGTCGCTCGACCACCTCACCTGCGGCAATCTGGTTCGCCAGTTGTGGCGGTAAGACCTGAATTGGCATCAATCGTCCTTAGTTTGGCAGCGTGCGATCTGGCGTCGTCACCGTACTGGCCGTTTGTGCCGTTGCACCCTGCGGCGCAGATTGCATCGGATGCGCAAGGAAGTAATTGCGCAGGCCTTTGTAAATGGCTTCTGCCAGCTGTTGTTGGTAATCGTCGCTCGCCAGCAAACGTTCTTCGCTGTTGTTACTGATAAAACCGGTTTCGACCAGTACTGACGGAATATCCGGCGAACGCAGAACGCCGAGACTCGCGTGTTCTGGTCGGCGTTTATGTATTTCGCCAATGCGTTGCAACTGGCTGATCATACTGGTCGCTACATCATACCCTACACGCTGGGAATGACCGAACTGTAAATCCAGCACCGCCTGGCTTAAATAGGGGTCAGACTGACTGTTCGCCAGCACATCGCCCGCTCCGCCCAATAGCTCCGACTGTTTCTCATGCTGTTCCAGCCAGCTTGCCATTTCGCTGTTGGCGCGACGGTTAGAGAGCACCCATACGGAAGCGCCAGTCGCACTGCGGTTCGGTGCTGCATCGGCATGAATCGACACAAGGAAATTGGCGTTTTGCTTACGTGCCACATCGCTGCGCCCCATCACCGAGATAAAGTAATCCCCGTCACGGGTTAAAACGCCTTTAAACATCGGATCGTCATTGAGCAAAGTACGCAATTTACGCGCGATGGCGATGGTGACATTTTTCTCCCGCGTACCACCGGGGCCGATAGCGCCAGGGTCCTGACCGCCGTGTCCGGCATCAATAGCGATGATAATTTTATCGCCAGTGTTAGCCGTCGCGCGCGCAGCCGGTCGCGTTACCGTATTACTGCTGATAACACCCGTAGTGCGGTTACTTTCAGTTTTAAACGGATTGCGCGCTGGTTCACTGACGCGCGGTGCGACAACCGCAGGCGTTTCAACGCGTTTCGCAACCACAGGCGGCGGAGGAGGCGGTGGCGGCGCATCGGCGTTAATCGTAAAGACGACAGTGTAATTGCTGCCATTCTGCCGCTTCACCGCTTCGGTTTTACCGTTTTCGGTAAGATCGACCACCAGCCGTAGCGTTTGTGCATCTTTAGGCGTTCCGGAGCGAATCGCCTTCACCAGATTATTACCGCTGAACAACAATGGCAGTCCCTGAATCACGCCCGTTTGTTTGATATCGAGCGCCACGGTGCGTTTGCTTTGATGGCTAAACGCATAATCAGGATCGCCAATAAAACTCAACGTTATCCGCGCCTGTTGATTACCGTTAGAAACCTGAATATCAGAGAGCGTCGCGGCACCCACCTGCGCGCACAGCAGCAGCAACGTCGCTACCAACCAATTTCTGATGCGATACATCATCCCGCCACCTTTCAAAGGTTAACCGGCTAAACGCGCCAGCAACAATTCACCCGCAGAGGAAACCGCACTCACGCGCGCCTCACGGCCTTGTGCCTGATAATCAATGTGTATTTCGACATCCGGGTCAGGAAGAACACCTGTACCTTGTTGTGGCCACTCCACCAGGCAGATGGCATCGTTGGCAAAATAATCGCGGATCCCCATAAACTCCAGCTCCTCGGGATCGGCAAGGCGGTACAAATCAAAGTGATAAACCATTAAGTTGTCGAGCGTATAGGGTTCGACCAGCGTATAAGTGGGGCTTTTGACATTACCCTGATGGCCCAAAGCCTGCAAAAAGCCCCGGCTAAAGGTGGTTTTACCTGCGCCTAAATCGCCATACAGATAGATTACGGTTGCGCCATCGCAGGCTTTCGCTACCCGCTCGCCCAGGTCTAATGTTGCCTGCTCATCAGGGAGCGGAATTACTCGATTCATCATGGTTTTTATCAGTCACTTCCGGGTTAACAATACGCTGTAGCGTGGAAAAGAGATCGGTTGCCAGCATCCCGCGCGTTCCAAAACGCGCCGCCAGTACGTCGGCTGCCGCACCGTGCGCGACACAGCCCGCACAGGCTGCATCATAAGGGCTCATTTTTTGCCCAAGCAATGCGCCAATAATACCAGAGAGCACATCGCCCATGCCGCCGCTCGCCATGCCTGCATTTCCGGCATCAATAATGCCTAAAGCGTCAGGATGGGCGGCGACCACGGTTCCGGCACCTTTCAGCACCGCTACGCCGCCATAACGTTGTACCAGACGTTTGGCGCAATGTAAGCGGTCACTTTCAATTTCTGCTACGGAACAGCCTAACAACCGTGCGGCCTCGCCAGGATGCGGCGTGATCACGCGATTGTGACGCTTATCGGGATTGATTGCCAGCAGGTTCAATGCATCGGCATCCCACAACATCGGTTTGCGAAAATTCTCAACTTTTTGCAGGGCTTTTTTCCCCCACTCTTGCTGGCCCAGACCGGGACCAATCACCACCACATCGGCCCATTCCAGGCTTTCGGTAAGAGAGTCCATAGTCAGTTCATGCACCATCAATTCTGGTCGTGCAGTCAGCAGCGGCGCAATGTTCTCACTGCGGGTCAGTACTCGGACTAAACCAGCACCAGCACGTAGCGCCGCTTCCCCCGTCATACGAATAGCCCCCGCCGTGCCGTGATCGCCACCGATAATCACCAGCCGCCCGTGATCGCCTTTATGCGAAGTCGGGCGACGCGGTTTCAGCCAGTGAGAAAGTTGTTCTGCCGAAAACCGCTGAATTTTCGTCTCCTGACCTGCCAGCCAGCTATCCAGCCCCAGTGAGTCAAAATGCAGTTGTCCTGTAACATCCCGCGCTTTTCCAGTGAGCAAGCCTGGTTTCAGCGCAATAAAAGTGATGGTGTGATCGGCGTTGATCACCGCGCCTGGCGTAGCGCCAGTTTCAGCCAGCAGGCCGGAAGGGATATCAACCGCCACAATCGGCGCAGGATGGGAATTAGCGTGGTCGATTAACTGGCTAATGGATTCACGAGGCGCTTGCTGTAATCCGGTACCGAGCAGCGCATCAACAATCAGATCTACCGATTCGGGCCAGACAATATTCGAAGCATGGATCTCGCCTCCCGCGTTTAACCATGCTTCGCGTGCCAGCGCGGCCTCTTCCGGCAACGGTTTGTCACTTTCCTGGGCCAGCAGCGTGACATCAATACCGACCGCTTTGGCCAGTCGCGCGACCACGTAGCCATCGCCGCCGTTATTACCATGACCGCACAGCACCAGCCAGTGGCGGGCGTCAGGATAAGCCGAACGACACACCTGGAATGCGGCTTCGCCAGCGCGAAGCATCAGCTCATAGAGTGTGAGCCCCAGCGCATCTGCCGCCTCGCGTTCTCCGCGGCGGATATCGTCGGCGTACCAGACGGTGTGTGGTATACTTATGGGGTTTTTCTTCATTGTATGGTCCGTCATGTCAGAGCCCCTCGATCTCAATCAGTTAGCGCAAAAAATTAAACAGTGGGGGCTGGAACTGGGCTTTCAGCAGGTAGGTATTACCGATACCGATCTCAGCGCGTCCGAGCCCAAACTGCAAGCATGGCTGGACAAACAATACCACGGCGAAATGGACTGGATGGCGCGTCACGGTATGCTACGTGCCCGCCCCCATGAGTTATTGCCCGGTACGCTGCGCGTGATCAGCGTGCGGATGAATTACATTCCTGCTAACGCCGCATTTGCCAGCACGCTGAAAAACCCCAAACTCGGCTATGTTAGCCGTTATGCGCTGGGCCGTGACTATCACAAACTTCTGCGCAACCGACTCAAAAAGCTGGGCGAGATGATTCAGCAACATTGTGTTTCGCTGAATTTTAGACCGTTTGTCGATTCTGCGCCTATTCTCGAGCGCCCGTTAGCTGAAAAAGCAGGACTTGGCTGGACAGGTAAGCACTCACTTATCCTCAATCGCGAGGCCGGTTCGTTCTTCTTTTTAGGCGAATTGCTGGTCGATATTCCGCTGCCCGTGGATCAACCAGTCGAGGAAGGATGCGGTAAATGCGTGGCCTGTATGACGATTTGCCCGACCGGTGCCATCGTCGAGCCATATACCGTCGATGCTCGCCGCTGTATCTCTTATCTCACCATCGAACTGGAAGGGGCGATCCCGGAAGAGTTGCGACCGTTAATGGGAAACCGTATTTACGGTTGCGATGACTGCCAGCTTATCTGCCCGTGGAATCGCTATTCGCAACTCACTACAGAAGACGATTTCAGCCCGCGTAAGCCGCTACACGCACCGGAACTCATTGAGTTATTCGCCTGGAGTGAAGAGAAGTTTTTAAAAGTCACGGAAGGTTCGGCGATTCGCCGTATAGGTCACCTGCGTTGGCTGCGTAATATCGCCGTAGCATTAGGCAATGCCCCCTGGGATGAAACGATTTTGACAGCGCTGGAAAGTCGTAAAGGTGAGCACCCACTTCTTGATGAGCACATAGCGTGGGCGATTGCGCAGCAAATCGAGAGACGAAATGCGTGCGTGGTCGAAGTGCAATTACCGAAAAAACAGCGTCTGGTTCGGGTGATTGAAAAAGGGTTACCGCGTGACGCCTGATTCATCCACAGCTTGTGAATAAAAATAAAAACGCATTGCAATTCAAGCCGGAAAAAATCGTCAAGTGATCGATACGACAAAACGAAATCTTAATTTTTAACTTATCTATCAATAGGTTAAAAAAATACTATTCACCGTGCGAAGTTTCTTTGAAATTAAGATTACGGCCTGAGGCTGTGGATAACTCTGTTTACAAGAGTTTGTCAGAGACAACAAAAACCAGCAATAACGCATCGCGTCGCTGTGGATATTTTATTGAGAGAAGAATTTGGAGCGGGAAACGAGACTCGAACTCGCGACCCCGACCTTGGCAAGGTCGTGCTCTACCAACTGAGCTATTCCCGCTTGGGTGGTCTGTGCTTTACAGCACTTTCAAATTTTGGAGCGGGAAACGAGACTCGAACTCGCGACCCCGACCTTGGCAAGGTCGTGCTCTACCAACTGAGCTATTCCCGCTTGGGTGGTCTGTGCTTTACAGCACTTTTCAAATTTTGGAGCGGGAAACGAGACTCGAACTCGCGACCCCGACCTTGGCAAGGTCGTGCTCTACCAACTGAGCTATTCCCGCGTACTACTTAATTTTGCTTTCGTAATTTTCGCATTTCTGCGTCGTTACGGGAGGCGCATTATACGAGAAATCTTTCCCTCTGCAACCCCCCTAAAAAATTTTTTTTGAGTTTTTATCTCAAGTGCTGAAATTATCAGCAAGACGTTCAATTTAGCGTCAAAATCACGCCGCCGCAAGTGGATTCCGGCGCTTACGTGACCAGGAAAAATTTTACAGCTTGATAAAATGCTCGCGGTAGTAAGCCAACTCCGCCACCGATTCACGGATATCATCCATCGCCTGATGCGTCCCCTGCTTGGTAAAGCCGTCAAGAATTTCCGGCTTCCAGCGGCGCGCCAGCTCTTTCAGGGTGCTAACATCGAGATAGCGGTAGTGGAAGTAGGCTTCCAGCTCCGGCATGTATTTAAACAGGAAGCGACGGTCCTGACCGATGCTGTTACCACAAATCGGCGATTTTCCCGCAGGCACCCACTGTTTTAAGAATTCGAGCGTTGCCAGTTCAGCTTCACGATCGCCCATCGTGCTCGCTTTCACACGCTCTACCAGCCCGCTGGCGGTATGGGTGCGCACGTTCCAGTCATCCATCAGCGCCAGCTGTTCATCGGACTGATGTACTGCAATGGTCGGCCCTTCTGCCAGAATATTCAGGTTGGCATCGGTCACCAGCGTGGCAATCTCAATAATGCGATCGCGCTCGGGATCCAGACCGGTCATCTCAAGATCGATCCAAATCAGGTTGTTTTCATTGGCACTCATGCTATTTTCCACCCATTCACAGTGACTATATTGATCCACAATTGCGTGTATCATAGATGTTTTGCCCATCAGGGGCGACCAGGAGTCTGTACGATTGAGTAAAAATAAACTCTCCAAAGGCCAGCAGCGCCGCGTGAACGCCAATCACCAGCGTCGTCTTAAAACGTCTAAGGAGAAGCCCGACTACGACGACAATCTGTTTGGCGAGCCTGATGAAGGTATCGTCATCAGCCGCTTTGGTATGCACGCTGATGTGGAATCCGCCGATGGCGACGTTCACCGCTGCAATATTCGCCGTACCATCCGTTCGTTGGTGACCGGCGACCGCGTAGTCTGGCGTCCGGGTAAACCAGCGGCGGAAGGCGTAAATGTCAAAGGGATCGTGGAAGCGGTGCATGAGCGCACCTCAGTGTTGACGCGCCCGGATTTTTACGACGGTGTGAAACCTATTGCTGCCAACATCGACCAGATTGTCATTGTCTCCGCCATTTTGCCGGAGCTGTCGCTCAATATTATCGACCGTTACCTGGTGGCCTGCGAAACCTTGCAGATTGAGCCGATTATTGTGCTCAACAAGATAGACCTGCTGGACGACGAAGGCATGGAGTTCGTCAACGAGCAGATGGATATCTACCGCAATATCGGTTATCGCGTATTGATGGTTTCCAGTCATACTCAGGATGGGCTGAAACCGCTGGAAGAGGCGTTGACCGGGCGCATCAGCATTTTTGCCGGGCAGTCTGGCGTTGGCAAATCCAGCCTGCTGAA
Source organism: Escherichia sp. WS1118 (assembly GCF_046487695.1). Lineage (NCBI taxonomy): Bacteria > Pseudomonadati > Pseudomonadota > Gammaproteobacteria > Enterobacterales > Enterobacteriaceae > Escherichia > Escherichia sp. WS1118. Next base: position 206,413 of record NZ_JBJQIZ010000002.1, on the reverse strand, counting down.
CGCATTGCTGGGTCTGCAAAAAGAGATCCTGACCAACGATGTCTCTGACAACTCGGGGCTTGGTCAGCACACCACGACCGCCGCACGACTGTATCACTTCCCGCACGGCGGTGATGTGATTGATTCCCCAGGTGTGCGTGAGTTTGGTCTCTGGCACCTGGAGCCGGAACAAATCACTCAGGGCTTTGTCGAATTCCATGACTATTTAGGTCTGTGTAAATATCGCGATTGCAAACACGATACCGATCCGGGCTGCGCTATCCGGGAAGCGGTTGAGGAAGGGAAAATCGCGGAAACCCGTTTCGAAAACTATCACCGTATTCTGGAAAGCATGGCGCAGGTAAAAACGCGTAAAAACTTTTCTGATACGGATGACTGACAATTAAGCTAACCGTCGTTAGAATCGTCCCCTTTTTTTCAGGATCCGGCATGTAGGCCGGATCAGGAACGACAAAACAATGGCCTGGAGGCTACCTTGTTAAATTCATTTAAACTTTCGCTACAGTACATTCTGCCGAAACTATGGCTTACTCGCCTGGCGGGTTGGGGCGCAAGCAAGCGGGCAGGATGGCTGACAAAACTGGTTATCGATCTGTTCGTTAAATACTACAAGGTCGACATGAAAGAGGCGCAAAAGCCGGACACCGCCAGCTACCGCACCTTTAACGAATTCTTTGTCCGTCCGCTGCGTGACGAAGTACGCCCAATCGATACCGATCCGAATGTACTGGTTATGCCTGCCGATGGCGTTATCAGCCAGTTGGGTAAAATCGAAGAAGATAAAATCCTGCAAGCCAAAGGCCACAACTACAGCCTCGAAGCCCTGCTGGCAGGCAACTATCTGATGGCGGATCTCTTCCGTAACGGTACGTTTGTGACCACTTACCTCTCCCCACGTGACTACCACCGCGTACACATGCCGTGTAACGGTATTCTGCGTGAAATGATCTACGTGCCGGGCGATCTCTTCTCCGTTAACCATCTCACGGCTCAGAACGTGCCGAATCTGTTTGCCCGTAACGAACGCGTGATCTGCCTGTTCGATACCGAATTTGGCCCGATGGCGCAGATTCTGGTCGGTGCGACGATTGTAGGCAGCATTGAGACGGTCTGGGCGGGCACCATTACGCCGCCGCGCGAAGGCATCATCAAGCGCTGGACCTGGCCTGCCGGGGAAAACGACGGTTCTGTGGCATTGCTGAAAGGCCAGGAAATGGGTCGCTTTAAACTTGGCTCTACCGTTATCAACCTGTTTGCACCAGGTAAAGTGAACCTGGTTGAGCAACTGGAAAGCCTGTCTGTCACGAAAATTGGCCAGCCGCTGGCAGTATCTACCGAAACCTTTGTTACGCCAGACGCTGAACCAGCCCCGCTTCCTGCTGAAGAGATCGAAGCAGAACACGACGCCAGCCCATTGGTTGACGACAAAAAAGACCAGGTCTAATCCATCAAAGGAAACGCTGACGTGCGCCTGATTATCACTTTTCTGATGGCCTGGTGCCTCAGTTGGGGGGCGTACGCCGCGACGGCCCCCGATAGCAAACAAATCACCCAGGAACTGGAGCAGGCAAAAGCGGCGAAACCTGCGCAGCCGGAAGTCGTAGAGGCGCTCCAGTCTGCCTTAAATGCGCTTGAGGAACGAAAAGGTTCCCTTGAGCGCATCAAGCAATATCAAGAAGTCATTGATAATTATCCGAAACTTTCCGCCACTCTGCGCGCGCAGTTAAACAACATGCGTGACGAGCCACGCAGCGTGTCGCCGGGAATGTCTAACGATGAGCTGAATCAGGAAATTCTCCAGATCAGCAGTCAGTTGCTGGATAAAAGCCGTCAGGCCCAGCAAGAGCAGGAGCGCGCCCGCGAGATTGCCGATTCGCTGAATCAACTGCCGCAACAGCAAACCGATGCCCGCCGTCAGTTGAATGAAATCGAGCGCCGCCTGGGGACACTTACCGGCAATACCCCGCTCAATCAGGCACAAAATTTCGCGTTGCAGTCTGACTCCGCACGTCTGAAAGCGCTCGTTGATGAACTGGAGCTGGCGCAGCTATCTGCCAATAACCGCCAGGAATTAGCGCGCTTGCGCTCTGAGCTGGCGGAAAAAGAGAGCCAGCAGCTGGATGCATATTTGCAAGCACTACGCAACCAGTTGAATAGTCAACGCCAACTGGAAGCGGAACGGGCGCTGGAAAGTACCGAGCAACTGGCGGAAAGTAGCGCCGATTTGCCAAAAGATATCGTCGCCCAGTTTAAAATTAACCGCGAACTATCGGCGGCGCTGAATCAACAGGCGCAGCGGATGGATCTCGTTGCCTCGCAACAGCGTCAGGCTGCCAGCCAGACGTTACAGGTCCGGCAGGCGTTGAATACGCTGCGTGAACAGTCGCAATGGCTGGGATCATCTAACCTGCTCGGCGAAGCGTTGCGGGCGCAGGTGGCACGGCTACCGGAAATGCCAAAACCACAACAGCTTGATACCGAAATGGCGCAGTTACGTGTGCAACGGTTACGTTATGAGGATCTGCTTAATAAACAGCCGCTGCTACGGCAAATCCATCAGGCCGACGGTCAGCCACTGACCGCTGAGCAAAACCGTATTCTGGAAGCACAGCTACGCACTCAGCGTGAGTTGCTGAACTCATTGTTGCAGGGTGGCGACACGCTACTGCTGGAGCTGACCAAGCTGAAAGTCTCCAACGGGCAACTGGAGGATGCGCTGAAAGAGGTGAACGAAGCGACGCACCGCTATCTGTTCTGGACCTCTGACGTGCGCCCGATGACCATCGCCTGGCCGCTGGAAATCGCCCAGGATCTGCGTCGTCTCATTTCGCTGGACACCTTCAGTCAGTTGGGCAAAGCCAGTGTGATGATGCTGACCAGTAAGGAGACGATTTTGCCGCTGTTTGGCGCGTTGATTCTGGTCGGTTGCAGTATTTACTCGCGCCGCTATTTCACCCGTTTTCTTGAACGTTCGGCGGCGAAAGTCGGCAAAGTGACTCAGGATCACTTCTGGCTGACGTTACGCACTCTTTTCTGGTCGATTCTCGTCGCGTCACCGCTGCCTGTGCTGTGGATGACACTGGGTTACGGCTTGCGCGAGGCGTGGCCTTATCCGCTGGCGGTCGCGATTGGTGATGGCGTAACAGCCACCGTGCCGCTGCTGTGGGTAGTGATGATTTGCGCCACCTTTGCTCGCCTGAACGGCTTGTTTATCGCTCATTTTGGCTGGCCGCGCGAACGAGTTTCCCGTGGGATGCGTTACTACCTGATGAGCATCGGGCTTATTGTGCCGCTGATTATGGCGCTGATGATGTTCGATAACCTCGACGACCGTGAATTCTCCGGTTCGCTGGGACGGCTTTGCTTTATCCTCATTTGCGGTGCGCTGGCGGTGGTCACCCTCAGCCTGAAAAAGGCCGGGATCCCGCTGTATCTCAACAAAGAGGGCAGCGGCGACAACATTACCAACCATATGCTGTGGAACATGATGATTGGCGCACCGCTGGTTGCCATTCTGGCGTCGGCGGTGGGTTATCTGGCAACGGCGCAGGCGCTGTTAGCGAGGCTTGAAACCTCGGTTGCCATCTGGTTTTTGCTACTGGTGGTTTATCACGTTATCCGCCGCTGGATGCTGATCCAGCGCCGCAGGCTGGCGTTTGACCGGGCGAAGCATCGCCGGGCAGAGATGTTAGCGCAGCGCGCGCGTGGCGAAGAGGAAGCGCATCATCACAGTAGCCCGGAAGGAGCAATTGAAGTCGATGAAAGCGAAGTCGATCTCGATGCCATCAGTGCGCAATCCTTGCGGCTGGTGCGCTCAATTTTGATGTTGATCGCCCTGCTTTCGGTCATTGTGCTGTGGTCAGAAATCCATTCCGCTTTCGGCTTCCTCGAAAATATTTCGCTGTGGGATGTCACTTCCACGGTACAGGGCGTAGAAAGCCTGGAGCCGATTACCCTCGGTGCGGTACTGATTGCCATTCTGGTGTTTATCATCACCACGCAGCTGGTGCGCAACCTGCCCGCGCTGCTGGAACTGGCGATTCTGCAGCACCTGGATTTAACGCCGGGTACGGGCTACGCCATCACCACCATCACCAAATATCTGCTGATGCTGATTGGCGGGCTGGTCGGCTTCTCGATGATTGGTATTGAGTGGTCGAAATTGCAGTGGCTGGTCGCCGCGCTCGGTGTTGGTCTGGGCTTTGGTTTACAGGAGATTTTCGCCAACTTTATCTCTGGCCTGATTATCCTGTTCGAAAAACCGATTCGTATTGGCGATACGGTAACGATCCGCGATCTCACCGGTAGCGTGACAAAAATTAACACCCGCGCCACCACCATCAGCGACTGGGACCGCAAAGAAATTATCGTGCCGAACAAGGCGTTTATTACCGAGCAGTTTATCAACTGGTCGCTCTCTGACTCGGTCACGCGCGTGGTGTTGACGATTCCGGCCCCTGCCGATGCCAACAGTGAAGAAGTGACGGAAATCCTGCTCACCGCAGCGCGTCGCTGCTCGCTGGTAATCGATAACCCAGCACCGGAAGTCTTCCTGGTGGATCTGCAACAGGGGATTCAAATTTTCGAGCTGCGTATTTACGCCGCTGAGATGGGTCACCGTATGCCACTACGCCATGAGATTCACCAGCTGATTCTGGCAGGATTCCATGCCCACGGTATTGATATGCCATTCCCGCCCTTCCAGATGCGTCTGGAAAGCCTGAATGGTAAGCAAACGGGGAGAACATTAACTTCTGCGGGCAAAGGTCGTCAGGCGGGAAGTTTGTAATGCATGAAGCTGCCAAATGATGTCAACGTGGCTCATTTAGCAGCTTAACATCATCTTCAGTTATCACTGGCCCCGGAGAGTATCATCCATACGCATTACTTCCTGACAACTCATCGCCGGAGAGACGATGAGTTGCAGGATTTCATATGATCAGTCGAGAGCTAACTCAGGTTTGTTCGCCATGCGACTGCAATAGTTCTGGTAAATCGCCATCGCTAACAGCGAGAAGAAGACAGGGCCGCCAATCATCCACAATGTGCTGTCCCAGTCTCCGGCTTCAACCACAGGTTGAATGATGGTGAAGACGTTCGCAAATGTCACCACCAGTACGACAACCACTGTCGCAATCATTGCCGACATACGCGTTTTGAAAATCACAAATGGTCTGTCGAGATCCTGACGTGCTTTAAAGAACGGGAAAGCCAGCGCGAGGAACAGGTAAGGAAGCGTCATAGACACGTTCGCCATCAGCGTCAGCTTGTTAAAGAACGCCGATGCGGTACCGCCACCAAACGAAACCAGCAGGATGAAGACAGTAACCAACCCACACTGCATCCACATGGCGATAGACGGCATCCCCATCGCATTCAGGCGCGTCATCGGTTCCGGCCACAATGCTTTCGGCGTCCCCTGGATGATGGCTTTCAGCGGTGAATAGCAAAGTGTAAAGAACGCACCGGTATAAGCGAGGAACATCGAAAGTCCGGTAATACGCGCAAACCATACGCCCAGCGACAATGACGCTTCAGGTGACAAATGCAGTGCGTTACCCAGCGTCACCCCGAGGCTCTTCATCAGCACATAGGTAATATTGCCGAGGTTAACGGAACCATTACTTAATACCTGCTGCCAGTTTGTGCTGACGCCCCATAAAAATATTGCCAGCGAATAACCGATTGAAATAACAATAGCGGCAAAAACAATACCTTTGGCAAAGTTCTTTTCTGGATTTTCCGTTTTATCAACCAGACCACCAACCGCTTCAATTCCGCCATAGGCAAAAATGGCAAATACCACAAACGATAGCATTGCCAGACCGGACTGATAACCTGGGTTCGGTGATGCAAGGAAATTAATATCCTGCGCGAAATGCCCACCATTTAATAACAAAATAGTAATGCTTACTAACAGCAATACTAAATTCAGACACATTACTGCAATACCGCCCACCGCAGTAATGCGGGCAATTTTATTAATCCCTTTTGAAGCAACGACGGTGACCAGAATCATCCATGCCACTGCCAGCAGACCAACCACCTGCGTAGGCTCCAGTCCGGCAATATGCCAGTGCTGGGTCATGTCGCTACCGTAGAGGAATGTTGAGAACGGTACCCAAACTTTCGCGGAGGTACTCACCATCCAGATGATATAAGAGGAAAACCACATAAACGTACCAATGAAGGCAAAACGTGGTCCGACACTATTATTCATCCAGGAATAGATACCGCCTTCTTCTTTGCGATAAGCAGCTCCCATTTCAGCCATCATTAAGGCGAATGGAATAAAGAATAACAATGCAGAAAATATATAAAAGGGAATCGCACTATAACCCATTAAGTAATAAGCCGATGGGCTATTGGCAAATCCAAATACAGAAGTAAAGATCATCAATATGAGTCCTATCAGACTCATCTTTTTTATCGAGTGAGGCATGAAACCATCCTTCATTTCAGCGCGTGTATAAAACGCGCCCACTGAACTGCACTGCCCAACATTGAGCGGGCAGCGTAAAAACCAATACAGAATTGATACCTGGATGATATCAAATATCCAGTCTTAAATTGTGGTCTTTAGCGGAAAAATGAAAACATATGCTACAGAATGGCGCTTATCACGCCATTCTTCGCTGTTAATTCAGTAATTTTTCAGAATTATGCCCGGTCAACGCTAAAGGCGATGACTTCAGCCAGTGTCTCCGCGCCCAGCGCCAACATCACCAGACGATCAACACCTAATGCCACGCCGGAACAGTCAGGCATACCGACTTTCAAGGCTTCAATCAGATTCTGGTCAATGGGGTGCTGCGGCAAACCGCGCGCCGCGCGCTTACGGTTATCTTGTTCAAAGCGTTGTTGCTGCTCACGGGCATCCGTCAATTCATGGAAACCATTCGCCAGCTCAATACCTTTATAATAAACCTCAAAGCGTTCAGCGACCCGATGATCTTCGGTACTGATTTGCGCCAGTGATGCCTGGCTGGCTGGAAAGTGGTACACAAAGGTCGGTTTTTCTTTGCCAATATTTGGCTCTACGCCAAAGGTAAACAGCAATTGTAGAAGCGTGTCGCGGTCTTCTTCAGTATCGGCAACGTTGCTCAAATCCAGTTTCGCTGCCACTTCCCGCAGTTGCGTTTTGTCGGCAGAGAGTGGGTCAATTTCCAGATAACGTAAGAAAGCTTGTTGATAAGAAAGGCTTTCTGCTGCCGGACAGTCCAGCACCTGTTGCAAGAGATCGTCCACCTCGTTCATCAACCGGTACATATCATAGTGCGGTCGATACCACTCAAGCATAGTGAACTCAGGGTTGTGATAACGCCCCATCTCTTCATTACGGAAGCTGCGGCACAGCTGGAATACCGGCCCACAACCGGCAACCAGCAGGCGCTTCATATGGTATTCCGGGCTGGTCATTAACCAGAGATTCATCCCCTGCGAATGCCCGGGGCCAACGAAACGTGTCTCAAACGGGACCAAATGAATATCGGTTACCGTCGCCTGGCTCATACAAGGCGTCTCCACCTCCAGCACTCCACGATCGGCAAAGAAACGACGGATCTCCGCCATAATCGCCGCGCGTTTTAATAAGTTAGGAATGGATGCGCTCGGCTGCCAGGATGCCGTTTCGCTCATAGTTAAATCTCCAGTTTTTGACAAGGGCACGAAGTCTACTCGCAACGCGACGGCGAGACAAATTTTACGCAGGAATAAAACAACGGTGGGCAGTGACTAAAAAAAGCACGATCTGATGGTTTAGTAATTAAATTAATCATCTTCAGTGATAATTTAGCCCTCTTGCGCACTAAAAAAATCGATCTCGTCAAATTTCAGACTTATCCATCAGACTATACTGTTGTACCTATAAAGGAGCAGTGGAATAGCGTTCGCAGACCGTAACTTTCAGGCACTTACCCTGAAGTACGGGGCTGTGGGATAAAAACAATCTGGAGGAATGTCGTGCAAACCTTTCAAGCCGATCTTGCCATTGTAGGCGCCGGTGGCGCGGGATTACGTGCTGCAATTGCTGCCGCGCAGGCAAATCCAAATGCAAAAATCGCACTAATCTCAAAAGTATACCCGATGCGTAGCCATACCGTTGCTGCAGAAGGGGGCTCCGCCGCTGTCGCGCAGGATCATGACAGCTTCGAATATCACTTTCACGATACAGTAGCGGGTGGCGACTGGTTGTGTGAGCAGGATGTCGTGGATTATTTCGTCCACCACTGCCCAACCGAAATGACCCAACTGGAACTGTGGGGGTGCCCATGGAGCCGTCGCCCGGATGGTAGCGTCAACGTACGTCGCTTCGGCGGCATGAAAATCGAGCGCACCTGGTTCGCCGCCGATAAGACCGGCTTCCATATGCTGCACACGCTGTTCCAGACCTCTCTGCAATTCCCGCAGATCCAGCGTTTTGACGAACATTTCGTGCTGGATATTCTGGTTGATGATGGTCATGTTCGCGGCCTGGTAGCAATGAACATGATGGAAGGCACGCTGGTGCAGATCCGTGCTAACGCGGTCGTTATGGCTACCGGCGGTGCGGGTCGCGTTTATCGTTACAACACCAACGGCGGCATCGTTACCGGTGACGGTATGGGTATGGCGCTAAGCCACGGCGTTCCGCTGCGTGACATGGAATTCGTTCAGTATCACCCAACCGGTCTACCAGGTTCCGGTATCCTGATGACCGAAGGCTGCCGCGGTGAAGGTGGTATTCTGGTCAACAAAAATGGCTACCGTTATCTGCAAGATTACGGCATGGGCCCGGAAACTCCGCTGGGCGAGCCGAAAAACAAATATATGGAACTGGGTCCACGCGACAAAGTTTCTCAGGCCTTCTGGCACGAATGGCGTAAAGGCAACACCATCTCCACGCCACGTGGCGATGTGGTTTACCTCGACCTGCGTCACCTCGGCGAGAAAAAACTGCATGAACGTCTGCCGTTCATCTGCGAACTGGCGAAAGCGTACGTTGGCGTCGATCCGGTTAAAGAACCGATTCCGGTACGTCCGACCGCACACTACACCATGGGCGGTATCGAAACCGATCAGAACTGTGAAACCCGCATTAAAGGTCTGTTCGCCGTGGGTGAATGTTCCTCTGTTGGTCTGCACGGTGCGAACCGTCTGGGCTCCAACTCGCTGGCGGAACTGGTGGTCTTCGGTCGTCTGGCCGGTGAACAAGCGACAGAGCGTGCAGCAACTGCCGGTAATGGCAACGAAGCGGCAATTGAAGCGCAGGCAGCTGGCGTTGAACAACGTCTGAAAGATCTGGTTAACCAGGATGGCGGCGAAAACTGGGCTAAGATCCGCGACGAAATGGGCATGGCCATGGAAGAAGGCTGCGGTATCTACCGTACGCCGGAACTGATGCAGAAAACCATCGACAAGCTGGCAGAGCTGCAGGAACGCTTCAAGCGCGTGCGCATCACCGACACTTCCAGCGTGTTCAACACCGACCTGCTCTACACCATTGAGCTGGGCCACGGTCTGAACGTTGCTGAATGTATGGCGCACTCCGCAATGGCACGTAAAGAGTCCCGCGGCGCGCACCAGCGTCTGGACGAAGGTTGCACCGAGCGTGACGACGTCAACTTCCTCAAACACACCCTCGCCTTCCGCGATGCTGATGGCACGACTCGCCTGGAGTACAGCGACGTGAAGATTACTACGCTGCCGCCAGCTAAACGTGTTTACGGTGGCGAAGCGGATGCAGCCGATAAGGCGGAAGCAGCCAATAAGAAGGAGAAGGCGAATGGCTGAGATGAAAAACCTGAAAATTGAGGTGGTGCGCTATAACCCGGAAGTCGATACCGCACCGCATAGCGCATTCTATGAAGTGCCTTATGACGCAACTACCTCATTACTGGATGCGCTGGGCTACATCAAAGACAACCTGGCACCGGACCTGAGCTACCGCTGGTCCTGCCGTATGGCGATTTGTGGCTCCTGCGGCATGATGGTTAACAACGTGCCAAAACTGGCATGTAAAACCTTCCTGCGTGATTACACCGACGGTATGAAGGTTGAAGCGTTAGCTAACTTCCCGATTGAACGCGATCTGGTGGTCGATATGACCCACTTCATCGAAAGTCTGGAAGCGATCAAACCGTACATCATCGGCAACGCCCGCACCGCGGATCAGGGTACTAACATCCAGACCCCGGCGCAGATGGCGAAGTATCACCAGTTCTCCGGTTGCATCAACTGTGGTCTGTGCTACGCCGCGTGCCCGCAGTTTGGCCTGAACCCAGAGTTCATCGGTCCGGCTGCCATTACGCTGGCGCATCGTTATAACGAAGATAGCCGCGACCACGGTAAGAAGGAGCGTATGGCGCAGTTGAACAGCCAGAACGGCGTATGGAGCTGTACTTTCGTGGGCTACTGCTCCGAAGTCTGCCCGAAACACGTCGATCCGGCTGCGGCCATTCAGCAGGGCAAAGTAGAAAGTTCGAAAGACTTTCTTATCGCGACCCTGAAACCACGCTAAGGAGTGCAACATGACGACTAAACGTAAACCGTATGTACGGCCAATGACGTCCACCTGGTGGAAAAAATTGCCGTTTTATCGCTTTTACATGCTGCGCGAAGGCACGGCGGTTCCGGCTGTGTGGTTCAGCATTGAACTGATTTTCGGGCTGTTTGCCCTGAAAAATGGCCCGGAAGCCTGGGCGGGATTCGTCGACTTTTTACAAAACCCGGTTATCGTGATCATTAACCTGATCACTCTGGCGGCAGCCCTGCTGCACACCAAAACCTGGTTTGAGCTGGCACCAAAAGCAGCCAATATCATTGTAAAAGACGAAAAAATGGGACCAGAGCCAATTATCAAAAGTCTCTGGGCGGTAACTGTGGTTGCCACCATCGTAATCCTGTTTGTTGCCCTGTACTGGTAAGGAGCCTGAGATGATTAATCCAAATCCAAAGCGTTCTGACGAACCGGTATTCTGGGGCCTCTTCGGGGCCGGTGGTATGTGGAGCGCCATCATTGCGCCGGTGATGATCCTGCTGGTTGGTATTCTGCTGCCGCTAGGGCTGTTTCCGGGTGATGCACTGAGCTACGAGCGCGTTCTGGCGTTCGCGCAGAGCTTCATTGGTCGCGTATTCCTGTTCCTGATGATCGTTCTGCCGCTGTGGTGTGGTTTACACCGTATGCACCACGCGATGCACGATCTGAAAATCCACGTACCTGCGGGTAAATGGGTTTTCTACGGTCTGGCTGCTATCCTGACAGTTGTCACACTGATTGGTGTCGTTACAATCTAACGCATCGCCAATGTAAATCTGGCCCGCCTATGGCGGGCCGTTTTGTATGGAAACCAGACCCTATGTTCAAAACGACGCTCTGCACCTTATTAATTACCGCCTCTTGCTCCACATTTGCCGCACCTCAACAAATCAACGATATTGTGCATCGCACAATTACCCCGCTTATAGAGCAACAAAAGATCCCCGGTATGGCGGTAGCGGTAATTTATCAGGGTAAACCTTATTACTTTACCTGGGGCTATGCGGACATCGCCAAAAAGCAGCCCGTCACACAGCAAACGTTGTTTGAGTTAGGTTCGGTCAGCAAAACATTTACGGGCGTGCTTGGTGGCGACGCTATTGCTCGAGGGGAAATCAAGTTAAGCGATCCCACAACAAAATACTGGCCTGAACTTACCGCTAAACAGTGGAATGGGATCACACTATTACATCTCGCAACCTACACCGCTGGCGGCCTGCCATTGCAGGTGCCGGATGAGGTGAAATCCTCAAGCGACTTGCTGCGCTTCTATCAAAACTGGCAGCCTGCATGGGCTCCAGGAACACAACGTCTGTATGCCAACTCCAGTATCGGTTTGTTCGGCGCACTGGCTGTGAAGCCGTCTGGTTTGAGTTTTGAGCAGGCGATGAAAACTCGTGTCTTCCAGCCACTCAAACTCAATCATACGTGGATTAATGTACCGTCCGCAGAAGAAAAGAACTACGCCTGGGGATATCGCGAAGGTAAGGCAGTACATGTTTCGCCAGGGGCGTTAGATGCTGAAGCTTATGGTGTGAAGTCGACCATTGAAGATATGGCCCGCTGGGTGCAAAGCAATTTAAAACCCTTTGATATCAATGAGAAAATACTTCAACAAGGGATACAGCTGGCACAATCTCGCTACTGGCAAACCGGCGATATGTATCAGGGTCTGGGCTGGGAAATGCTGGACTGGCCGGTAAATCCTGACATCATCATTAACGGCAGTGACAATAAAATTGCACTGGCAGCACGCCCCGTAAAACCGATTACGCCCCCAACTCCTGCAGTACGCGCATCATGGGTACATAAAACGGGGGCGACCGGCGGATTTGGTAGCTATGTCGCGTTTATTCCAGAAAAAGAGCTGGGTATCGTGATGCTGGCTAACAAAAACTATCCCAATCCAGCGAGAGTTACCGCCGCCTGGCAGATTCTCAACACTCTACAGTAAAATTTCATCGGGTCCGAATTTTCAGACCTTTTCTCCGCTTTTCCTTGCTGTCATCTACACTTAGAAAAAAACCAGTAAGGAAACATTTATGCGCCTGCTCCCTCTCGTTGCCGCAGCGACAGCTGCATTTCTGGTCGTTGCCTGCAGTTCCCCTACGCCGCCGCGTGGCGTGACCGTAGTGAATAATTTCGACGCTAAACGTTATCTCGGTACCTGGTATGAGATTGCCCGTTTTGATCACCGCTTTGAACGTGGACTGGAAAAAGTCACCGCAACATACAGCCTGCGTGATGACGGCGGCCTGAATGTCATTAATAAAGGCTATAACCCTGACAGAGAAATGTGGCAGCAGAGTGAAGGGAAAGCGTACTTTACCGGAGCACCAACTCACGCTGCGCTGAAAGTGTCATTCTTTGGTCCTTTCTATGGCGGTTATAACGTTATTGCACTCGATCGGGAATACCGCCATGCGCTGGTTTGCGGCCCGGACCGCGACTACCTGTGGATACTCTCCCGCACGCCAACCATTTCTGACGAAGTGAAACAGGAGATGCTGGCAGTCGCGACCCGGGAAGGGTTTGATGTCAGTAAGTTTATTTGGGTACAGCAGCCCGGTAGTTAATGAGTGCTGAGTTTCAGACCAATAATCCCCAATACGATTAACGCCAGACTCGCCAGGCGCATCGGGTTAGCGGACTCACCGAGCAGCACAATGCCGGTGATGGCCGCGCCGACTGCGCCAATACCCGTCCACACGGCATAAGCCGTCCCTACTGGTAACGATTTCATCGCCCAGGCAAGTAGCGCCAGACTGACAATCATCGCCGTCACGGTAATAACACTTGGCGTCAAACGACTAAAGCCGTGAGTATATTTCAGGCCAACGGCCCATACCACTTCCAGCAGACCAGCAATAACTAAGATAATCCAGGACATATCAGGCTCCGGAAAATTGGGGCCGTCCCCGGTGAAAAGACGCGTTTGCAGGTCGTCCTGCAAAGCTGATGGTTGAACGGATATTTTGCCAGGTGGCAGGGGAATTTCAACTATTACCTATGTAACTATCGCAGAAAAAACAAACGGCACGACACAGCTGTCGTACCGTTATTGCTTATTGCTGCGCTTTCGTTGCTGCGCCAGAAATCGCGTTACCGCCATCAGAAATGTCTTCACCAACGCCACGCGTGGTGTTGCAGGCAGTTAATACTGTTGAAAGCACCAGAACAGAAAAGATCGCTGCAATTGTCTTCTTCACCATAACGTCTTCCTTTTAGGTAATGTTATTTATGTTTGCCTATAGCAAATTAATAATAGACAACATCGCCAAAAATGATGGAAATCTGATGATTTTTCGGAAGAGAAGAAAAATTAGCTGGCAGCGCGGGAGATGGAGTTGCCGAGGTGTTTGATATCTTCGCCGAAACCGCGAGCGGTGTTACAGCCCGTAAGCAGCGTGCTGGCAAGCAAAACAAGAACGATAAGGCGTTTCATCATCTCTGACCTGAATAAGTGATGGTGCAGCCTGCAGGCCGCACCACAACCGCATTACTTCACGCGAGAGACATATTCACCAGAGCGGGTATCCACTTTGATGACTTCGCCGATTTGTACAAACAGCGGAACTTTAACCACAGCGCCAGTAGACAGGGTAGCCGGTTTGCCGCCAGTACCTGCGGTATCACCTTTCAGGCCCGGATCGGTATCAACGATTTCCAGTTCAACGAAGTTCGGCGGAGTAACGGAGATCGGCTGACCATTCCACAGAGTTACGATACACTCTGCCTGATCCAGCAACCATTTAGCGTTGTCGCCAATTGCTTTTGCGTCAGCAGACAGCTGCTCGAAAGTTTCGTTGTTCATGAAGTGCCAGAACTCACCGTCGTTGTACAGGTAAGTCAGGTTCATATCGACAACATCAGCGCCTTCAGCGGAATCAGTAGATTTGAAGGTTTTTTCTACGCGAGTACCGGTCAGCAGACGACGCAGTTTAACGCGAGCAAATGCCTGGCCTTTACCCGGTTTTACGAATTCACTCGCTTCAACCGCGTAAGGTTCGCCGTCTAACATGATTTTAAGACCAGCACGAAAATCGTTGCTATAGTACGTTGCCATAAGGCCCTCTGAAATTTGTTAATTGGTAGCTAAGCCACAAAATGGCGCATATTGTAACCCTAAATACCCCATCCAGAGAAGATTGGTTAACGCAACTTGCCGATGTTGTGACCGATCCTGATGAACTTCTGCGTCTTTTGAATATAGACGCGGACGAAAAACTGTTGGCCGGACGCAGCGCCAAAAAGCTGTTTGCCCTGCGTGTGCCCCGCTCATTTATCGATCGCATGGAGAAAGGCAATCCGAACGATCCGCTTTTGCGTCAGGTACTTACCTCGCAAGATGAGTTTGTCGTCGCGCCCGGATTCTCCACCGACCCGCTGGAAGAACAGCATAGCGTAGTGCCTGGTTTGTTGCATAAATACCACAACCGGGCGCTTTTGCTGGTCAAAGGCGGCTGCGCGGTAAATTGCCGCTATTGCTTCCGTCGCCACTTCCCCTATGCCGAAAATCAGGGCAATAAGCGTAACTGGCAGACTGCACTTGAGTATGTTGCTGCGCATCCGGAACTGGACGAGATGATTTTCTCCGGCGGCGATCCGCTGATGGCGAAAGATCACGAGCTGGACTGGTTGCTCACACAACTGGAAGCCATCCCGCATATCAAACGTCTGCGGATTCACAGCCGTCTGCCGATTGTGATCCCGGCACGCATCACAGATGCGCTGGTTGAACGCTTTTCTCATTCTACGCTGCAAATCTTGCTGGTGAATCACATCAACCATGCCAATGAGGTAGATGAAACATTCCGTCAGGCGATGGCTAAGTTGCGCCGGGTGGGCGTTACTTTGCTGAACCAGAGCGTTCTGTTACGTGGTGTGAACGATAACGCGCAAACGCTGGCAAACCTGAGTAATGCGTTGTTCGATGCGGGCGTGATGCCGTATTACCTGCATGTGCTCGATAAAGTACAGGGCGCGGCGCATTTTATGGTGAGTGATGACGAAGCACGGCAGATTATGCGTGAGTTGCTGACACTGGTGTCGGGATATCTGGTGCCTAAACTGGCGCGAGAAATTGGCGGCGAACCCAGCAAAACGCCGCTGGATCTCCAGCTACGCCAGCAGTAACTGATTAAACAGGGAAGTTTAATCTTTGCCCGTTGCATAACCTTTAATTATTCATATACATTGCTGTTGTTACTCTTTATATAACCAACACCAATAATTAACCTTTCTTTTCTGTTTATATAGAGTGAGCACGGCTATTTATGTTATTTTAACAACTATTACTACCAAGCCCATTTATCTGGCTTATAAACTAAAATTAATTATTTAATTGAGAAATGGTTAGGGAGAACCTACATGGCCATAAGCATCAAGGGTGTTAATACCGGTGTTATTCGCAAGAGTAATAATTTCATTGCACTGGCGCTGAAAATTAAAGAACCTCGCAATAAAGAATCGTTGTTCTTTATGTCTGCCATGGAATTGCGCGACCTTCTGATTGCGCTGGAAAGTCGTCTGCATCAAAAGCATAAACTGGATGCTGCTGCACGCCTTCAGTATGAACAAGCTCGCGATAAAGTCATTAAGAAAATGGCAGAAAATATCCCAGAAATTCTGGTTGATGAGCTTAAAAATGCCGATATTAATCGTCGGGTTAACACGCTGGAACTTACCGATGATCAGGGCGAAAATCTTACCTTCGTATTAACGCTACATGACGGTAGCAAATGTGAGTTAGTCGTCAATGAGTTGCAGATTGAAATGCTGGCGCGAGCAATCATTCATGCAATTAATAATGCGGAAATGCGTGAACTGGCATTACGTATTACCTCACTGTTAGATTTCCTGCCGTTATACGACGTTGACTGCCAGGAAAATGGCAATCTGGAATATGACACCTATTCCCAACCGGAATGGAAACATAACTTGTTCAACCATTATCTGGCGGTGCTTTACCGCTTTAAAGATGAAAGTGGCAATGAACAATTTAGCGGCGCAGTGGTGAAAACGCGTGAAGCAACGCCGGGTAAAGAAGTGGAGGCGATCACTCGCCGAATGCTTGATTTCAGCCCCCGACTGAAAAAACTCGCGGGTGTGCCATGTCAGGTCTATGTTCGCACCGTAGCGGCAAATAACGCCCAACCGCTAACCCAGGATCAATGCTTACGCGCGCTGCATCACTTACGTGTTCAATCCACCAGCAAAACTGCACCACAGGCGAAATAATCTCATCTGTTTTACTACGAGGCTGGAAGTATCCAGCCTCTGGATCACATCAGTTCGGGCACTTATAAACCTGACCGATAATCTGGCTATCCGTCGGGACAAAACTGGACAACATTCCCTGCGACGGGCTGCTGATGCCATAAATCACGTTACCGCCCATTGCAGCCGCCTGGTTGCGCAGATCGTTTGCTGCGCCGCGCATAGAACCGCCTTCTTCTCCGTGTTGCCCGGAAAGCCAGTTGCTTTGCTTACCTGTCGCAGTACCAATCAGCTGGCACTCTGCACCTGGTTGCTCGTCCACAATGCGTACACTCTGACCGGCAGCACTCAATTCGTTGCTGGAGCTACAACCCGCCATCAGTAGCGCGGCACCGACAATCCCTGCTAAGTATTTTACGTGCATGTTATTCCCCATAATCAATGAGCTGGACGCCACTCGCGTCGTCCGTGTCTGAATCTTATACTAGAAAGATGACTAAAAGAAAAACCCCCAGACATTTCTGCCCGGGGGTTTGTTTATTTCTGCGAGGTGCAGGGCAATTACATCATGCCGCCCATGCCACCCATGCCGCCCATACCGCCAGCAGCGCCTAAGTCAGCTGCATCGTTTTTCGGCAGGTCGGTAACCATGCACTCGGTGGTGATCATCAGGCCAGCCACAGAAGCCGCGTACTGCAGAGCAGAACGGGTTACTTTGGTTGGATCCAGGATACCCATATCGATCATGTTGCCGTATTCTTCAGTTGCTGCGTTGTAACCGTAGTTGCCGTCGCCGCCTTTAACGGTGTTAGCAACAACAGACGGTTCTTCGCCGCAGTTCAGGACGATCTGACGCAGCGGAGCTTCCATTGCACGCAGTGCAACTTTGATACCCACGTTCTGGTCTTCGTTCTGACCACGCAGGTCAGCCAGTTTAGACGCTACGCGGATCAGCGCAACACCACCACCAGCAACCACGCCTTCTTCTACCGCAGCACGGGTCGCGTGCAGGGCGTCTTCAACGCGTGCTTTTTTCTCTTTCATTTCAACTTCGGTAGCAGCACCAACTTTGATAACTGCAACGCCGCCTGCCAGTTTCGCTACGCGCTCCTGCAGTTTTTCACGGTCGTAGTCAGAAGTTGCTTCTTCAATCTGCTGACGGATCTGAGCAACACGGCCCTGGATTGCAGCTTCTTCACCCACGCCATCGATGATGGTGGTGGTGTCTTTGTTGATCACAACACGTTTAGCCTGACCCAGGTCTTCCAGGGTTGCTTTTTCCAGCTCCATACCGATCTCTTCAGAGATTACGGTACCGCCAGTCAGGGTTGCGATATCCTGCAGCATAGCTTTACGACGATCGCCGAAGCCCGGAGCTTTAACCGCAGCAACTTTCACGATGCCACGCATGGTGTTAACAACCAGAGTTGCCAGTGCTTCGCCTTCAACATCTTCAGCGATGATCAGCAGCGGTTTACCTGCTTTGGCAACAGCTTCCAGAACCGGCAGCATTTCGCGGATGTTGGAGATTTTCTTGTCAGCCAACAGGATGAACGGGCTTTCCAGTTCTACTGCGCCAGTTTCCGGCTTGTTGATGAAGTAAGGAGACAGGTAGCCACGGTCGAACTGCATACCTTCAACCACGTCCAGTTCGTCCTGCAGACCGGTACCGTCTTCAACGGTGATAACGCCTTCTTTACCGACTTTGTCCATCGCTTCAGCGATCAGTTTACCTACGGTTTCGTCGGAGTTAGCAGAGATGGTACCAACCTGAGCAATCGCTTTAGAGTCAGAGCACGGTACGGACAGCGCTTTCAGTTCTTCAACTGCAGCGGTAACTGCTTTGTCGATACCACGTTTCAGGTCCATCGGGTTCATGCCCGCAGCAACAGCTTTCAGACCCTCAGTGATGATAGCCTGAGCCAGTACGGTTGCAGTGGTGGTACCGTCGCCTGCAGCGTCGTTCGCTTTAGAGGCAACTTCTTTCACCATCTGCGCACCCATGTTTTCGAACTTGTCTTCCAGTTCGATTTCACGAGCAACGGAAACACCATCTTTGGTGATGGTCGGTGCACCGAAAGATTTATCCAGAACTACGTTACGGCCTTTCGGACCGAGGGTAACTTTCACTGCATCTGCCAGTACGTTTACGCCGCGCAGCATTTTCACACGAGCGTCGTTACCGAATTTTACGTCTTTAGCTGCCATTATCTTTATTCCTTAAATTCGTATGTTCAGTGTCGTGCGCGGATTACGCTTCAACAATTGCCAGAATGTCGCTTTCGGACATGATCAACACTTCTTCATTGTCGATCTTCTCAGATTTCACACCGTAGCCATCGTTGAAAATAACGATGTCGCCAACTTTCACATCCAGCGGCTTCACTTCGCCATTTTCAAGGATACGGCCATTGCCGACAGCCAGCACTTCGCCGCGGGTGGATTTAGCCGCTGCAGAGCCGGTCAGAACGATGCCGCCAGCAGATTTAGTTTCAACTTCTTTACGCTTGACGATCACGCGATCATGCAATGGACGAATATTCATTGATAACTCTCCTTTGAGAAAGTCCGTATCTGTTATGGGTGACGCCGGAGCTTACGTGGTTTCCCGGCTGGTGACCAGAGAAATGGGGATGAGGCTTCGCCCCTTCAAGGGGGAAAAAGAAAAAAAATTCTGATCAGCACAAAATCGGGTGAAAACCCTGATTCACCTCACATTTCATCGCTATTTCTTCATCACCGTCATAAGCGAATCTGATTGTGCTACCATCGAAAATCTACGCAGTTGCCCAAAATTTGGGCGCAATCGGACATCAACCCATGAGTGGACTCAAACAAGAACTGGGGCTGGCCCAGGGCATCGGCCTGCTATCGACGTCATTATTAGGCACTGGCGTGTTTGCCGTTCCTGCGTTAGCTGCGCTAGTAGCAGGCAATAACAGCCTGTGGGCGTGGCCCGTTTTGATTATCTTAGTGTTCCCGATTGCGATTGTGTTTGCGATTCTGGGTCGCCACTATCCCAGCGCAGGCGGCGTCGCACACTTCGTCGGTATGGCGTTTGGTTCGCGGCTTGAGCGAGTCACCGGCTGGTTGTTTTTATCGGTCATTCCCGTGGGTTTGCCTGCCGCGCTACAAATTGCTGCCGGATTCGGCCAGGCAATGTTTGGCTGGCATAGCGGGCAACTGTTGTTGGCAGAACTCGGTACGCTGGCGCTGGTGTGGTATATCGGTACTCGAGGTGCCAGTTCCAGTGCTAATCTACAAACAGTTATTGCCGGGCTTATCGTCGCACTGATTGTCGCTATCTGGTGGGCGGGCGATATCAAACCTGCGAATATCCCCTTCCCTGCGCCAGGAAATATCGAACTTACCGGGTTATTCGCTGCGTTATCAGTGATGTTCTGGTGTTTTGTCGGTCTGGAAGCATTTGCCCATCTTGCCTCGGAATTTAAAAATCCAGAGCGTGATTTTCCTCGTGCTTTGATGATTGGCCTGCTGCTGGCAGGATTAGTCTATTGGGGCTGTACGGTAGTCGTCTTACACTTCGACGCCTATGGTGAACAAATGGCGGCGGCAGCATCGCTTCCCAAAATTGTAGTGCAGTTGTTCGGTGTAGGAGCGTTATGGATTGCCTGCGTAATTGGCTATCTGGCCTGCTTTGCCAGTCTCAACATTTATATACAGAGCTTCGCCCGCCTGGTCTGGTCGCAGGCGCAACATAATCCTGACCACTACCTGGCACGCCTCTCTTCTCGCCATATCCCGAATAATGCCCTCAATGCAGTGCTCGGTTGCTGCGTGGTGAGCACATTGGTGATTCATGCTTTAGAGATCAATCTGGACGCTCTTATTATTTATGCCAATGGCATCTTTATTATGATTTATCTGTTATGCATGCTGGCAGGCTGTAAATTATTGCAAGGACGTTATCGACTACTGGCGGTGGTTGGCGGGCTATTATGCGTTCTGTTACTGGCAATGGTCGGCTGGAAAAGTCTCTACGCGCTGATCATGCTGGCGGGGTTATGGCTGTTTCTGCCAAAACGAAAAACGCCGGAAAATGGCATAACCACATAATCCGGCGTTTCGACATTAATCCTGGCGATCGTCTTTATGATCAAGGCGGTCGCGGTCATCATCCTTTCGCTGGTACTCACCATCAAAAGTATTACCGCCACCGGTCCCGGCGCTAAAACCGCCGCCTGGCATACGGGAAAAACGCAGATGAGGCATCAACTTCACTGTCAGATGCTTTTGCACCGGCGGTAATAAAAGAAGCAAACCGAGGAAATCGGTGAAAAAGCCCGGTAATAAAAGCAGCAAACCGGCAATGATCAGCGAAACACTTTTAATCATCTCCGCCGCTGGGTTTTCACCCGCCGCCATTTTTTGCTGCATCAGCACGAAATTCTTAAAGCCCTGGTTACGTACCAGTGACATACCGATAACTGACGTGAATATAACCAGCACGAGGGTCAGCAATACCCCCAATACATGAGCAACCTGAATAAAGATTGAAATCTCAATATAGACATAAAGGAAAATGGCAATAAAAGGTAACCAGCGCAAAGGTTTCTCCTGTAATAGCAGCCGGTTAAACCCGGCTACCTGAATGGGTTGCGAATCGCGTTTAGCTTATATTGTGGTCATTAGCAAAATTTCAAGATGTTTGCGCAACTATTTTTGGTAGTAATCCCAAAGCGGTGATCCATTTCACAAATTAATAATTAAGGGGTAAAAACCGACACTTAAAGTGATCCAGGTTACGGTAGAAATCCTCAAGCAGCATATGATCTCGGGTATTCGGTCGATGCAGGGGATAATCGTCGGCCGAAAAACATTCGAAACCACATATATTCTGTGTGTTTAAAGCAAATCATTGGCAGCTTGAAAAAGAAGGTTCACATGTCAAACAACATTCGTATCGAAGAAGATCTGTTGGGTACCAGGGAAGTTCCAGCTGATGCCTACTATGGTGTTCACACTCTGAGAGCGATTGAAAACTTCTATATCAGCAACAACAAAATCAGTGATATTCCTGAATTTGTTCGCGGTATGGTAATGGTTAAAAAAGCCGCAGCTATGGCAAACAAAGAGCTGCAAACCATTCCTAAAAGTGTAGCGAATGCCATCATTGCCGCATGTGATGAAGTCCTGAACAACGGAAAATGCATGGATCAGTTCCCGGTAGACGTCTACCAGGGCGGCGCAGGTACTTCCGTAAACATGAACACCAACGAAGTGCTGGCCAATATCGGTCTGGAACTGATGGGTCACCAGAAAGGTGAATATCAGTACCTGAACCCGAACGACCATGTTAACAAATGTCAGTCCACTAACGACGCCTACCCGACCGGTTTCCGTATCGCAGTTTACTCTTCCCTGATTAAACTGGTAGATGCGATTAACCAACTGCGTGAAGGCTTTGAACGTAAAGCTGTCGAATTCCAGGACATCCTGAAAATGGGTCGTACCCAGCTGCAGGACGCAGTACCGATGACCCTCGGTCAGGAATTCCGCGCCTTCAGCATCTTGCTGAAAGAAGAAGTGAAAAATATCCAACGTACCGCTGAACTGCTGCTGGAAGTTAACCTTGGCGCAACAGCAATCGGTACTGGTCTGAACACGCCGAAAGAGTACTCTCCGCTGGCAGTGAAAAAACTGGCTGAAGTCACTGGCTTCCCATGCGTACCGGCTGAAGACCTGATCGAAGCGACCTCCGACTGCGGCGCTTATGTTATGGTTCACGGCGCGCTGAAACGCCTGGCTGTGAAGATGTCCAAAATCTGTAACGACCTGCGCTTGCTCTCTTCTGGTCCACGTGCCGGCCTGAACGAGATCAACCTGCCGGAACTGCAGGCAGGCTCTTCCATCATGCCAGCTAAAGTAAACCCGGTTGTTCCGGAAGTGGTTAACCAGGTATGCTTCAAAGTCATCGGTAACGACACCACTGTTACCATGGCAGCAGAAGCAGGTCAGCTGCAGTTGAACGTTATGGAGCCAGTCATTGGCCAGGCCATGTTCGAATCCGTTCACATTCTGACCAACGCTTGCTACAACCTGCTGGAAAAATGCATTAACGGCATCACTGCTAACAAAGAAGTGTGCGAAGGTTACGTTTACAACTCTATCGGTATCGTTACTTACCTGAACCCGTTCATCGGTCACCACAACGGTGACATCGTGGGTAAAATCTGTGCCGAAACCGGTAAGAGTGTACGTGAAGTCGTTCTGGAACGCGGTCTGTTGACTGAAGCGGAACTTGACGATATTTTCTCCGTACAGAATCTGATGCACCCGGCTTACAAAGCAAAACGCTATACTGATGAAAGCGAACAGTAATCGTACAGGGTAGTACAAATAAAGAAGGCACGTCAGATGGCGTGCCTTTTTTCTTGTGAGCAGTAACTTAAAAATAACAATTTAATATCAACTTGTTAAAAAACAAGGAAGGCTAATATGCTAGTTGTAGAACTCATCATAGTTTTGCTGGCGATCTTCTTGGGCGCCAGATTGGGGGGAATAGGTATTGGTTTTGCAGGCGGATTGGGGGTGCTGGTTCTTGCCGCTATTGGCGTTAAACCCGGTAACATCCCGTTCGATGTCATTTCCATTATCATGGCGGTTATCGCCGCTATTTCTGCCATGCAGGTTGCTGGCGGTCTGGACTATCTGGTTCATCAGACAGAAAAGCTGCTGCGCCGTAACCCGAAATACATCACGATCCTCGCACCGATCGTGACCTATTTCCTGACAATCTTTGCTGGTACTGGCAACATCTCTCTGGCGACACTGCCAGTTATCGCTGAAGTTGCGAAGGAACAAGGCGTTAAACCTTGCCGTCCGCTGTCTACTGCAGTGGTATCCGCGCAGATTGCGATCACCGCATCGCCAATCTCAGCGGCAGTGGTTTACATGTCTTCCGTAATGGAAGGTCATGGCATCAGCTACCTCCATCTGCTCTCCGTGGTCATCCCGTCCACCCTGCTGGCGGTTCTGGTGATGTCCTTCCTGGTCACTATGCTGTTCAACTCCAAACTCTCTGACGATCCGATTTATCGCAAGCGTCTGGAAGAGGGCCTGGTTGAACTGCGCGGTGAAAAGCAGATTGAAATCAAATCCGGTGCAAAAACGTCCGTCTGGCTGTTCCTGCTGGGCGTAGTTGGCGTGGTTATCTATGCAATCATCAACAGCCCAAGCATGGGTCTGGTTGAAAAACCGCTGATGAACACCACCAACGCAATCCTGATCATCATGCTCAGCGTTGCAACTCTGACCACCGTTATCTGTAAAGTCGATACCGACAACATTCTCAACTCCAGCACCTTCAAAGCAGGTATGAGCGCCTGTATTTGTATCCTGGGTGTTGCGTGGCTGGGCGATACTTTCGTTTCCAACAACATCGACTGGATCAAAGATACCGCTGGTGAAGTGATTCAGGGTCATCCGTGGCTGCTGGCCGTCATCTTCTTCTTTGCTTCTGCTCTGCTGTACTCTCAGGCTGCAACCGCAAAAGCACTGATGCCGATGGCTCTGGCACTGAACGTTTCTCCGCTGACCGCTGTTGCTTCTTTCGCTGCGGTGTCTGGTCTGTTCATTCTGCCGACCTACCCGACACTGGTTGCTGCGGTACAGATGGATGACACGGGTACTACCCGTATCGGTAAATTCGTCTTCAACCATCCGTTCTTCATCCCGGGTACTCTGGGCGTTGCCCTGGCCGTTTGCTTCGGCTTCGTGCTGGGTAGCTTCATGCTGTAATGACCCATCGCGGGGCGTTCACGCCCCGCTTTCTTTCCCGCCGACTAACATCCTTTCCCCGTCCGTTGTATAGTGACCTCTCTCTTGCAGTTCCATCTGTTCTTGCGAGGTGTTTATGCTTGATGAAAAAAGTTCGAATACCACGTCTGTCGTGGTGCTATGTACGGCACCGGATGAAGCGACAGCCCAGGATTTAGCCGCCAAAGTGCTGGCGGAAAAACTGGCGGCCTGCGCGACCTTGATCCCCGGCGCTACCTCTCTCTATTACTGGGAAGGTAAGCTGGAGCAAGAATACGAAGTGCAGATGATTTTAAAAACTACCGTATCTCACCAGCAGGCGCTGCTGGAATGCCTGAAGTCTCATCATCCATATCAAACCCCGGAACTTCTGGTTTTACCTGTTACACACGGAGACACAGATTACCTCTCATGGCTCAACGCATCTTTACGCTGATCCTGCTACTTTGCAGCACTTCCGTTTTTGCCGGATTATTCGACGCGCCGGGACGTTCACAATTTGTCCCCGCGGATCAAGCCTTTGCTTTTGATTTTCAGCAAAATCAACATGATCTGAATCTGACCTGGCAGATCAAAGACGGTTACTACCTCTACCGTAAACAGATCCGCATTACGCCGGAACACGCGAAAATTGCCGACGTGCAGCTGCCGCAAGGCGTCTGGCATGAAGATGAGTTTTACGGCAAAAGCGAGATTTACCGCGATCGGCTGACGCTTCCCGTAACCATCAACCAGGCGAGTGCGGGAGCAACGTTAACTGTCACCTACCAGGGCTGTGCTGATGCCGGTTTCTGTTATCCGCCAGAAACCAAAACCGTTCCGTTAAGCGAAGTGGTCGCCAACAACGAAGCGTCACAGCCTGTGTCTGTTCCGCAGCAAGAGCAGCCCACCGCGCAATTGCCCTTTTCCGCGCTCTGGGCGTTGTTGATCGGTATTGGTATCGCCTTTACGCCATGCGTGCTGCCAATGTACCCACTGATTTCTGGCATCGTGCTGGGCGGTAAACAGCGGCTTTCCACTGCCAGAGCATTGTTGCTGACCTTTATTTATGTGCAGGGGATGGCGCTGACTTACACGGCGCTGGGTCTGGTGGTTGCCGCCGCAGGGTTACAGTTCCAGGCGGCGCTACAGCACCCATACGTGCTCATTGGCCTCGCCATCGTCTTTACCTTGCTGGCGATGTCAATGTTTGGCTTGTTTACTCTGCAACTCCCCTCTTCGCTGCAAACACGTCTCACGCTGATGAGCAATCGCCAACAGGGCGGCTCACCTGGCGGTGTGTTTATTATGGGGGCGATTGCCGGACTGATCTGTTCACCATGCACCACCGCACCGCTTAGCGCGATTCTGCTGTATATCGCCCAAAGCGGGAACATGTGGCTGGGCAGCGGCACGCTTTATCTTTATGCGCTGGGCATGGGCCTGCCGCTGATGCTAATTACCGTCTTTGGTAACCGCTTGCTGCCGAAAAGCGGCCCGTGGATGGAACAAGTCAAAACCGCGTTTGGTTTTGTGATCCTCGCACTGCCGGTCTTCCTGCTGGAGCGAGTGATTGGTGATATATGGGGATTACGCTTGTGGTCGGCGCTTGGTGTCGCATTCTTTGGCTGGGCCTTTATCACCAGCCTACAGGCCAAACGCGGCTGGATGCGCGTGGTGCAAATAATCCTGCTGGCAGCGGCATTGGTTAGCGTGCGCCCACTTCAGGATTGGGCATTTGGTGCGACGCATACCGTGCAAACTCAGACGCATCTCAACTTTACACAAATCAAAACGGTAGATGAGTTAAATCAGGCGCTCGTTGAAGCCAAAGGCAAACCAGTGATGTTAGATCTCTATGCCGACTGGTGCGTCGCCTGTAAAGAGTTTGAGAAATACACCTTCAGCGACCCGCAGGTGCAAAAAGCGTTAGCAGACACGGTCTTACTTCAGGCTAACGTCACTGCCAACGACGCACAAGATGTGGCGCTGTTAAAGCATCTTAATGTCCTTGGCCTACCGACAATTCTCTTTTTTGACGGACAAGGCCAGGAGCATCCACAAGCACGCGTCACGGGCTTTATGGATGCTGAAACCTTCAGCGCACATTTGCGCGATCGCCAACCGTGAACGACACTTGCAGTGGGAAAGACGGAGGAAAATAGCGTGCAACGTGAAGATGTACTGGGAGAAGCCCTGAAATTATTAGAATTACAAGGGATTGCCAACACCACGCTGGAGATGGTTGCTGAACGTGTGGATTACCCACTGGACGAGCTACGCCGCTTCTGGCCAGACAAAGAGGCAATCCTCTACGATGCGCTGCGTTATCTTAGCCAACAGATAGATGTCTGGCGTCGTCAGCTGATGCTGGACGAAACACAAACCGCCGAACAAAAGTTGCTGGCACGTTATCAGGCGTTATCGGAGTGCGTTAAAAACAACCGCTATCCGGGCTGTCTGTTTATCGCTGCCTGTACGTTTTATCCCGATCCTGGCCACCCTATTCATCAACTGGCCGATCAGCAAAAAAGCGCGGCCTACGATTTCACCCACGAACTGTTAACCACGCTGGAAGTTGACGATCCGGCGATGGTAGCAAAGCAGATGGAACTGGTGCTGGAAGGCTGTTTAAGCCGAATGCTGGTGAATCGTAGCCAGGCGGATGTCGACACCGCACATCGGCTGGCGGAAGATATCCTGCGCTTCGCCCGCTGCCGCCAGGGTGGTGCTTTGACCTGACAGAAACACAGAAAAGAAGCGATTTGCCGCAATCTTAAGCAGTTGAATCGCTTTTACTGAAATTAGGTTGACGAGATGTGCAGATTACGGTTTAATGCGCCCCGTTGCCCGGATAGCTCAGTCGGTAGAGCAGGGGATTGAAAATCCCCGTGTCCTTGGTTCGATTCCGAGTCCGGGCACCAAATTCATATAAACGGACCTCCACGGAGGTCCGTTTTTCGTTTCAGGACGCCACGATTTAAGCGTCCTGCCGCCAAATCAATTCTACCGAACTCAACCAGATTCTCCCCACATCACCAGCAATTTGCGGGCATATCCCAATTCGGGAAAATTTGTTTCTGAGCTATAGCGCTGACTGACGTGAAATGTCGTGCGGCCCCGTGATGCTGTTGAACGTCAAATGACGTCATCATGAGCGTAACGCACCCATAAAGCACAACATCGGGCAGAACGCCAACTGATGAGATTTTCTGAATGAGAACAAAGAGAAATGTATCAGTCCGTTTGCTCATGCAAAGACTAACAATCCATTAAAATAGTAAGCGCTCCGGACAATTTTCCATGGATTATTTTCTGAACATTTTTCTTTGGCAAAGATGATGAATTTTGATGGTAAGGAAAATTACTTCTGGTTCTCAGTAAAATCCTTTCGTAATACTATGTAATCAAGAAGTTTATGGCGAGTAAAAATAACGTCTTGCATTCACCAATAATATGTAAATAAACCCATCTATAGATGGAAAAAATAGGTTATGGCAATTATCATTGCATCATTCCCTTTTCGAATGAGTTTCTATTATGCAACAACCTGTAGTTCGCGTTGGCGAATGGCTTGTTACTCCGTCCATAAACCAAATTAGCCGCAATGGGCGTCAACTTACCCTTGAGCCGAGATTAATCGATCTTCTGGTTTTCTTTGCTCAACACAGTGGCGAAGTACTTAGCAGGGATGAACTTATCGATAATGTCTGGAAGAGAAGTATTGTCACCAATCACGTTGTGACGCAGAGTATCTCAGAACTACGTAAGTCATTAAAAGATAATGATGAAGATAGTCCTGTCTATATCGCTACTGTACCAAAGCGCGGCTATAAATTAATGGTGCCGGTTATCTGGTACAGCGAAGAAGAGGGAGAGGAAATAATGCTATCTTCGCCTCCCCCTATACCAGAGGCGGTTCCTGCCACAGATTCTCCCTCCCACAGTCTTAACATTCAAAACACCACAACGCCACCTGAACAATCCCCAGTTAAAAGCAAACGATTCACTACCTTTTGGGTATGGTTTTTTTTCCTGTTGTCGTTAGGTATCTGTGTAGCACTGGTAGCGTTTTCAAGTCTTGAAACACGTCTTCCTATGAGTAAATCGCGCATTTTGCTCAATCCACGCGATATTGACATTAATATGGTTAATAAGAGTTGTAACAGCTGGAGTTCTCCGTATCAGCTCTCTTACGCGATAGGCGTGGGTGATTTGGTGGCGACATCACTTAACACCTTCTCCACCTTTATGGTGCATGACAAAATCAACTACAACATTGATGAACCGAGCAGTTCCGGTAAAACATTATCTATTGCGTTTGTTAATCAGCGCCAATACCGTGCTCAACAATGCTTTATGTCGGTAAAATTGGTAGACAATGCAGATGGTTCAACCATGCTGGATAAACGTTATGTCATCACTAACGGTAATCAGCTGGCGATTCAAAATGATTTACTCCAGAGTTTATCAAAAGCGTTAAACCAACCGTGGCCACAACGAATGCAGGAGATGCTCCAGCAAATTTTGCCGCATCGTGGTGCGTTATTAACTAATTTTTATCAGGCACATGATTATTTACTGCATGGTGATGATAAATCATTGGATCGTGCCAGTGAATTATTAGGTGAGATTGTTCAATCATCCCCAGAATTTACCTACGCGAGAGCAGAAAAAGCATTAGTTGATATCGTGCGCCATTCTCAACATCCTTTAGACGAAAAACAATTAGCAGCACTGAACACAGAAATAGATAACATTGTTACACTGCCGGAATTGAACAACCTGTCCATTATATATCAAATAAAAGCGGTCAGTGCCCTGGTAAAAGGTAAAACAGATGAGTCTTATCAGGCGATAAATACCGGCATTGATCTTGAAATGTCCTGGCTAAATTATGTGTTGCTTGGCAAGGTTTATGAAATGAAGGGGATGAACCGGGAAGCAGCTGATGCATATCTCACCGCCTTTAATTTACGCCCAGGGGCAAACACCCTTTACTGGATTGAAAATGGTATATTCCAGACTTCTGTTCCTTATGTTGTACCTTATCTAGACAAATTTCTCGCTTCAGAATAAGTAACCCCCGGGTTGATTCATGCTCGGGAATATTTGTTGTTGAGTTTTTGTATGTTCCCGTTGGTATAATATGTTGCGGCAATTTATTTGCCGCATAATTTTTATTACATAAACCTAACCAGAGAATGTCACGCAACTCATTGTAAAAATTGAATGTTTATCTTTTCATGATATCAACTTGCGATCCTGATGTGTTAATGAAAAACCTCAAGTTCTCACTTACAGAAACTTTTGTGTTATTTCACCTAATCTTTAGGATTAATCCTTTTTTCGTGAGTAATCTTAGCGCCAGTTTGGTCTGGTCAGGAAATAGTTATACATCATGACCCGGACTCCAAATTCAAAAATGAAATTAGGAGAAGAGCATGAGTTCTGCCAAGAAGATCGGGCTATTTGCCTGTACCGGTGTTGTTGCCGGTAATATGATGGGGAGCGGTATTGCATTATTACCTGCGAACCTAGCAAGTATCGGTGGTATTGCTATCTGGGGTTGGATTATCTCTATTATTGGTGCAATGTCGCTGGCATATGTATATGCCCGACTGGCAACAAAAAACCCGCAACAAGGTGGCCCAATTGCGTATGCCGGAGAAATTTCCCCTGCATTTGGTTTTCAGACAGGTGTTCTTTATTACCATGCTAACTGGATTGGTAACCTGGCAATTGGTATTACCGCTGTATCTTATCTTTCCACCTTCTTCCCAGTATTAAATGATCCTGTTCCGGCGGGTATCGCCTGTATTGCTATCGTCTGGGTATTTACCTTTGTGAATATGCTCGGCGGTACCTGGGTAAGCCGTTTAACCACGATTGGTCTGGTGCTGGTTCTTATTCCTGTGGTGATGACTGCTATTGTTGGCTGGCATTGGTTTGATGCAGCAACTTATGCAGCTAACTGGAATACTGCGGATACCACTGATGGTCATGCGATCATTAAAAGTATTCTGCTCTGCCTGTGGGCCTTCGTGGGTGTTGAATCCGCAGCAGTAAGTACTGGTATGGTTAAAAACCCGAAACGTACCGTTCCGCTGGCAACCATGCTGGGTACTGGTTTAGCAGGTATTGTTTACATCGCTGCGACTCAGGTGCTTTCCGGTATGTATCCGTCTTCTGTAATGGCGGCTTCCGGTGCTCCGTTTGCAATCAGTGCTTCAACTATCCTCGGTAACTGGGCTGCACCACTGGTTTCTGCATTCACCGCCTTTGCGTGCCTGACTTCTCTGGGCTCCTGGATGATGTTGGTAGGCCAGGCAGGTGTACGTGCCGCTAACGACGGTAACTTCCCGAAAGTTTATGGTGAAGTCGACAGCAACGGTATTCCGAAAAAAGGTCTGCTGCTGGCTGCAGTGAAAATGACTGCCCTGATGATCCTCATCACTCTGATGAACTCTGCCGGTGGTAAAGCCTCTGACCTGTTCGGTGAACTGACCGGTATCGCAGTACTGCTGACTATGCTGCCGTACTTCTACTCTTGCGTTGACCTGATTCGTTTTGAAGGCGTTAACATCCGCAACTTTGTCAGCCTGATCTGCTCTGTACTGGGTTGCGTGTTCTGCTTCATCGCGCTGATGGGCGCAAGCTCCTTCGAGCTGGCAGGTACCTTCATCGTCAGCCTGATTATCCTGATGTTCTACGCTCGCAAAATGCACGAGCGCCAGAGCCACTCAATGGATAACCACACAGCGTCTAACGCACATTAATTAAAAGTATTTTCCGAGGCTCCTCCTTTCATTTTGTCCCATGTGTTGGGAGGGGCCTTTTTTACCTGGAGATATGACTATGAACGTTATTGCAATATTGAATCACATGGGGGTTTATTTTAAAGAAGAACCCATCCGTGAACTTCATCGCGCGCTTGAACGTCTGAACTTCCAGATTGTTTACCCGAACGACCGTGACGACTTATTAAAACTGATCGAAAACAATGCGCGTCTGTGCGGCGTTATTTTTGACTGGGATAAATATAATCTCGAGCTGTGCGAAGAAATTAGCAAAATGAACGAGAACCTGCCGTTGTACGCGTTCGCTAATACGTATTCCACTCTCGATGTAAGCCTGAATGACCTGCGTTTACAGATTAGCTTCTTTGAATATGCGCTGGGTGCTGCTGATGATATTGCTAACAAGATCAAGCAGACCACTGACGAATATATCAACACTATTCTGCCTCCGCTGACCAAAGCACTGTTTAAATATGTTCGTGAAGGTAAATATACTTTCTGTACTCCTGGTCACATGGGTGGTACTGCATTCCAGAAAAGCCCGGTAGGTAGCCTGTTCTATGATTTCTTTGGTCCGAACACCATGAAATCTGATATTTCCATTTCAGTATCTGAATTGGGTTCTCTGCTGGATCACAGTGGTCCACACAAAGAAGCAGAACAGTATATCGCTCGCGTCTTTAACGCAGACCGCAGCTACATGGTGACCAACGGTACTTCCACTGCGAACAAAATTGTTGGTATGTACTCTGCTCCGGCAGGCAGCACCATTCTGATTGACCGTAACTGCCACAAATCGCTGACCCACCTGATGATGATGAGCGATGTTACGCCAATCTATTTCCGCCCGACCCGTAACGCTTACGGTATTCTTGGTGGTATCCCACAGAGTGAATTCCAGCACGCTACCATTGCTAAGCGCGTGAAAGAAACACCAAACGCAACCTGGCCGGTACATGCTGTAATTACCAACTCTACCTATGATGGTCTGCTGTACAACACCGACTTCATCAAGAAAACACTGGATGTGAAATCCATCCACTTTGACTCCGCGTGGGTGCCTTACACCAACTTCTCACCGATTTACGAAGGTAAATGCGGTATGAGCGGTGGCCGTGTAGAAGGGAAAGTGATTTACGAAACCCAGTCTACTCACAAACTGCTGGCGGCGTTCTCTCAGGCTTCCATGATCCACGTTAAAGGTGACGTAAACGAAGAAACCTTTAACGAAGCCTACATGATGCACACCACCACCTCTCCGCACTACGGTATCGTGGCGTCCACTGAAACCGCTGCGGCGATGATGAAAGGCAATGCAGGTAAACGTCTGATCAATGGTTCCATTGAACGTGCGATCAAATTCCGTAAAGAGATCAAACGTCTGAGAACGGAATCTGATGGCTGGTTCTTTGATGTATGGCAGCCGGATCATATCGATACGACTGAATGCTGGCCGCTGCGTTCTGACAGCACCTGGCACGGCTTCAAAAACATCGATAACGAGCACATGTATCTTGACCCGATCAAAGTCACCCTGCTGACTCCGGGGATGGAAAAAGACGGCACCATGAGCGACTTTGGTATTCCGGCCAGCATCGTGGCGAAATACCTCGACGAACATGGCATCGTTGTTGAGAAAACCGGTCCGTATAACCTGCTGTTCCTGTTCAGCATCGGTATCGATAAGACCAAAGCACTGAGCCTGCTGCGTGCTCTGACTGACTTCAAACGTGCGTTCGATCTGAACCTGCGTGTGAAAAACATGCTGCCGTCTCTGTATCGTGAAGATCCTGAATTCTATGAAAACATGCGTATTCAGGAACTGGCTCAGAATATCCACAAACTGATTGTTCACCACAATCTGCCGGATCTGATGTATCGCGCATTTGAAGTTCTGCCGACTATGGTAATGACTCCGTATGCTGCGTTCCAGAAAGAGCTGCACGGTATGACCGAAGAAGTTTACCTCGACGAAATGGTAGGTCGTATTAACGCCAATATGATCCTTCCGTATCCGCCGGGAGTTCCTCTGGTAATGCCGGGTGAAATGATCACCGAAGAAAGCCGTCCGGTTCTGGAGTTCCTGCAGATGCTGTGTGAAATCGGCGCTCACTATCCGGGCTTTGAAACCGATATTCACGGTGCATACCGTCAGGCTGATGGCCGCTATACCGTTAAGGTATTGAAAGAAGAAAGCAAAAAATAATTAGCTCGTACAAGGGAAGTGGCTTGCCACTTCCCTTTTTTGCTCATAAGGAGAACACATGAAAACACCCTCACAGCCGCGCGCGATATACTATATCGTGGCGATCCAAATCTGGGAGTACTTCAGTTTTTACGGCATGCGTGCCTTACTCATTCTCTATCTCACCCATCAGCTTGGTTTTGATGATAACCATGCCATCAGCCTGTTCAGCGCATATGCTTCTCTGGTTTACGTTACCCCTATTCTCGGCGGCTGGCTTGCCGACCGCCTGCTCGGCAACCGCACTGCAGTGATTGCCGGCGCGCTGTTAATGACCCTTGGCCATGTGGTGCTGGGCATTGATACAAATTCAACCTTTAGCCTGTATCTGGCGCTGGCAATCATTATTTGTGGCTACGGTTTATTCAAATCAAACATCAGCTGTTTGCTTGGCGAGCTCTACGACGAGAACGATCATCGACGTGATGGCGGTTTTTCGCTGCTGTATGCTGCGGGCAATATCGGTTCTATCGCCGCGCCCATCGCCTGCGGCCTGGCTGCTCAGTGGTATGGATGGCATGTTGGCTTTGCCCTTGCGGGAGGCGGCATGTTTATCGGTTTGTTGATTTTCTTAAGTGGTCATCGTCATTTCCAGTCCACGCGTAGTATGGATAAAAAAGCGCTCACAAGCGTCAAATTTGCCTTACCAGTATGGAGCTGGTTAGTGGTGATGCTCTGTTTAGCCCCAGTATTTTTTACCCTGCTGCTGGAGAACGACTGGTCCGGATATTTGCTGGCGATCGTTTGCCTCATTGCCGCACAAATCATTGCCCGCATGATGATCAAATTCCCCGAACACCGCCGTGCTCTTTGGCAAATTGTATTGTTGATGTTTGTCGGGACGTTGTTCTGGGTACTGGCACAACAGGGCGGCAGTACCATCAGCTTGTTTATCGATCGCTTTGTGAATCGTCAGGCATTCAATATTGAAGTACCTACAGCACTATTCCAGTCGGTGAATGCTATTGCGGTGATGCTCGCTGGGGTTGTTCTGGCCTGGCTGGCGTCGCCAGAAAGCCGCGGCAATTCAGCATTGCGCGTCTGGCTGAAGTTTGCCTTTGGCTTACTGCTGATGGCTTGTGGCTTTATGTTGCTGGCATTTGATGCCCGACATGCAGCGGCTGGCGGTCAAGCGTCAATGGGCGTGATGATATCCGGGCTGGCGCTAATGGGCTTTGCTGAACTCTTTATTGACCCGGTGGCGATTGCGCAAATCACGCGTCTGAAAATGTCTGGCGTATTAACCGGTATTTATATGCTGGCAACAGGCGCGGTCGCCAACTGGCTGGCAGGCGTCGTGGCACAGCAGACGACAGAGTCGCAAATTAGCGGTATGGCAATTGCCGCTTACCAGCGATTCTTTTCTCAGATGGGAGAGTGGACGTTGGCTTGTGTCGCGATCATCGTGGTATTGGCCTTTGCTACCCGTTTTCTGTTTAGCACGCCGACGAATATGATACAGGAGAGCAACGATTAACTGTCGTAAAAACAATTGGTTATGAATAAATTAACTTTCAGTTTATCACACTAGTAAATCGAGATTAATAAGTCATTTAAACCATTTTGATGGTTATTTATTAGTGATATCAACTTGAGGTAAGCGTTAGTTTCGATAAGATAAACTGAGTTATTAATAGTCGAGGCAGATAATACAGTGTACCGATCTGTCTCTTTATCTACGCTAAATTGAAAGCTGGATTTAGAGGAACCAAAATGTCTGAACGAGAAACACGGGGAGCCAATGAGGCTATTGATTTTAACGATGAACTGAGAAATCGCCGCGAAAAACTGGCGGCACTACGTCAGCAAGGTGTGGCGTTTCCCAATGATTTTCGCCGCGACCATACCTCTGACCAGTTGCACGAAGAGTTTGATGCGAAGGATAACCAGGAACTGGAATCCTTAAACATTGAAGTCTCGGTTGCTGGCCGAATGATGACCCGTCGTATTATGGGGAAAGCCTCCTTTGTAACGTTGCAGGATGTCGGTGGCCGTATTCAACTGTACGTTGCAAGAGATAGCCTGCCAGAAGGTGTTTATAACGATCAGTTTAAAAAATGGGATCTGGGTGACATTATCGGTGCCCGCGGTACGCTGTTTAAGACGCAAACGGGTGAGCTTTCCATTCACTGTACTGAGCTGCGCCTGCTGACTAAAGCACTACGTCCTTTACCAGATAAATTCCATGGTCTGCAGGATCAGGAAGTCCGTTATCGTCAACGTTATCTGGACCTCATCGCTAACGATAAATCCCGTCAAACGTTTGTTGTCCGTTCAAAAATTCTGGCCGCTATCCGTCAGTTCATGGTCGCGCGCGGCTTTATGGAAGTAGAAACCCCGATGATGCAGGTAATTCCAGGTGGGGCATCTGCTCGCCCGTTTATTACCCATCATAACGCTCTGGATTTAGATATGTACCTGCGTATCGCGCCGGAGCTGTATCTGAAACGTCTGGTTGTAGGCGGTTTTGAACGGGTATTCGAAATCAACCGTAACTTCCGTAATGAAGGTATTTCTGTTCGCCATAATCCTGAGTTCACAATGATGGAACTCTACATGGCATATGCGGATTACCACGATTTGATTGAACTGACGGAGTCACTGTTCCGCACCCTGGCACAAGAGGTACTGGGTACCACTAAAGTCACTTATGGCGAGCATGTGTTTGATTTCGGCAAACCGTTTGAAAAACTCACCATGCGCGAAGCAATCAAAAAATATCGTCCAGAAACCGATATGGCGGATCTGGATAATTTTGATGCTGCTAAAGCATTAGCTGAATCTATCGGTATTACGGTAGAGAAAAGCTGGGGGCTGGGACGTATTGTTACGGAGATCTTTGATGAAGTGGCAGAAGCACATCTGATTCAGCCAACCTTTATTACGGAATATCCGGCAGAAGTGTCCCCGCTGGCGCGCCGTAATGATGTTAACCCGGAAATCACCGACCGTTTTGAATTCTTCATCGGTGGTCGTGAAATTGGTAATGGTTTTAGCGAATTAAACGACGCAGAAGATCAGGCTGAACGTTTCCAGGAACAGGTTAACGCTAAAGCTGCAGGTGACGACGAAGCCATGTTCTATGACGAAGATTACGTGACTGCGCTGGAATATGGTCTGCCGCCAACCGCTGGTCTGGGTATTGGTATCGACCGAATGATTATGCTGTTTACAAACAGTCATACTATTCGCGACGTTATTCTCTTCCCGGCGATGCGCCCACAGAAATAAATTTCACTTTAATGAACGAAGCAGTCAGGCGACTGCTTCGTTCGTCATTCCGCAAATCCAGTTTTGAGGAGAGACGCTTCGTTTCAAGATAACCAGCGGGTCCACTCAACTACAGCTCCTAAAAGAGAGAAAAAAGTAATGCCACAGGAAGACTCATTGGCCAGGTTATTCCGACCAGAAATGCACTAAGTAAACGAATATGTGTTTTCTCATGTGAGATAAACCAGATAATGACAAAGGATATGTTCACACCAATCACATAAAAAATTAATATTTTAGAGAATAGTGCCATTTTTTATGTTCTTCTTATCCTTCCTGGCTACTTGTAAAACTGACGGAAATAGTCATCAACTGTCATAATGCTGAGGTCAAAATCAATATCCGGTAAGTCTAAGCATTTGAGCCTGATTAAATCTTCGATTTCACTTGCGGCTAACGATGTCGTTATTGCGAAGGAGTTTTCATTCAGTTGTCGTGGTATCCCATATTCATCAGCCACGATAGAGGAGAAATTCATATCATACATCAATGATCTTAACCTTAAGAACACTGAGGAATAAGATGATGGATAATCAAAAGAAACAACATAAGTATTGAACTTGTTTTTACCTTCCATAATATGACTCCTATCAATATTGAACGCTCTGGGGACGCAAAACTTATTAACCCCGAATGATGATTCTCATATAGGAGATATTCTTTTTTTTTTGCTCAGTAAAGGGGATGACTTGGGACAAAAAAACGCTCTCTCTGACCATTCTTTGTGCATCCCCCTACCCTTCAGATGCTCTCCTGCATCACACCGCGGAGAGCATGAAAAATATCGTGACTCTGTACTCTCCCATCAACTGCGAATATCATCATACTCCCGTGTTTTATCAAATTCGTGTTTCGCAAATGGGCATAGTGGGATAATTTTTCGTTTTTCCCGACGCATTTTTTCCACGACTTTCGCAACCAGCTGTTTACCAATCCCTTGCCCTTTCAGGCTTTCATCGACATCGGTATGTTCGATAATCGCTAAATTCTCTCCGGTCGGCACAAAGACAATTTCAGCGATTTGCTTGCCTTGTTCGTCATTAATGTAAAATTTATTGTGGCCTTCGCGTATTTCCATTTTACCCTCGCTTATTTATGACGGTATTTCAGCGCGCCGCTCGGGCACGTATCAATCACTTTAACCACAGTGGCAACGTCGACTTCATCCGGCATGATCCACGGCTTTCGTTTGAGATTAAATAACTTGCCGTTGCCACGTACGCAATTGCCAGAATGCTGACATATCGCAGTATTGAAATAGACATCGATCTTTTCGCCGGTATAACAGCGATAACCCCCGTCCAGTAGCGCCCGATCCATGACCTTCCCTCTCTCATCAGTATGATTATCGCTATAAGCATAGCCCCGGAATCTTCATACAGCACTGGCAGTTTCCGTTGCCAGAATCTCTTCCCCTATATAGCCAATCATTCTTACTCCCTTTGAATTACCCGCCTCATCAGAGATAATGCTTAAGAAATTTGTCACACAAGGAAGCTGATGAGACATTCATTGCCCTACCGTATGTTACGCAAACGTCCGATGAAATTGAGTACCACTGTGATCTTAATGGTCAGCGCGGTACTGTTCTCGGTGCTATTGGTGGTGCATCTGATTTACTTCTCGCAAATCAGTGATATGACGCGAGACGGGCTAGCTAACAAGGCTCTGGCAGTAGCGCGTACCCTCGCCGACTCGCCGGAAATCCGTCAGGGCTTGCAGAAAAAACCGCAGGAGAGTGGAATCCAGGCCATCGCGGAAGCCGTGCGCAAACGCAACGATCTGCTGTTTATTGTCGTTACCGATATGCACAGTCTTCGCTACTCGCATCCTGAAGCCCAGCGTATTGGTCAGCCATTTAAAGGTGATGACATCCTTAAAGCGCTGAATGGCGAAGAAAATGTCGCTATCAATCGCGGTTTTCTGGCGCAGGCTTTACGCGTATTTACCCCCATCTACGATGAAAATCATAAACAAATTGGCGTGGTGGCGATCGGCCTTGAGTTAAGCCGCGTGACCCAACAGATCAATGACAGTCGCTGGAGCATTATCTGGTCGGTACTATTTGGCATGCTGGTCGGACTGATCGGCACATGCATTCTGGTTAACGTACTGAAAAAAATCCTTTTCGGCCTGGAACCCTACGAAATCTCCACACTGTTTGAGCAACGCCAGGCCATGTTGCAGTCCATCAAAGAAGGCGTCGTTGCCGTGGACGATCGCGGCGAGGTCACGCTGATCAACGATGCCGCACAAGAATTGCTGAATTACCGTAAGTCGCAGGACGATGAGAAACTGTCGACGCTAAGCCACTCGTGGTCACAGGTGGTAGATGTCTCGGAAGTGTTACGCGACGGAACCCCACGCCGCGACGAAGAGATTACGATTAAGGACCGACTATTACTGATCAACACCGTTCCGGTGCGCAGTAATGGCGTTATCATCGGTGCCATTTCAACCTTCAGGGACAAAACTGAAGTACGTAAACTGATGCAGCGACTCGACGGTCTGGTCAACTATGCTGACGCACTTCGTGAACGATCCCACGAATTTATGAATAAATTGCATGTGATTCTCGGATTATTGCATCTGAAGAGTTATAAGCAGTTGGAAGATTACATTCTCAAAACAGCCAATAACTATCAGGAAGAGATTGGCTCTCTGCTGGGTAAGATCAAATC
This sequence comes from Escherichia sp. WS1118, assembly GCF_046487695.1. Classification (NCBI taxonomy): domain Bacteria; kingdom Pseudomonadati; phylum Pseudomonadota; class Gammaproteobacteria; order Enterobacterales; family Enterobacteriaceae; genus Escherichia; species Escherichia sp. WS1118. Next base: position 166,924 of record NZ_JBJQIZ010000002.1, on the reverse strand, counting down.
TCCGGTTATCGCTGGTTTTTTAATCAGCAAGATTAACCGCGCGACCGATTTAGGCCATACGCTGATTTTAAACAGTGAAAGCCAGCTGCCAGACAGCGGTAGTGAGGATCAGGTCGCGACGCTGATTACCACGTTGGGAAATCTGATAGAAAACGCGCTGGAGGCATTAGGGCCGGAACCCGGTGGCGAAATTAGCGTAACATTGCACTACCGTCACGGCTGGCTGCACTGCGAAGTTAACGATGATGGACCGGGGATCGCACCCGACAAAATCGATCACATTTTTGACAAAGGTGTCTCGACAAAAGGAAGCGAGCGAGGCGTCGGTTTAGCACTTGTCAAACAACAGGTAGAAAATCTCGGCGGCAGCATCGCCGTGGAATCGGAACCCGGGATTTTCACACAATTTTTTGTCCAGATACCCTGGGACGGGGAGAGGTCGAACAGATGATCAATGTATTAATTATCGATGATGACGCAATGGTCGCGGAGCTGAATCGCCGATACGTGGCACAAATCCCGGGCTTTCAATGCTGTGGAACGGCTTCGACGCTGGAGAAAGCCAAAGAGATTATCTTCAATAGCGATTCGCCTATCGACCTGATATTGCTAGATATCTATATGCAAAAAGAGAACGGGCTCGATTTACTGCCTGTCCTGCATAACGCGCGTTGCAAAAGTGATGTGATTGTCATCTCCTCCGCTGCCGATGCAGTAACCATTAAAGATTCGCTGCATTACGGTGTTGTGGATTACCTGATCAAACCCTTCCAGGCTTCCCGCTTTGAAGAGGCGCTCACCGGCTGGCGGCAAAAGAAAATGGCGCTGGAAAAACATCAGTATTATGACCAGGCCGAGCTTGATCAGCTAATCCACGGCAGCAGCTCCAACGAGCAGGATCCTCGTCGCTTGCCAAAAGGCTTAACGCCGCAGACGTTACGCACGCTGTGCCAGTGGATTGACGCGCATCAGGACTATGAGTTTTCAACCGACGAGCTGGCTAACGAGGTTAACATCTCGCGTGTTTCCTGCCGTAAATACCTTATCTGGCTGGTCAACTGCCACATATTGTTCACCAGTATCCATTATGGCGTCACGGGGCGTCCGGTTTACCGTTACCGTATTCAGGCAGAACACTACTCACTACTGAAACAATATTGCCAATAACGGATCGCTGGTTATCTGTAAGTAATAATTATTACCGTAATGCAAAATCCCCCTGGCACAAGTTACATCGTTCATCAGTAAAACTTGTGCCAGATCAAATATAATTATCCCTCCATCATCGCTAAAAATTAATATCTCTTCAGATGAACGGTGTTTTTAATTTCAAAACGCTAACAAAAGTTAATTAACTATTATGTCACCCACATTATGTGTATTTTTACCCACAAATGGGTAGATCAGATTAATCTATAAACCTAATGATACCTGCCCTGAGAACAAAAAACAGACCGATAAATATCAATAAGATAACAGCAAACAAAACATTAACATCTGCGCTGTACAAACTATAAACCCATCGCCAGAGAGTCTTTCTCTCTGAAAAAGCCGCTTATCACAGTGCATAAATTTGCCGCTGCTTTAATCAGCCAATATTCACTGTGAGGTATTTGCTCAAGCCGGTAACGACCAAACGGATATTTAGTCAGGCTCTGAAAACAGTTCATACAAAACAGAACGTGACTGTGATCTATTCAGCAAAAATTTAAATAGGATTATCGCGAGGGTTCACACATGTTATTTACTATCCAACTTATCATAATACTGATATGTCTGTTTTATGGTGCCAGAAAGGGGGGTATCGCGCTGGGTTTATTAGGCGGTATCGGTCTGGTCATTCTGGTCTTCGTCTTCCACCTTCAGCCAGGTAAACCACCGGTTGATGTCATGCTGGTTATCATTGCGGTGGTGGCGGCATCGGCGACCTTGCAAGCTTCGGGCGGTCTTGATGTCATGCTGCAAATTGCCGAGAAGCTGCTGCGTCGCAACCCGAAATATGTCTCAATTGTCGCGCCGTTTGTGACCTGTACGCTGACCATTCTTTGCGGTACGGGTCATGTGGTTTACACCATTCTGCCGATCATCTACGACGTTGCTATTAAGAACAACATCCGTCCGGAACGTCCGATGGCGGCAAGTTCTATCGGTGCACAGATGGGGATTATCGCCAGTCCGGTGTCGGTTGCGGTCGTATCTCTGGTTGCGATGCTGGGTAATGTCACCTTTGATGGTCGCCATCTTGAGTTCCTCGACCTGCTGGCAATCACCATTCCATCGACGTTAATCGGTATCCTGGCGATCGGTATCTTCAGCTGGTTCCGCGGTAAAGATCTGGATAAAGACGAAGAGTTCCAAAAATTCATCTCCGTACCGGAAAACCGTGAGTATGTTTACGGTGATACCGCGACGCTGCTGGATAAAAAACTGCCGAAAAGCAACTGGCTGGCAATGTGGATCTTCCTCGGGGCAATCGCTGTAGTCGCCCTTCTTGGTGCTGATTCGGACCTGCGTCCATCCTTCGGCGGCAAACCGCTGTCGATGGTACTGGTTATTCAGATGTTTATGCTGCTGACCGGGGCGCTGATTATTATCCTGACCAAAACCAATCCCGCGTCTATCTCAAAAAACGAAGTCTTCCGTTCCGGTATGATTGCCATCGTGGCGGTGTACGGTATCGCATGGATGGCTGAAACCATGTTCGGTGCGCATATGTCTGAAATTCAGGGCGTACTGGGTGAAATGGTGAAAGAGTATCCGTGGGCCTATGCCATTGTTCTGCTGCTGGTTTCCAAGTTTGTAAACTCTCAGGCTGCGGCGCTGGCGGCGATTGTTCCGGTCGCGCTGGCGATCGGCGTTGACCCCGCTTACATCGTGGCTTCAGCACCGGCTTGCTACGGTTATTACATCCTGCCGACTTATCCGAGCGATCTGGCAGCGATTCAGTTTGACCGTTCCGGCACCACCCACATCGGTCGCTTCGTCATCAACCACAGCTTTATTCTGCCGGGGTTGATTGGTGTGAGCGTATCGTGCGTCTTCGGCTGGATCTTCGCCGCGATGTACGGGTTCTTATAAATGCACTTTGCGTGCCGCCCGTGACTACGCGGCACGCCATTTTCGAATAACAAATACAGAGTTACAGGCTGGAAGCTATGTCAAACAAACCCTTTATCTACCAGGCACCTTTCCCGATGGGGAAAGACAATACCGAATACTATCTACTCACTTCCGATTACGTTAGCGTTGCCGACTTCGACGGCGAAACCATCCTGAAAGTGGAACCAGAAGCCCTGACCCTGCTGGCGCAGCAAGCCTTTCACGATGCTTCTTTCATGCTCCGCCCGGCACACCAGAAACAGGTTGCGGCTATTCTTCACGATCCAGAAGCCAGCGAAAACGACAAGTACGTGGCGCTGCAATTCTTAAGAAACTCCGAAATCGCCGCTAAAGGCGTGCTGCCGACCTGCCAGGATACCGGCACCGCGATCATCGTCGGTAAAAAAGGTCAGCGCGTGTGGACCGGTGGCGGTGATGAAGAAGCGCTGTCGAAAGGCGTCTATAACACCTATATCGAAGATAACCTGCGCTATTCACAGAACGCGCCGCTGGACATGTATAAAGAGGTCAACACCGGCACGAACCTGCCTGCGCAAATCGACCTGTACGCGGTAGATGGCGATGAGTACAAATTCCTCTGTGTCGCTAAAGGCGGCGGCTCTGCCAACAAAACGTATCTCTACCAGGAAACCAAAGCCCTGCTGACGCCCGGCAAACTGAAAAACTTCCTCGTCGAGAAAATGCGTACCCTCGGTACTGCAGCCTGCCCGCCGTACCATATCGCGTTTGTGATTGGCGGTACGTCTGCGGAAACCAACCTGAAAACCGTCAAGTTAGCAAGCGCTCACTATTACGATGAACTGCCGACGGAAGGGAACGAACATGGTCAGGCGTTCCGCGATATCCAGCTGGAACAGGAACTGCTGGAAGAGGCCCAGAAACTCGGTCTTGGCGCGCAGTTTGGCGGTAAATACTTCGCGCACGACATCCGCGTTATCCGTCTGCCACGTCACGGCGCATCCTGCCCGGTAGGCATGGGAGTCTCCTGCTCCGCTGACCGTAACATTAAAGCGAAAATCAACCGCGAAGGTATCTGGATCGAAAAACTGGAACACAATCCAGGCCAGTACATTCCAGAAGAACTGCGTCAGGCAGGTGAAGGCGAAGCAGTGAAAGTCGACCTTAACCGCCCGATGAAAGAGATCCTTGCCCAGCTTTCGCAATACCCGGTATCCACCCGCTTGTCGCTCACCGGCACCATTATCGTGGGTCGCGATATTGCACACGCCAAGCTGAAAGAGCTGATTGACGCCGGTAAAGAACTGCCGCAGTACATCAAAGATCACCCGATCTACTACGCGGGTCCGGCGAAAACGCCTGCCGGTTATCCATCAGGTTCACTTGGCCCAACCACCGCAGGTCGTATGGACTCCTACGTGGATCTGCTGCAATCCCACGGCGGCAGCATGATCATGCTGGCGAAAGGTAATCGCAGTCAGCAGGTTACCGACGCGTGCCATAAACACGGCGGCTTCTACCTCGGTAGTATCGGCGGTCCGGCGGCGGTACTGGCGCAGCAGAGCATCAAGCATCTGGAATGCGTCGCTTATCCGGAGCTGGGTATGGAAGCTATCTGGAAAATCGAAGTAGAAGATTTCCCGGCGTTTATCCTGGTCGATGACAAAGGTAACGACTTCTTCCAGCAGATCGTCAACAAACAGTGCGCGAACTGCACTAAGTAACCTCTTCGGCCCAGCGCCTGGCAGCATGCTGCCAGGTGATCCCCCTGGGCCACCTCTTTTGTGATTGTAATTTCACGCTTACTGGTCAATAGTCAGTATTTTCCCTGACTTGCGAACTCACCATGACCCGCACACTCAAGCCGTTAATTCTTAACACCGGCGCACTGGCGCTAACGTTAATCCTGATTTATACCGGCATTTCGGCCCATGACAAACTCACCTGGCTGATGGAAGTGACACCGGTGATTATTGTCGTGCCGCTACTGCTTGCCACCGCTAAACGTTATCCGTTAACGCCGCTGCTCTATACGCTCATTTTCTTTCACGCCATCATCCTGATGGTCGGCGGGCAATACACCTACGCGAAAGTCCCCGTTGGTTTTGAGGTGCAGGAATGGCTGGGGTTGAGCCGTAATCCGTATGACAAACTGGGGCATTTTTTCCAGGGGCTGGTGCCTGCACTGGTGGCACGAGAGATCCTCGTGCGCGGGATGTACGTTCGCGGGCGTAAAATGGTGGCGTTTCTGGTCTGTTGTGTCGCGCTGGCGATAAGCGCGATGTATGAGTTAATCGAGTGGTGGGCAGCGCTGGCAATGGGCCAGGGCGCAGATGATTTTCTCGGTACTCAAGGCGACCCGTGGGATACGCAATCCGATATGTTCTGCGCACTACTGGGCGCATTAACGACGGTGATATTCCTCGCCCGCTTTCATTGCCGCCAGCTACGGCGCTTTGGCTTAATCACCAGAGCGCCGGAAGCGATTACCCCTTAACGGTGCAACCAGCCTGGCAGCCAGTCGCCGTGGGCGGCAATCAGGTCGTCAACAAGAGCATATATTTCGTCAATGCCCAGCACGGCGGCAGTATGCGGGTCCATCATCGCGGCGTGGTAAACACGGTCGCGATTTTCCGTAAGAATAGCTTCTGTCAGCAGCGTCTGTACGTTGATGTTGGTTTGCATCAGGGCGGCCAGATGCGAAGGTAGCGTACCGGCTTTGGTCGGCTGAATGCCATTAGCATCAACCAGACAGGCCACTTCCACGCAACATCCTTGTGGCAGGTTATCAATCAAGCCATCGTTACGGACATTGCCATAAATCACACTCGGCTCGCCAGTCCAGATAGCGTTCATGATTGTGCTGGCATATTCCCGTGACGGTTTAATATCAATCCGGGAGGCGTTTTTATACTCCTCCAGCTCTTTATGCCAGTTCGCCAGCTGCTCGACGCAGCGTTTCGGGTACTCATCCAGCGGTACTTTATAACGCTCAATCAAATCCTCACGACCTAGCTTAATAAACCACGGTGTGTACTCAGCAAAATGTTCTGACGATTCTGTGACGAAGTAGCCCAGCTTTTTGAACATTTCGTAACGCACAATATTCTGGCAGCGAGTATTACCATGAATATTTGGCTTCGGTGCCTGCCCTGCTTCATAAGCCGCCAGCAGTTCCGGGTAGAGATTCACGTAACTGCCGTCGGCGGTTTTGCGCTCCAGTTCCAGGTAAAACGCCATATGGTTGATACCTGCGCAACGGTAACGCAGCGTAGCCGGGTCGATATTGAGGTCACGCGCCAGCTCTTCCGCCGTTCCCTGCACCGAATGGCACAGCCCTACCTGCTTGATATGCGGATAGCGGGCATACATCGCCCAGGTATTCATCGCCATTGGATTAACGTAGTTGAGCATGGTGGCATCGGGGCAGACTTCCGTCATGTCCTCGCAAATTTGCCACAGGTGCGGAATGGTACGTAGCGCGCGCATAATACCGCCCGGCCCCAGCGTATCGGCAATGGTTTGTTCCAGACCATGCCGCTTACAGACCTCGAAATCAGTCACCGTGCAAGGTTCATAACCGCCAATCTGAAATGCCACCACCACAAAATCAGCATCCTGTAAGGCTTCTTTCTGTTGGGTGTGGCAGGTGATTTTGCCGCTGGCCCCTGCTGAATCCATCAGCTTACGCACCACAATGTGCGACTCTTCCAGGCGGGTGGGATCGATATCCATCAGGGCAATATGCGCCGTTTTCAGCGCCTCACGATGGAACACATCACCAAGAATATTTTTAACGAAAATCGTCGAACCAGCGCCGATAAATGTAATTTTAGGTGCAGACATCATGCAGATCTCCTGGCTTGCTTGAATGACTTCATCATGGCAGGCGATATCGCAGAAAACCTCCGGTTTCCCGGTTGAGCATTCCCAAAAACTCAGATCCTAAGTGGCACATCAATAGATCTGAGTTTATGGGAATAAATTACCTGAAAAGCTGAATAATCGACCCCAGTCTTCTCATCCGCTCTCCTCGCACCTCCAGGGAGAGGAATAAAACCGTGCGCCTGTTCGCAGTCATCCTCCCTCACTCCTGCCATAATTCTGATATTCCAGGAAAGAGAGTCATCCATGAATACAGATACGTTTATGTGCAGCAGCGACGAAAAGCAGACCCGTAGCCCACTGTCGCTGTATTCAGAATACCAGCGGATGGAAATTGAGTTTCGCGCACCGCATATCATGCCCACCAGCCACTGGCATGGTCAGGTCGAAGTGAATGTGCCTTTCGATGGCGATGTGGAATACCTGATCAACAATGAAAAAGTGAATATCAATCAGGGTCATATCACGCTGTTCTGGGCCTGTACACCGCACCAACTAACAGATACCGGAACCTGTCAGAGCATGGCGATTTTTAATCTGCCGATGCATCTGTTTCTCTCCTGGCCGCTGGATAAAGATCTGATTAACCACGTCACTCACGGCATGGTGATCAAATCACTGGCGACACAGCAACTTAGCCCGTTTGAAGTGCGCCGCTGGCAGCAGGAATTAAACAGTCCGAACGAGCAAATTCGCCAGCTCGCCATTGATGAAATTGGCCTGATGCTCAAGCGATTTAGCCTCTCTGGCTGGGAACCGATTCTGGTCAATAAAACCTCGCGCACACACAAAAACAGCGTCTCGCGCCATGCGCAATTTTATGTCAGCCAGATGCTGGGCTTTATTGCCGAAAACTATGATCAGGCGCTGACCATCAACGATGTGGCTGAGCACGTCAAACTTAACGCCAACTATGCAATGGGGATATTCCAGCGGGTCATGCAATTGACGATGAAACAGTACATTACCGCGATGCGCATCAACCACGTTCGCGCGTTACTGAGCGATACCGATAAAAGTATTCTCGATATTGCCCTGACGGCAGGCTTTCGTTCGAGTAGCCGTTTTTACAGCACGTTCGGCAAATATGTCGGCATGTCGCCGCAACAATACCGCAAACTTAGCCAACAGCGCCGCCAGACGTTTCCCGGCTAAAGACGATATCAGTATCAGCCAAAAAAATAGTTTAGCCGTCGATAATAAGCAGTGAAAATAATTTAAAATAATCACATAACGTGTTGTTTATAAAAATAAATATTTCAAAAATGTTTGTTTTTCACGCGCTTTACAGCCCGAAAAGGCCGGAAGATACTTGCCCGCAACGAAGATTCCTTCATAACCGGGTAAGCAATGATGAAAGTATTAATTGTTGAAAGCGAGTTTCTCCATCAAGACACCTGGGTCGGTAACGCCGTTGAGCGTCTGGCAGATGCTTTAAGCCAGCAAAATGTTACCGTGATTAAATCCACCTCCTTTGATGATGGTTTTGCCATTCTCTCTTCAAACGAAGCCATTGACTGCCTGATGTTCAGCTATCAAATGGAACATCCGGACGAACATCAAAACGTCAGACAATTGATCGGTAAGCTTCATGAGCGCCAACAAAACGTGCCGGTCTTCCTGTTGGGCGATCGGGAAAAAGCCCTCGCCGCAATGGATCGCGACCTGCTGGAGCTTGTCGATGAATTCGCCTGGATTCTGGAAGATACTGCCGACTTTATCGCCGGACGCGCCGTTGCCGCGATGACCCGCTACCGCCAGCAGCTATTGCCGCCACTGTTCAGCGCGCTGATGAAATATAGCGACATCCATGAATATTCCTGGGCAGCGCCAGGCCACCAGGGCGGCGTTGGTTTTACTAAAACACCCGCCGGACGTTTCTACCATGACTACTATGGTGAAAATCTGTTCCGCACCGACATGGGCATCGAACGCACTTCCCTCGGTTCTTTGCTTGACCATACTGGCGCATTTGGCGAAAGCGAAAAATATGCCGCACGCGTATTTGGTGCCGATCGCTCCTGGTCGGTAGTCGTCGGTACTTCCGGCTCTAACCGCACCATCATGCAGGCTTGCATGACCGATAACGATGTAGTGGTCGTTGACCGTAACTGCCATAAATCCATCGAACAAGGCTTGATGCTGACAGGTGCGAAACCGGTCTACATGGTGCCAAGCCGCAACCGCTACGGCATTATCGGGCCAATCTATCCGCAGGAAATGCAACCTGAAACCTTGCAGAAGAAAATCAATGAAAGCCCGCTGACTAAAGACAAAGCCGGGCAAAAACCGTCTTACTGCGTGGTGACCAACTGCACCTATGACGGCGTGTGTTATAACGCTAAAGAAGCACAGGATCTGCTGGAAAAAACCTCCGATCGTCTGCACTTTGACGAAGCCTGGTACGGCTATGCACGTTTCAACCCGATCTATGCCGATCACTATGCCATGCGCGGCGAACCTGGCGATCACAACGGTCCTACCGTTTTCGCCACCCACTCCACCCACAAACTGCTGAATGCGCTGTCCCAGGCCTCTTATATTCATGTACGTGAAGGTCGTGGGGCGATTAACTTCTCCCGCTTCAACCAGGCCTACATGATGCATGCCACCACCTCCCCGCTGTATGCCATCTGCGCATCCAACGACGTGGCAGTGTCGATGATGGACGGCAACAGCGGCCTGTCACTGACCCAGGAAGTGATCGACGAAGCGGTTGATTTCCGTCAGGCGATGGCGCGGCTGTATAAAGAGTTCACCGCTGACGGTAGCTGGTTCTTCAAACCGTGGAACAAAGAAGTCGTCACCGACCCACAAACCGGCAAAACCTATGACTTTGCTGACGCACCAACCAAACTGCTGACCACCGTTCAGGACTGCTGGGTCATGCATCCGGGCGAAAGCTGGCACGGCTTCAAAGATATTCCGGATAACTGGAGTATGCTCGACCCGATTAAAGTCAGCATCCTTGCTCCGGGAATGGGTGAAGATGGTGAACTGGAAGAAACCGGTGTTCCGGCGGCGCTGGTCACAGCCTGGCTTGGTCGCCACGGCATTGTGCCTACCCGTACCACTGACTTCCAGATTATGTTCCTGTTCTCTATGGGCGTGACCCGTGGGAAATGGGGGACTCTGGTTAACACCCTTTGCTCCTTCAAACGCCACTATGATGCCAACACACCGCTGGCGCAGGTGATGCCGGAACTTGTTGAACAATATCCTGACACTTACGCGAACATAGGGATTCACGATCTGGGTGACACCATGTTTGCCTGGCTGAAAGAAAACAACCCTGGCGCACGGTTGAATGAAGCCTATTCCGGCCTACCGGTGGCGGAAATCACCCCGCGTGAAGCGTACAACGCGATTGTCGACAACAATGTCGAACTGGTATCCATTGAAAATCTGCCAGGACGTATCGCGGCAAACTCAGTTATCCCGTATCCGCCAGGAATCCCGATGCTGCTGTCTGGTGAAAACTTCGGCGATAAAAACAGTCCGCAAGTAAGTTATTTACGCTCGCTGCAATCCTGGGACCATCATTTCCCTGGATTTGAACACGAAACAGAAGGGACAGAAATTATTGACGGTATTTACCACGTTATGTGTGTGAAAGCGTAACCACTATTCCGCTGAAGGCGTAATTGTTAAATAACATTACGCCACCTGGCTTGAGGCCTTTTAAGTATGGCAACGTTTTCATAAAAATTGCTGCAAACAAAAAATGTCATGCTTTTTGCGCGGTCCCACCCCGCGCTTTTTTTTGCCTGTTATTTATACTTTTTTTAGCCTGTAAAAAAATATGTACATGAGAAATTACTATAAAAATTTGTAATATTAGTAAAACTCGTTATTTTTATGCATGTTTATATTCATCATACAATTATATAACCATTTCCCGGTATCGCTTCGCTTTAGCGAGAACTGGTCTTTTATTCGCACTCAGGAGTACATGTATGAGGATTTGCAGCGACCAACCTTGTATTGTTTTATTGACTGAAAAAGATGTCTGGATAAGGGTGAATGGGAAAGAATCTATTAGCCTTAAAGCTAACCACATGGCGTTATTAAATTGTGAAAATAATATTATCGACGTCTCCTCTCTTAATAACACTTTGGTTGCTCATATTAGTCACGACATCATCAAAGATTACCTCCGGTTTCTGAATAAAGATCTCTCGCAAATACCAGTATGGCAACGTAGCGCTACGCCCATCCTCACCCTTCCATGCCTGACGCCAGACGTCTTTCGCGTTGCCGCGCAGCATAGCATGATGCCCGCTGAAACTGAGTCAGAAAAGGAACGAACACGTGCATTATTATTCACTGTGCTATCCCGTTTTCTCGACAGTAAAAAATTCCTTTCACTAATGATGTATATGTTACGTAATTGTGTAAGTGACAGCGTTTATCAAATTATTGAAAGCGATATCCACAAAGACTGGAATCTTAGTATGGTAGCCAGTTGTTTATGTCTTAGCCCAAGTCTGTTAAAGAAAAAGCTGAAAAGCGAAAACACCAGTTATAGCCAAATAATCACCACCTGCCGCATGCGTTATGCCGTAAATGAATTAATGATGGACGGTAAAAATATCTCTCAGGTATCACAGTCCTGCGGCTACAACAGTACGTCGTACTTTATTTCTGTCTTTAAAGACTTCTACGGTATGACGCCGCTGCATTATGTTAGTCAGCACAGAGAACGCACTGTCGCCTGATTTTTAACCTTAACGAAGAGCTATATTAATAACGGCATCAGCGATAACCCGGCCGATAATAATTCAACTATCGAATGCAGGCGTATGATATGACGTAATTTATTGTCACGAAGCTCGCCTTCGCAGGAGTTTAATTATGTCTTCGGATGCTGATGCTCACAAAGTGGGCTTAATCCCCGTCACCCTGATGGTGTCGGGGAATATTATGGGGTCAGGTGTTTTTCTGTTACCTGCAAACCTGGCCTCCACTGGCGGGATTGCCATTTATGGATGGTTGGTGACGATTATCGGTGCGCTGGGGCTCTCGATGGTATACGCCAAAATGTCGTTCCTCGACCCAAGTCCTGGTGGTTCTTACGCTTACGCCCGCCGCTGCTTTGGCCCGTTTCTCGGTTATCAAACCAACGTCCTCTACTGGCTGGCCTGCTGGATCGGCAATATCGCCATGGTGGTCATTGGCGTAGGATATTTAAGTTACTTCTTCCCGATTCTGAAAGACCCATTGGTATTAACCATCACCTGCGTCGTGGTGCTGTGGATCTTCGTCCTGCTGAACATTGTCGGTCCGAAAATGATCACCCGCGTACAGGCCGTTGCTACCGTGCTGGCGCTGATCCCCATCGTCGGGATTGCCGTATTTGGCTGGTTCTGGTTCCGTGGTGAAACCTATATGGCGGCATGGAACGTCAGCGGCCTGGGCACCTTCGGTGCGATTCAAAGTACCCTTAACGTTACGCTGTGGTCGTTCATCGGTGTGGAAAGTGCCTCCGTTGCCGCAGGTGTGGTGAAAAACCCGAAACGCAACGTCCCTATCGCCACCATTGGCGGGGTATTGATTGCTGCCGTTTGCTATGTACTTTCTACCACCGCGATTATGGGGATGATCCCTAATGCCGCACTGCGCGTTTCTGCTTCGCCATTCGGTGATGCCGCACGGATGGCGTTGGGTGACACCGCCGGGGCCATTGTTTCCTTCTGCGCAGCTGCGGGTTGCTTAGGTTCACTGGGCGGCTGGACGTTGCTGGCGGGTCAAACGGCGAAAGCCGCTGCCGATGACGGACTGTTCCCACCGATTTTTGCCCGTGTAAATAAAGCGGGCACGCCAGTGGCGGGGCTGATTATCGTCGGTATTTTGATGACCATCTTCCAGCTCAGTAGCATTTCGCCAAACGCGACCAAAGAATTCGGTCTGGTTTCTTCCGTGTCGGTCATCTTTACACTGGTGCCATATCTTTACACCTGTGCGGCGTTACTACTGCTCGGCCACGGTCACTTTGGTAAAGCACGCCCGGCATACCTGGCAGTTACTACCATTGCCTTCCTCTACTGCATCTGGGCCGTAGTAGGGTCCGGCGCGAAAGAGGTTATGTGGTCATTTGTCACTCTGATGGTAATCACCGCCATGTATGCGCTGAATTACAACCGGCTGCATAAAAACCCGTATCCCTTAGATGCACCAATAAGCAAAGATTAATTCCCCTTAATCAAGCAAACATAAAAGCCAACCTTAAGAACTTAAGGTTGGCTTAATTTTGCTTTGCGAGCATATGCGCACTTTGTTCGATGGAAACACCGTGATGTTGAAGCGCCTACTAAAAAGACCCTCTTTAAATTTATTCTCCTGGTTATTACTTGCTACTTTTTATATCTCAGTCTGCCTGAATATCGCCTTTTTTAAACAGGTGCTACAGGTGTTACCGCTGGATTCACTGCATAACGTGCTGGTTTTCTTGTCGATGCCGGTCGTCGCATTCAGCGTGATTAATATTGTCCTGACACTAGGCTCTTTCTTATGGCTTAATCGTCCACTCGCCTGCCTGTTTATTCTGGTCGGTGCGGCTGCACAATATTTCATCATGACCTATGGCATCGTCATCGACCGTTCAATGATCACCAATATCATTGATACTACGCCGGCGGAAAGTTATGCGTTGATGACGCCACGAATGTTATTAACGCTGGGGTTAAGTGGCGTGTTGGCCGCGATTATTGCCTGCTGGATCAAAATCAAACCCACCACCTCACGCCTGCGCAGCGTTCTTTTCCGCGGGGCCAACATCCTGATTTCTGTGCTGCTGATTCTGCTGGTTGCCGCACTGTTCTACAAAGACTATGCCTCGCTGTTTCGCAACAACAAAGAGCTGGTGAAATCCTTAAGCCCGTCCAACAGCATTGTTGCTAGCTGGTCGTGGTACTCTCACCAGCGGTCAGCCAACCTGCCACTGATACGCATTGGTGAAGATGCTCACCGCAACCCATTAATGCAAAATGGGAAACGTAAAAACCTGACCATTTTGATCGTCGGAGAAACGTCGCGCGCAGAGAATTTCTCGCTGAATGGTTATCCACGCGAAACCAATCCTCGCCTGGCAAAAGATAACGTGGTCTATTTCCCTAATACCGCATCTTGTGGCACAGCAACAGCCGTCTCAGTGCCGTGCATGTTCTCGGATATGCCGCGTGAGCACTACAAAGAAGAGCTGGCACAGCACCAGGAAGGCGTGCTGGATATCATTCAGCGAGCGGGCATCAACGTGCTGTGGAATGACAACGATGGCGGCTGTAAAGGCGTTTGCGATCGCGTACCTCACCAGAACGTCACCGCGCTGAACCTGCCTGGTCAGTGCATCAACGGCGAATGCTATGATGAAGTGCTGTTCCACGGGCTGGAAGATTACATCAATAACCTGCAGGGTGATGGCGTGATTGTCTTACACACCATCGGCAGCCACGGCCCGACCTATTACAACCGCTATCCGCCGCAGTTCAGGAAATTTACCCCAACCTGCGACACTAACGAGATCCAGACCTGTACCAAAGAGCAACTGGTGAACACTTACGACAACACGCTGGTTTACGTCGACTATATTGTTGATAAAGCGATTAATCTGCTGAAAGAACATCAGGATAAATTTACCACCAGCCTGGTTTATCTTTCTGACCACGGTGAATCGTTAGGTGAAAATGGCATCTATCTGCACGGTCTGCCTTATGCCATCGCCCCGGATAGCCAAAAACAGGTGCCGATGCTGCTGTGGCTATCGGAGGATTATCAAAAACGGTATCAGGTTGACCAGAACTGCCTGCAAAAACAGGCGCAAACGCAACACTATTCACAAGACAATTTATTCTCAACCTTATTGGGCCTGACTGGCGTTGAGACGAAGTATTACCAGGCTGCGGATGATATTCTGCAAACTTGCAGGAGAGTGAGTGAATGAAAATTCTGATTGTTGAAGACGATACGCTGTTATTGCAGGGATTGATTCTGGCGGCGCAAACCGAAGGCTACGCGTGCGATGGCGTGAGCACCGCGCGGATGGCGGAACAAAGCCTTGAAGCCGGTCATTACAGCCTGGTGGTACTGGATTTAGGCTTACCCGATGAAGATGGGCTGCATTTTCTTGCCCGTATCCGGCAGAAAAAATACACTCTGCCGGTGTTAATTCTCACCGCCCGCGATACCCTTACCGACAAAATCGCCGGGCTGGATGTCGGGGCCGACGATTATCTGGTGAAGCCTTTTGCGCTGGAAGAGTTGCACGCCCGTATCCGCGCCCTGCTACGACGCCATAATAATCAGGGCGAAAGTGAGCTGAACGTTGGCAACCTGACGCTGAATATGGGTCGCCGCCAGGTATGGATGAGCGGAGAAGAACTGATTCTGACGCCCAAAGAATATGCTCTGCTGTCCCGCCTGATGCTTAAAGCAGGCAGCCCGGTGCATCGGGAAATTCTCTACAACGATATCTACAACTGGGACAACGAGCCCTCGACCAACACCCTGGAAGTGCATATCCATAACCTGCGCGACAAAGTGGGCAAAGCCCGTATCCGCACCGTGCGCGGATTTGGCTATATGCTGGTCGCAAATGAGGAAAACTAATTGAATCTGATGCGTTTTCTGCGCCGACCAATATCGCTGCGCCAACGGCTGATATTGACCATCGGGGCCATTTTGTTGGTGTTTGAGCTGATCAGCGTCTTCTGGCTATGGCATGAAAGTACCGAGCAGATTCAGCTGTTTGAGCAGGCGCTACGCGACAATCGCAACAACGATCGCCACATCATGCGTGAGATCCGCGAGGCGGTCGCCAGCCTGATTGTCCCCGGCGTCTTTATGGTTAGCCTGACGCTATTTATCTGCTATCAGGCGGTACGCCGCATCACCCGACCGCTGGCGGAGCTGCAAAAAGAGCTGGAAGCGCGCACCGCCGACAACTTAACGCCCATTGCCATTCATAGCGCCACCCTCGAAATCGATGCGGTGGTTTCGGCATTAAACGATCTGGTCAGTCGCCTGACCAGCACGCTGGATAACGAAAGGTTGTTTACCGCTGACGTCGCGCACGAACTGCGAACGCCACTGGCGGGGGTGCGTTTGCATCTGGAACTGCTGGCGAAAACGCATCACATTGATGTAGCACCGTTAGTGGCACGACTTGATCAGATGATGGAGAGCGTCTCCCAGCTGCTGCAACTGGCGCGTGCCGGACAGTCATTTTCTTCCGGTAATTATCAACATGTAAAACTGCTGGAAGATGTCATTCTCCCCTCGTATGACGAACTTAGTACCATGCTCGACCAGCGCCAGCAAACCCTGCTATTGCCAGAGAGCGCCGCCGACATCACCGTTCAGGGTGATGCAACCCTGCTGCGGATGTTATTGCGAAACCTGGTAGAAAACGCCCATCGTTATAGCCCACAAGGCAGCAACATTATGATTAAGCTGCAAGAAGATGGCGGAGCGGTCATGGCCGTTGAAGATGAAGGGCCGGGTATTGATGAGAGTAAATGCGGGGAGTTGAGTAAAGCGTTTGTACGAATGGACAGCCGTTATGGCGGGATTGGTCTGGGGTTAAGTATTGTCAGCCGCATTACACAGTTGCATCACGGGCAGTTTTTCCTGCAAAACCGGCAAGAGACTTCCGGCACGCGGGCCTGGATACGGCTGAAAAAAGATCAGTACGTGGCAAACCAGATATAAAGAAAGCTGCTGACCACCAGCACGCTGAACACGGTAGTTAAACTTTCATAAACACGGTTTTTCATTGCACTCTCCTCCGTTAACCTGGAGGAGAGTATGCGCGTCAGAGATTAAGTGAACCTTAAGAGTTCAATTGGCCTGATAAGACAGCGTCACATCAGGCCATCCGTTTCAGCTTATTCATCAATTCGCGGATGTTGCTGCACCAGGCGGGTACGTTTCGCCTGCAAATCGGCAATCTCGTGGTCAATATCATCGATTTTCTGCTCGATATTATCGTAATGCTCGACGAGAATTTCCTTCGCTTCCTGTATATCTGACGCCGCCGGTGTCGCACCTTTCAACGGTCGATTCGCCGTCTCTTTCATGGTTACGCCGGTGATTAAACCAACCACCGCCACTACCATCAGGTAATAGGCAGGCATCATCAGATTCTGCGAGCTTTCGACCAGCCAGGCCGCCAGCGTTGGCGTCAGACCGGCAACCAGCACCGAAATATTAAATGCCGCCGCCAGCGCGCTGTAACGGATATGCGTCGGGAACATCGCAGGCAAGGTAGAAGCCATAACGCCCGTAAAGCAGTTAAGGATCACCGCCAGCATCAATAAGCCGGCAAAAATCAGGCCGATGACGTTACTGTTAATCAGAATAAACGCCGGGATCGCCAACACAAACAATGCAACACTACCAAGAAGCACAAACGGACGACGGCCAAAACGGTCACTCAGCAAGCCCATCACCGGTTGAACAAACAGCATACCGATCATAATGGCGATAATAATCAGCACCCCGTGGTCTTCGGAGTAATGCAGGTTATGCGACAAATAACTCGGCATATAGGTCAGCAACATGTAGTAAGTCACGTTGGTGGCAATTACCAGACCAATACATGTCAACAGGCTGCGCCAGTGTTTGGTGGCAATCTCTTTAAACGAGACTTTCGGGCCATCCTGCAAACCTTCGCGGTCGCCCTGTTCCAGTTTATCGACATGCTGCTGGAACGCCGGAGTCTCTTCCAGCGCATGGCGCAGGTAAAGCCCGATAATCCCTAACGGCAGAGCGATAAAGAACGGAATACGCCAGCCCCAATCGAGGAAGTTCTCTTCGCCGACAATGGTCGAAATTAACACCACTACGCCAGCTCCCAGCACAAACCCGGCAATAGAACCAAAATCCAGCCAGCTGCCCATAAAGCCACGTTTACGGTCAGGGGAGTATTCCGCAACAAATATTGACGCCCCGGTATATTCACCGCCGACCGAGAAACCTTGTGCCATCTTACAGATCAACAGCAGAATCGGTGCCCAAATACCAATCGTGTCGTAGGACGGTATTAAGCCAATACAGAACGTACTGATCGACATAATCACAATAGTGATAGCGAGGATCTTCTGGCGACCATATTTATCGCCCAACATACCAAAGAAGAGCCCGCCAAGCGGTCGAATCAGAAAGGGAACGGAGAAAGTGGCGAGTGCAGCAACCATCTGCACGCTGGGGTCAGCCCCCGGGAAAAAAACTTTACCTAATGCGTAAGCAACAAAACCATAAACACCAAAATCGAACCATTCCATTGCATTACCCAGTGATGCTGCGGTAATGGCTTTACGCAGTTTACCGTCATCAATAATGGTGACATCACGAAGGGTAATCGGTTTTACTTTTTTCCTTTTCAGCATAGCTTTCCTCGCAGAGTTGGCCCATTTCCGCAAACGCCAGAAAAATCAGCGCGACGGCCGCAAAAGGGGAGCGGGAATTGCAGGATGCAATCTCTGTAACAAGCGTAGCGGGTTTGCTTACACCCTCCGGTTAAGGAATGTACAATCAAACCAGTTGACGCCTGAATTGGGCAGTTAATGACCTTTTTACCCTACCAGTGTTTAAATTTGTGATCAACTTCACACATGTATTTCGTTTAGGACTCATTGATGTAACTGATTATTTACACCAAATTTACAGAGAAGATTTCCTCGACCATTGCCCCCGCCAGACGCTGCGCTGAACAGAGTCGTGGCATCCCCAGTGCGACAGTTCGCCAGCGTTGGGTCACTGACCAGCAAACGGGTTGTTTATCTGCCGTGGACCACTTTCCCAGCCAACTTAAAAAATCAGCATGATCCCCGCCCGTCGAAACGGTCGAAGAGGCAAACCACTGATGGTAATAGTGACGCGTGGTCGGGGCCGCATTGATACTCTCTGCCAAATGTTGTGTCGCTTTCTCGCGCAAATCACCCAGCAACAACGCCACCGCTTGCGGGCTTCCCAGACGGCAGGCATCGCCAAATGCCCCCCAGCGCAACTCCTCCAGAACGATAAAACAGCGCCCAGGCAACGACCAGGCGTTATACGCCCCAGCACGCCAGCGGGTAAAAATTTGCTCGCTCTGTTCACCCGCCTGCACCAGTAGGCCTCGTTGCGTTAACGCCTTTTCCTTCCAGCGACAACGGGCTGAAAACCACTCATACAAGGCGACAATTTGCTGGGGGAGCTCCGGGAAAGCAGAGTGCTGACGGTGATCTATTTTTTGCAGCAGCGCCAGATGCTGCGCGATCTGCGTCAGCGCCAGATGACCGGGATCCAGCATCGACGCCAGTTTCTCCACCAATGTCAGACGCAGACTAAGCGGCGCATTTAACATGCCGCCGTTCGTCCATGTCTGAAGCTGCACGCGCGCAAGAAGTTCCTGCATCAGTCGTTCACGAAACTGCTGCTGATGGGCTTGTGGAAGGCGGGCATCATCGCCCTGCGCCAGATCCACTAAAAAGCGCGGATGAACCGACTCCAGCACGCGACCGGGGCCGTCCAGTAACGTCTTGGTCAATATCGTTCTGCCGTGAAAAGTGTTTGAATATCATCGCGTAACAGCTGAGCGTCGGTGTAAATCCAGCCGTGAGTCATCACAGTCTGCTGCAATTGCTGTTGCATCAGCCTGACCACCGATTCATTTTGTTGACGCAGAGCCAGACTTTCGCGTAAACGCGTCTGTAATTCCGTCAAACATGAAGCGAACTCAGCGAAAAAAGTATTCATGCCTGCCGTAACAGATTCATCGACCTGCTCTGCCATAACTTTAGCCATTTGTTGGCAATAAAGATCGACTTCTGCGCTTAATGCTCGTTGCAACACACTGTAATCAACCGTCTCTGTCGGGAATTTCTCATTTCCCCGTCCCCAGTCGGGCTGATTCAACCAGCGCGAAAAAGTCTCACGCACAACGCCTAAACGCGTGCTCTGCTCGTCCATTGCGTCCTGGCGCGAAATGACTTCACTGAACAGCTGGCGAGTGTTGAAGTGGGGAACTGCGCCGTGAAAAACAGGAAAATGAAACCCAGGACGAAACCCTGACTCACTCAATTCCATTTTGACTTGTTGCTCAATGGGGCGAATAACATCGGTTAACACCCGGCAAAGAGTGGATTCAAGCTCGGCAAAACGCAGCGTAAAGTCGCGACTGATGGTGTTCTGCGCCGTCTGTAACAGTGTCTCACAGCGGGTACGCATCTCACTTAACGACTCCGAGTCATCCTGAAACAACGCGGCTAACTGCGCATTCAGCGCATCTTGCTGTTGACGCAGAAAGTGGTTGGCGGAGGTCAGGGCCAACTCGATTTCATGTTTAATCTCGCCGCTCACCTGCGCCTGATTGAGTTGCAATAGCTGCAAACTTTCTTCGACCTGATGGATATTTTGCCGCAATTGTTCACAAGCGACGTTTAACCCGTGCGCACGAAAATCCAGGTATTCCCGCGCCTGCTGCGCGTAATTCAACAGTTTATGCGCGGCAGATCGCAGAGCATACAACGAGGCGTTAGCGTAAGCGGCATGAAGCAACGCCTGAATTGGCTGGGCGAACAGCGAATCTTCCCACAACTGATCGGCAGCATGGCGAATATGTTCGAGGTCCGCCAGATCGGCATGACGCCAGCGCCTGCCGAGCGCGGCATGGGCAAAATCTTCCACCCAGCGTTGTTGCTCTGGCGGTGGTAACTTACCGTTGTTGGCTAACTCATGGCGCGCCCGATTCGCCAGGTAGCCCCACATCGACGACACCGGAAATATCTGCTGTGGCGTAATACAACCTTTCATCAGCGTCCCGGAAATCAGTGCCCGCACCTGGTCGGCGTCGTCACTGTTACGATCCTGTTGATCGAACTTATTGACCAGCACATACAGCGGCACCGATTGCCCCACCGCCAAAATCGCCTCACGGACCTCTTCATCGGAGATCGATTTCAGTTGCGTATAATCCAGCACCGCCAATACCGCCGAGGCGCGAGCCAGCTGCTGGTTAAGCATTTTTTGCAGATGCGGTTGCCCGGCTTCATTTGGCCCAGGGGTATCCAGTAACGTCAACTGACCGGGATAACTCTCCAGCCCCGCCAGATGGACAAACTCCACTTCAATCACGGGAATATGCTCAATGGCGGCGTAAGCAGGAAAAGGAAAATCGACGTCCAGCGCCTTCGCCAGTCGCACCAAATCATTCAAACTTTTCAGACAATGAAAAATAGGTTGAGCACCCAGATAATATTTTTCGAAAGCGATGCCATTTTCGATCCGCTGCATAAGCGCACGCATATCTTTATCTATTTCCAGCACATCGGTCAGATGCTTAATATCGCAATCACGCAGGCGCTGTTGTAATTGTTGAATTAAATGGTCGATTGGCGCGACATGTGAAAAATGCAGTACCGGTTCTTTTTGCCCGGGCGTATGGCGAATAAGCGTTGGCAGCGCAGTCATTGGGCGATTACGATTAGGCAGAACCTCCGTACCAACAATGGCATTAATGGTGGTTGATTTCCCTGCTTTCATGGTACCGACAATCGCCAGCACCATTTCCAGCCGGGAAATTTTACGCAACTCATTATTCAGCATCGCGTGACGTTCGGCGATATTAGGCTGACTCCAGGGTAAAGCCAGTTGTGGCGCATCGTCTCCGGGGGGAGAGAGAGGCATTTTTTCCAGTAACTGCAACTGTTGGCGAGAAAGCTGTAACAGCCGTTCAGCCTCCTGACTTAACTCATACAGGGTCTGTGTGTACATAGAAAATTCTTCCTTAAAGCAAATTTTGTTACTTTTATTTAGCCAGATTGTTTTTGAGTTCTGTTTTCGGCTTTTATAATTACTGCAAGAAATAATTTTATATTTAGCGTGTTGTTTTTTTATTAGAATAAATAACATCTCCCAATACGTTTAAAACGTCAGAAAGATAAAAACATCATGTGAATTAAAAAAAGAACGAGTAGAGCATTAACCTTATCTTAAATAATAAATGGAGGCAAAAAGATTATTTTCTTTTTGCGTTTCCTTTCAAATGAAAACGATCGTCGTCTAAAATCAGCAGTACCCCCGACAAACTCAGGGATTTTGTGTATAATTGCGGCCTTTTTCGGCAATCTGCCGTTTTTTGGCGCTTTTGCCCTGCTGACTTTTGAGGAAATCCACATGTCATTACCACACTGCCCAAAATGCAACTCCGAATACACCTACGAAGATAACGGCATGTACATCTGCCCGGAATGTGCCTACGAATGGAACGACGCAGAACCTGCACAGGAAAGCGACGAGTTGATCGTTAAAGATGCTAACGGCAATCTGCTGGCTGACGGCGACAGCGTGACCATCATTAAAGATCTGAAGGTGAAAGGTAGCTCTTCGATGCTGAAAATTGGCACCAAAGTGAAAAACATCCGCCTGGTTGAAGGCGACCATAACATCGATTGCAAAATCGACGGTTTTGGTCCGATGAAACTGAAATCTGAGTTTGTGAAAAAGAACTGATTGTATTGTGATCGGTAAGCCGGATAAGGCGCTCGCGCCGCATCCGGCAACGGTGGCGACTGCCTGATGCGACGCTGACCGCGTCTTATCAGGCTTCCCTCTCATCTGTATAAATTTCGAACTACACTTAACGGGCTTCTCTTAACTGAGGTCACCATCATGCCGTTAAGTCCCTACCTCTCTTTTGCCGGTAACTGTTCCGACGCGATTGCCTATTATCAACGTACGTTGGGCGCGGAACTGCTCTATAAAATCAGCTTCGGCGAAATGCCGAAATCAGCGCAGGACAGCGCCGAAAACTGCCCTTCCGGAATGCAATTTCCCGATACCGCCATCGCGCATGCCAACGTGCGCATTGCCGGAAGCGACATCATGATGAGCGATGCCATGCCGTCAGGAAAAGCCAGCTACTCCGGCTTTACGCTGGTGCTCGATTCTCAACAGGTGGTAGAAGGAAAACGCTGGTTTGATAACCTTGCCGCCAACGGAAAAATCGAAATGGCCTGGCAGGAAACGTTCTGGGCGCATGGCTTTGGCAAAGTCACCGATAAATTTGGCGTACCGTGGATGATTAATGTCATCAAACAACAGCCAACGCAATAACCCGCCGGGAGGCCCGCCCTCCCGCACTGTCATCGAATTCCCGTTAACTCTTCATCTGTTAGTCACTTTGAATTAACCAAATCGTCACAATAATCCGCCACGATGGAGCCACTTTTTTAGGGAGGCTGCATCATGCAAACGATTATCCGTGTCGAGAAGCTCGCCAAAACCTTCAATCAGCATCAGGCGCTGCACGCGGTTGATCTGAACATTCATCATGGTGAAATGGTGGCTCTGCTTGGGCCGTCGGGTTCCGGAAAATCCACCCTTTTACGTCACTTAAGCGGTTTGATTACCGGCGATAAATCTGTCGGTAGCCATATCGAGCTGCTGGGCCGCACTGTCCAGCGCGAAGGCCGTCTGGCCCGCGATATCCGTAAAAGCCGCGCCCATACCGGCTACATCTTTCAACAATTCAACCTGGTGAATCGCCTGAGCGTACTGGAGAACGTGCTGATTGGCGCGCTCGGCAGCACGCCATTCTGGCGAACCTGTTTTAGCAACTTCACCCGCGAGCAGAAACAGCGCGCGTTACAGGCGCTGACCCGCGTTGGCATGGTGCACTTTGCCCATCAACGTGTTTCCACACTCTCCGGCGGCCAGCAACAGCGTGTGGCGATTGCCCGCGCGCTGATGCAGCAGGCGAAGGTCATTCTCGCTGACGAACCCATCGCCTCGCTGGACCCGGAATCGGCACGCATCGTGATGGACACCCTGCGCGACATCAACCAGAACGACGGCATTACCGTGGTCGTCACGCTGCATCAGGTGGATTACGCCCTGCGCTACTGCGAACGCATCGTCGCCCTGCGCCAGGGGCACGTCTTCTACGACGGCTGCAGCCAACAGTTTGATAACGAACGTTTTGACCATCTCTACCGCAGAATTAACCGCGTCGAAGAGAACGCGAAAGCTGCCTGACATCCCCATCATTGAGGAAAACGAATGAACGCTAAGATAATTGCCTCGCTGGCCTTCACCAGCATGTTCAGCCTCAGCACCCTGTTAAATCCGGCATACGCCGAAGAGCAGGAAAAGGCGCTGAATTTCGGCATTATTTCAACGGAATCACAGCAAAACCTGAAACCGCAATGGACGCCGTTCTTACAGGATATGGAGAAGAAGCTGGGCGTAAAGGTCAACGCCTTCTTTGCCCCGGACTACGCGGGCATTATCCAGGGGATGCGCTTCAATAAAGTGGATATCGCCTGGTACGGCAACCTGTCGGCGATGGAAGCGGTGGATCGCGCCAACGGTCAGGTCTTCGCCCAGACGGTCGCGGCGGATGGATCGCCGGGTTACTGGAGCGTGTTGATCGTCAACAAAGATAGCCCGATCAACAACCTGAACGATCTGCTGGCGAAGCGGAAAGATCTCACCTTCGGCAATGGCGATCCTAACTCTACCTCCGGCTTCCTCGTCCCCGGTTACTACGTCTTCGCTAAAAACAATATCTCCGCCAGCGACTTTAAGCGCACCGTCAACGCCGGGCATGAAACCAACGCCCTCGCCGTCGCTAACAAGCAAGTGGATGTCGCCACCAACAACACCGAAAACCTCGACAAGCTGAAAACCTCCGCGCCGGAGAAGCTGAAAGAACTGAAGGTGATCTGGAAATCACCGCTGATCCCTGGCGATCCGATCGTCTGGCGCAAAAATCTTTCCGAAACCACTAAAGACAAGATCTACGACTTCTTTATGAATTACGGCAAAACGCCTGAAGAGAAAGCGGTGCTGGAGCGCCTGGGCTGGGCGCCGTTCCGCGCCTCCAGCGACTTGCAACTGGTGCCGATTCGCCAGCTCGCACTGTTTAAAGAGATGCAAAGCGTGAAGGACAACAAAGGGCTGAACGAACAGGACAAGCTGGCAAAAACCACCGCCATTCAGGCGCAACTGGATGATTTGGACCGCCTGAACAACGCGTTAAGCGCAATGAGTTCGGTGAGTAAAGCGGTGCAGTAAATCGTAGGTCGGATAAGACGCCCCGGCGTCGCATCCGACAATGTGCAGACGTTGATGCCGGATGCGGTACAAGCACCTTATCCGGCCTACAGACCGGAGCCAAACATGCAAACCATCACCATCGCCCCACCCAAGCGCAGCTGGTTCTCGCTTCTGAGCTGGGCCGTTGTTATCGCCGTGCTGGTCGTCTCGTGGCAGGGCGCGGAAATGGCCCCGCTTACGCTGATTAAAGATGGCGGCAACATGGCGACGTTCGCCGCCGACTTCTTCCCGCCCGATTTCAGCCAGTGGCAGGATTACCTCACCGAAATGGCCGTCACGCTGCAAATCGCCGTCTGGGGCACCGCGTTGGCGGTGGTTCTCTCCATCCCCTTCGGCCTGATGAGCGCTGAAAACCTGGTACCGTGGTGGGTCTACCAACCTGTACGCCGCCTGATGGACGCCTGCCGCGCCATTAACGAAATGGTCTTCGCCATGCTGTTCGTGGTCGCCGTCGGTCTCGGCCCGTTCGCTGGCGTGCTGGCGCTGTTTATCCACACCACCGGCGTACTTTCCAAACTGCTTTCCGAAGCGGTAGAAGCGATTGAACCCGGCCCGGTGGAGGGCATTCGCGCTACCGGAGCCAACAAGCTGGAAGAGATCCTCTACGGCGTACTACCGCAGGTCATGCCGCTGCTGATTTCCTACTCCCTCTATCGCTTCGAATCCAACGTCCGCTCGGCGACCGTCGTCGGTATGGTTGGCGCGGGCGGGATCGGCGTCACGCTGTGGGAAGCGATTCGCGGTTTCCAGTTCCAGCAAACCTGCGCCCTGATGGTGCTGATTATCGTCACGGTCAGCCTGCTGGATTTCCTCTCTCAACGGTTGCGTAAGCACTTTATCTGATTAGCGAGGCATTGATATCTATGCTCTTGTCTACACATCCGACCAGCTACCCAACACGCTATCAGGAGATAGCCGCAAAACTTGAGCAGGAGCTTCGTCAACACTACCGCTGCGGCGACTATCTTCCCGCCGAGCAGCAACTGGCGGCGCGCTTTGAGGTGAACCGCCACACCCTGCGCCGCGCCATCGACCAACTGGTGGAAAAAGGCTGGGTACAGCGCCGTCAGGGCGTCGGCGTACTGGTGCTGATGCGCCCGTTCGATTACCCGCTCAACGCCCAGGCGCGTTTTAGCCAGAACCTGCTGGACCAGGGCAGCCATCCCACCAGCGAAAAATTGCTATCGGTGCTGCGCCCCGCCTCCGGTCACGTCGCTGACGCGCTGGGGATAACCGAGGGGGAGAACGTCATCCACCTGCGCACCCTGCGTCGGGTCAACGGCGTCGCGCTCTGTTTAATCGACCACTACTTTGCGGACCTCACCCTCTGGCCGACGCTGCAACGTTTCGACAGCGGTTCGCTGCACGATTTTCTGCGCGAGCAAACGGGGATTACGCTACGACGCAGCCAGACGCGGATCAGCGCCCGCCGCGCCCAAGCCAAAGAGTGCCAGCGTCTTGAAATCCCGAATCTGTCGCCGCTGCTGTGCGTGCGCACCCTTAACCACCGTGACGGTGAAAGCAGCCCGGCGGAGTACTCCGTCAGCCTGACGCGCGCCGACATGATTGAATTCACTATGGAGCACTGAATGCACGCAGATACCGCGACCCGCCAGCACTGGATGTCCGTGCTGGCGCACAGCCAACCGGCTGAACTGGCAGCCCGCCTGAACGCGCTGAACATCAACGCCGATTATGAGGTGATCCGCGCCGCTGAAACTGGCCTGGTGCAGATTCAGGCGCGAATGGGCGGCACCGGCGAACGCTTTTTTGCTGGCGACGCCACGCTCACCCGCGCCGCCGTGCGTCTGACTGACGGCACGCTCGGCTATAGCTGGGTGCTGGGGCGCGACAAACAGCACGCCGAACGTTGTGCGCTGATTGATGCGCTGATGCAGCAAAACCGCCACTTTCAAAACTTATCAGAAACCCTTATTACCCCGCTGGACGCTGACCGTATGGCACGCATTGCCGCGCGTCAGGCCGAAGTGAACGCCAGCCGGGTCGACTTCTTTACGATGGTTCGCGGAGACAACGCATGACCCTGGAAACCGCTTTTATGCTTCCCGTGCAGGATGCCCAGCACAGTTTTCGTCGCCTGTTAAAGGCCATGAGCGAGCCGGGCGTGATTGTCGCCCTGCATCAGCTCAAGCGCGGCTGGCAGCCGCTGAATATCGCCACCACCAGCGTGCTGCTGACGCTGGCCGATAACGACACGCCGGTGTGGCTTGCCGCGCCATTGAGCAACGATATCGTCAATCAGAGCCTGCGTTTTCATACCAACGCGCCGCTGGTTAATCAGCCGAAACAGGCGACCTTCGCGGTAACAGATGAGGCGATCTCCAGCGAGCAGCTCAACGCCCTTTCCACCGGCACCGCTGTTGCGCCGGAAGCGGGCGCGACGCTGATTTTACAGGTCGTCAGCCTGAGCGGCGGGCGCATGCTGCGCCTCACCGGCGCAGGTATTGCCGAAGAACGGATGATCGCCCCGCAACTGCCAAAGTGCATTCTTCATGAACTTACCGAGCGCCCGCACCCGTTCCCGCTCGGCATCGACCTGATCCTGACCTGCGGCGAGCGCCTGCTGGCTATTCCGCGAACCACTCATGTGGAGGTGTGCTGATGTACGTTGCCGTGAAAGGGGGCGAAAAGGCGATCGACGCCGCCCACGCCCTGCAAGAGAGCCGACGCCGGGGCGATACTGATTTGCCTGAACTGAGCGTCGCCCAGATTGAACAGCAGCTTAACCTCGCGGTAGATCGCGTGATGACCGAAGGCGGTATTGCCGACCGCGAGCTGGCCGCGCTGGCGCTGAAACAGGCCAGCGGCGATAACGTCGAAGCGATTTTTCTGTTGCGCGCCTACCGCACCACGCTGGCGAAGCTGGCGGTCAGTGAGCCGCTCGACACCACCGGGATGCGTCTCGAACGGCGTATTTCAGCAATTTATAAAGACATTCCCGGCGGCCAACTGCTTGGCCCCACCTACGACTACACCCATCGCCTGCTCGATTTCACCCTGCTGGCAAACGGCGAAACGCCAACGCTGACCACCGCTGACAGCGAACAGCAACCGTCGCCACACGTCTTCAGCCTGCTGGCGCGTCAGGGGCTGGCGAAGTTTGAAGAAGATAGCGGCGCACAACCGGACGACATCACCCGCACGCCGCCGGTTTATCCCTGTTCGCGTTCTTCCCGTCTACAACAATTAATGCGCGGTGACGAAGGCTATTTGTTGGCGCTGGCCTACTCCACCCAACGCGGTTACGGGCGCAATCACCCGTTCGCAGGCGAAATTCGCAGTGGCTATATCGATATATTTATTGTGCCGGAAGAGCTGGGATTTGCGGTGAACGTCGGCGAATTGTTGATGACCGAGTGTGAAATGGTCAACGGTTTTATCGACCCGCCGGATGAACCACCGCATTTTACACGCGGCTATGGGCTGGTGTTCGGCATGAGCGAGCGCAAAGCAATGGCGATGGCGCTGGTTGACCGTGCGTTGCAGGCACCGGAATACGGCGAGCACGCAACAGGTCCGGCACAGGATGAAGAGTTCGTGCTGGCCCATGCCGACAACGTCGAAGCCGCAGGCTTTGTTTCGCATCTCAAACTCCCGCACTACGTCGATTTCCAGGCCGAACTGGAGCTACTCAAACGTCTGCAACAGGAGCAGAACCATGGCTAATCTGAGCGGCTACAACTTTGCTTACCTCGACGAGCAGACCAAACGCATGATCCGCCGCGCTATCTTAAAAGCGGTGGCAATCCCCGGTTATCAGGTGCCGTTTGGCGGACGCGAGATGCCGATGCCCTACGGCTGGGGAACCGGCGGCATTCAGCTCACCGCCAGCGTGATTGGCGAAAGCGACGTGTTGAAGGTGATTGACCAGGGCGCAGACGACACCACCAACGCCGTGTCGATTCGTAACTTCTTTAAGCGCGTGACTGGGGTGAACACCACCGAGCGCACGGACGATGCGACACTTATCCAGACGCGTCACCGCATACCCGAAACGCCGCTGACCGAAGATCAGATAGTTATCTTCCAGGTGCCGATCCCCGAACCGCTGCGCTTTATTGAGCCGCGAGAGACGGAAACGCGCACCATGCACGCGCTGGAGGAGTACGGCGTGATGCAGGTGAAACTGTATGAAGATATCGCCCGCTTCGGTCATATCGCCACCACCTACGCCTATCCGGTGAAGGTGAACGGGCGCTACGTAATGGACCCGTCGCCGATCCCGAAATTCGATAACCCGAAAATGGACATGATGCCCGCCCTGCAACTGTTTGGCGCGGGGCGCGAGAAGCGCATCTATGCCGTGCCACCGTTTACCCGCGTGGAAAGCCTCGATTTCGATGATCATCCGTTCACCGTCCAGCAGTGGGATGAACCATGCGCCATCTGCGGATCGACCCACAGCTATCTTGATGAAGTGGTGCTGGATGACGCCGGAAACCGCATGTTTGTCTGCTCCGATACCGATTATTGCCGCCAACAGAGCGAGGCCAAAAGCCAATGAATCAACCGTTACTTTCGGTCAATAACCTGACCCACCTTTATGCCCCGGGCAAAGGCTTCAGCGATGTCTCTTTTGATTTATGGCCGGGAGAAGTTCTGGGCATTGTTGGGGAGTCCGGTTCCGGGAAGACCACGCTACTGAAATCAATTTCCGCCCGCCTGACACCACAGCAAGGGGAAATTCGCTACGAGAACCGTTCGCTGTACGCGATGAGCGAGGCCGACCGCCGTCGCCTGCTGCGCACCGAATGGGGTGTGGTGCATCAGCATCCGCTTGACGGCCTGCGCCGCCAGGTGTCGGCAGGCGGCAATATCGGCGAACGGTTGATGGCAACCGGAGCGCGTCATTACGGCGATATTCGCGCCACCGCGCAGAAATGGCTGGAAGAGGTGGAGATTCCCGCCAACCGGATCGACGACCTGCCGACCACCTTTTCCGGCGGCATGCAGCAACGTTTGCAGATTGCCCGCAACCTGGTGACGCATCCGAAGCTGGTGTTTATGGATGAACCCACTGGCGGGCTGGATGTGTCGGTACAGGCGCGCCTGCTGGACCTGCTCCGCGGTCTGGTGATGGAGCTTAACCTGGCGGTAGTGATTGTCACCCACGATTTAGGCGTCGCCCGTCTGCTGGCGGACCGTTTGCTGGTAATGAAGCAAGGGAAAGTGGTGGAGAGTGGGTTAACCGACCGCGTGCTCGACGACCCGCACCATCCGTATACCCAGTTGCTGGTGTCATCGGTTTTGCAGAATTGAGCTGATGCCGGATGCGGCGTAAACGCCTTATCCGGCCTACAAATGCGCTCCCCGTAGGTCGGATAAGACGCATCAGCGTCGCATCCGACACCCGAACCACGAGGCTAAAAATGATTAACGTACAAAACGTCAGTAAAACCTTCATCCTGCACCAGCAAAACGGCGTGCGCCTGCCTGTATTACAAGGCGCCTCACTCACCGTCAACGCCGGCGAATGCGTGGTACTCCACGGCCATTCCGGCAGTGGAAAATCAACTCTGCTACGCTCGCTGTATGCCAACTATCTACCCGACGAAGGGCAAATCCAGATCAAACACGGTGATGAATGGGTCGACCTGGTCACCGCGCCAGCGCGCAAAGTGGTGGAGATCCGCAAAACCACTGTCGGCTGGGTAAGCCAGTTTCTTCGCGTCATCCCTCGTATTTCGGCACTGGAAGTGGTGATGCAGCCGCTGCTCAATACCGGCGTACCGCGTGAAGCCTGCGCCGCTAAAGCCGCCCGATTACTGACGCGCCTGAACGTGCCTGAACGCCTGTGGCACCTTGCGCCATCAACCTTTTCCGGCGGCGAACAGCAGCGTGTCAACATCGCCCGTGGCTTTATCGTCGACTACCCCATTCTGCTGCTCGACGAACCTACCGCCTCGCTGGACGCTAAAAACAGCGCCGCCGTAGTGGAACTGATCCGCGAAGCCAAAGCCCGCGGCGCGGCCATCGTCGGTATCTTCCATGACGAAACCGTGCGCGAGCAAGTCGCCGACCGCCTGCACCCAATGGGAGTCTCTTCATGATTATCAATAACGTCAAACTGGTGCTGGAAAACGAGGTGGTACACGGTTCTCTGGAGATGCAGGACGGCGAAATCCGCGCCTTTGCCGAAAGCCAGAGTCACCTGTCAGAAGCAATGGACGGCGAAGGCGGCTGGCTGCTACCGGGGCTGATTGAGCTGCATACCGATAATCTGGATAAATTCTTCACCCCGCGCCCGAAAGTTGACTGGCCTGCCCACTCGGCGATGAGCAGCCACGACGCGCTGATGGTGGCGAGCGGCATCACCACCGTGCTGGACGCCGTGGCGATTGGTGATGTACGCGACGGCGGCGATCGGCTGGAGAATCTGGAGAAGATGATCAACGCCATCGAAGAGACGCAGAAACGCGGCGTCAACCGTGCCGAGCACCGTCTGCACCTACGCTGCGAACTGCCGCATCACACCACGCTGCCGCTGTTTGAAAAACTGGTACAGCGCGAACCGGTAACGCTGGTGTCGCTGATGGATCACTCACCGGGCCAGCGCCAGTTCGCCAACCGCGAAAAATATCGTGAATATTATCAGGGCAAATACTCGCTCACCGATGCGCAGATGCAACAGTACGAAGAGGAGCAACTGGCGCTCGCCGCACGCTGGTCACAGCCGAATCGCGAATCCATCGCCGCAATGTGCCGCGCGCGACACATTGCGCTCGCCAGCCACGATGACGCCACGCACGCCCACGTAGCCCAATCCCATCAGCTTGGCAGCGTGATCGCCGAATTTCCTACCACATTCGAAGCGGCAGAAGCCTCGCGCAAGCACGGCATGAACGTACTGATGGGCGCGCCGAATATCGTGCGCGGCGGTTCGCACTCCGGCAACGTGGCGGCCAGTGAACTGGCGCAGCTTGGCCTGCTGGATATCCTCTCTTCCGACTACTACCCCGCCAGCCTGCTGGATGCGGCGTTTCGCGTGGCCGATGACCAGAGCAACCGCTTTACGCTGCCGCAGGCGGTGAGGCTGGTGACCAAAAACCCGGCCCAGGCACTGAATCTTCAGGATCGCGGGGTGATTGGCGAGGGCAAACGCGCCGACCTGGTGCTGGCGCATCGCAAGGGCAATCACATTCATATTGACCACGTCTGGCGTCAGGGTAAAAGGGTGTTCTGATGACGGGAAAACTGATTTGGTTAATGGGTCCGTCCGGCTCCGGGAAAGACAGCCTGCTGGCGGAACTCCGCCAGCGGGAACAAACCCAGCTACTGGTAGCGCATCGCTACATCACGCGTGATGCCAGCGCCGGAAGTGAAAATCATATCGCCTTAAGCGAGCGGGAGTTTTTTACCCGCGCGGGGCAAAATCTGTTGGCCTTGAGCTGGCATGCTAATGGTTTGTATTACGGTGTCGGCATTGAGATCGACCTCTGGCTGCACGCCGGATTCGACGTCGTGGTTAACGGCTCACGCGCCCACCTGCCGCAGGCGCGGGCGCGTTATCAATCGGCGCTGCTGCCCATCTGTTTACAGGTTTCGCCGGAGATCCTGCGCCAGCGCCTGGAAAACCGTGGCCGCGAAAACGCCAGTGAAATTAATGCCCGGCTGGCGCGCGCCGCCCGCTATACTCCTCAGGATTGCCATACACTCAATAATGACGGCAGCCTGCGCCAGTCGGTCGACACGCTGCTGTCGCTGATTCATCAGAAGGAGAAACACCATGTCTGCTTGTGAACTTCGCCCGGCAACGCAGTACGACACCGACGCGGTTTACGCGCTGATTTGTGAGCTAAAACAAGCGGAGTTTGACCACCAGGCGTTTCGCGTGGGCTTTAACGCCAACCTGCGTGACCCGAATATGCGCTACCATCTGGCGCTGTTGGATGGCGAGGTTGTCGGCATGATCGGCCTGCATTTGCAGTTTCATCTGCATCATGTCAACTGGATCGGCGAAATTCAGGAACTGGTGGTGATGCCGCAGGCGCGCGGTCTGAACGTCGGCAGTAAATTACTGGCATGGGCAGAAGAAGAAGCCCGCCAGGCCGGGGCCGAAATGACCGAGCTTTCCACCAACGTGAAGCGCCACGACGCACACCGTTTTTACCTGCGTGAAGGCTACGAGCAGAGCCACTTCCGCTTCACCAAGGCGCTGTAATATGAGCTTGACCCTCACGCTCACCGGCACCGGCGGCGCACAGGGCGTTCCGGCATGGGGCTGCGAGTGCGCGGCCTGCGCCAGAGCACGACGCTCGCCGCAGTATCGCCGCCAGCCATGCAGCGGCGTAGTAAAGTTTAACGACGCAATCACCCTGATCGACGCCGGGCTGCACGATCTCGCCGATCGCTGGTCGCCAGGATCGTTCCAGCAGTTTTTGCTGACGCATTATCATATGGATCACGTCCAGGGGCTGTTTCCGCTGCGCTGGGGCGTGGGCGATCAGATCCCGGTCTACGGCCCGCCGGATGAACAGGGCTGCGACGATCTGTTTAAACATCCGGGCCTGCTTGATTTCAGCCACACGATGGAACCGTTTGTGGTGTTTGATTTACAGGGGTTACAGGTCACGCCTCTGCCGCTCAACCACTCAAAACTGACCTTCGGTTATCTGCTGGAAACGGCACACAGCCGGGTGGCGTGGCTATCTGACACCGCAGGCCTGCCGGAAAAAACGCTGAAATTTTTACGCAATAATCAGCCGCAGGTAATGGTGATTGATTGCAGCCACCCGCCGCGCGAGGATGCACCGCGTAATCACTGTGATTTAAATACCGTGCTTGCGCTGAATCAGGTTATCCGCTCGCCGCGGGTTATTCTGACCCATATCAGCCATCAGTTTGATGCGTGGCTGATGGAAAACGCGCTACCATCGGGGTTTGAGGCGGGGTTTGATGGGATGGAGATTGAGGTGGAGTGAGGGAAAATACCCGCGCCGGCCCCTACCTCAACGCCCATACTCATCTTCCATTCTCCGCTCTTCATCTTCCAGTTGCCGACGCTCCTGATCAAGCTGGCGCTGGCGATCGTCCAGCTGCCTGCGGCGATCTTCAAACTGGCGGCGGCGGTCATCATATTGTCTGCGCCGATCGTCGCTCACTTCACGCTGCCAGCCGTCGTCGCGCGAATCTTCATAGTCTCGCCCACGGTCAGGGTTATAAGCGTCGTTAATCGCCTGCTGAATATTGCCAATGGTGTCGTCGATAATATCGGCCTGGGCCGGAACGGTGGACAGCGTGAGCAGGGTGAATAAAAGAAATAGCGGAAAGCGTTTCATTAGCCAACCTCAAAAAGAAACTCTATCCACATTAGTCATTACTCATCCATGCAAGTAGTGGATGAATCTCAATTTCTCCGCTGCTCTATTGCCGTAATCGCCTCCACGCGTTGTTGATGACGACCGCCTTCGTACTGTGCGCCCAGCCACGCATCGACAATCATTTTTGCCAGTTCGAGGCCAACCACTCGTGAACCAAAAGCCAGCACGTTGGTGTCGTTATGCTGCCGCGAAAGTTGCGCGGAATAAGGTTCGCTACAAACGACCGCGCGAATTCCGGCAAACTTGTTCGCCGCTATCGAAATACCGACGCCAGTGCCACAAATCAAAATCCCGCCATCAGCCTCTCCGCCAGCAACTGCCAGTGCGACTTGACTGGCGTAATGCGGATAATCAGTACGCTCTGACGACCAGGTTCCTTTATCAATCACTTCAACGCCACGCTCAACTAAATGTGCCACTATTTCATGTTTTAAAATGAAACCGACATGATCACAGCCAAATGCAATCTTTTTCATTCATCTTCCCCGCCCGCGCAAAACTTCACAATCAAAAAACATTTGTGATGCAAATGAATTAAAAACATCCAAAATCGATGAAATCCGCCTTCCCGATCTGTTTTACAGAGTTACATCTGGCAGCGCAATAGCGTTAAAGACACTCACTATCCAGCAACATCTATCATCTAATAAACCAGGAAAACAAATAACATCATGTTTTTAAAGTGATTAAATGAAATGAAATTTTAAGCCACTCTCCATTATTCACAACAAAACAAACTTTATAAATTTTATTTTTTTGTGAAGTTGCCAGCATCTTTTCTGTTCTTGCTGTGGTGATATAGTGGCGTCTTCAATTCAAGGACAAGAGAACGTGATGAGCCAGTCAGAGTTTGATTCAGCGCTTCCGAACGGTATCGGGTTAGCGCCTTACCTGCGAATGAAGCAGGAAGGAATGACAGAAAACGAAAGCCGCATCGTGGAGTGGTTACTCAAACCCGGTAACCTGAGTTGTGCACCCGCAATTAAAGATGTCGCAGAAGCTCTGGCGGTATCTGAAGCGATGATCGTTAAGGTATCAAAGCTGCTGGGGTTTAGCGGCTTTCGTAACTTACGCAGTGCGCTGGAAGATTATTTTTCTCAGTCAGAACAAGTATTGCCTTCCGAGTTGGCTTTTGATGAAGCGCCGCAGGATGTGGTGAATAAGGTATTTAACATCACTTTACGCACCATTATGGAAGGTCAGTCGATCGTCAACGTTGATGAGATCCACCGTGCCGCCCGCTTTTTCTATCAGGCCAGACAGCGGGATTTGTACGGTGCCGGAGGATCAAATGCTATCTGTGCTGATGTACAGCACAAGTTTTTGCGCATTGGCGTACGCTGCCAGGCCTATCCGGACGCTCACATCATGATGATGTCTGCTTCGTTGTTACAGGAAGGAGATGTGGTGCTGGTGGTGACTCATTCCGGGCGAACCAGTGATGTAAAAGCGGCTGTAGAACTGGCAAAAAAGAACGGGGCAAAGATTATTTGTATAACGCATAGCTATCATTCACCAATAGCGAAGCTGGCCGATTATATTATTTGCTCACCGGCCCCGGAAACACCGTTATTAGGTCGTAATGCCTCGGCAAGAATATTACAACTGACTTTGCTGGACGCGTTTTTTGTCTCTGTCGCCCAGCTCAACATTGAACAAGCTAATATTAATATGCAAAAAACCGGCGCAATTGTTGATTTCTTCTCACCAGGCGCGCTGAAATAAGAAAAAGGTAATTCCGCCATCGCGGAGTTACCTCTCCCCTTACCGTGAGAACATGATTATGAATAAATATCTGAAATATTTCAGCGGCACACTCGTGGGCTTAATGTTGTCAACCAGCGCTTTTGCTGCCGCCGAATATGCCGTCGTATTGAAAACACTCTCCAATCCATTTTGGGTAGATATGAAAAAAGGCATTGAAGATGAAGCAAAAACGCTGGGCGTCAGCGTTGATATTTTTGCCTCTCCTTCAGAAGGCGATTTTCAATCTCAATTGCAGTTATTTGAAGATCTCAGTAATAAAAATTACAAAGGTATCGCCTTCGCACCATTATCCTCAGTGAACCTGGTCATGCCTGTTGCCCGCGCATGGAAAAAAGGCATTTATCTGGTCAATCTCGATGAAAAAATCGACATGGATAATCTGAAAAAAGCAGGCGGTAATGTGGAAGGTTTTGTCACCACCGATAATGTTGCCGTCGGGGCGAAAGGCGCGTCATTCATTATTGACAAGCTGGGTGCCGAAGGGGGTGAAGTCGCAATCATTGAGGGTAAAGCCGGTAACGCCTCCGGTGAAGCGCGTCGTAATGGTGCCACCGAAGCCTTCAAAAAAGCAAGCCAGATCAAGCTTGTCGCCAGCCAGCCTGCCGACTGGGACCGTATTAAAGCACTGGATGTCGCCACTAACGTGTTGCAACGTAATCCGAATATTAAAGCGATCTATTGCGCGAATGACACGATGGCAATGGGTGTTGCTCAGGCAGTCGCAAACGCTGGAAAAACGGGCAAAGTGTTGGTCGTCGGTACAGATGGCATTCCGGAAGCCCGCAAAATGGTGGAAGCCGGACAAATGACCGCGACGGTTGCCCAGAACCCGGCGGATATCGGTGCAACGGGTCTGAAGCTGATGGTTGACGCTGAGAAATCCGGCAAGGTTATCCCGCTGGATAAAGCACCGGAATTTAAACTGGTCGATTCAATCCTGGTCACTCAATAAAACTGAATGATGCCGGATGATGATGCTAATGAAGTGTCTTATCCGGCCAACAAAATAACCTGAACGTAGACCTGATAAACGTAGCCATCAGGCAATAATACGATATTTCGTGCAGAGAGGTTATTTATGGCCACGCCATATATATCGATGGCGGGGATCGGCAAGTCCTTTGGTCCGGTTCACGCATTAAAGTCGGTTAATTTAACGGTTTATCCTGGTGAAATACATGCATTACTAGGAGAAAATGGTGCGGGTAAATCTACGCTAATGAAAGTGTTATCCGGGATACATGAGCCGACCAAAGGCACCATTACCATTAATAACATTAACTATAACAAACTGGATCATAAATTAGCGGCACAACTCGGTATCGGGATTATTTATCAGGAACTCAGCGTTATTGATGAATTAACCGTACTGGAAAATTTATATATTGGTCGTCATCTGACGAAAAAAATCTGCGGTGTCAATATTATCGACTGGCGAGAAATGCGTGTCCGCGCCGCAATGATGTTATTACGCGTGGGCTTGAAAGTTGATTTAGATGAGAAAGTGGCGAATTTATCTATCAGCCACAAGCAGATGCTGGAAATTGCCAAAACGCTGATGCTCGATGCCAAAGTCATCATCATGGATGAACCCACCTCCTCACTCACCAATAAAGAGGTGGACTATCTGTTTCTGATCATGAATCAGTTGCGTAAGGAGGGTACGGCCATCGTCTATATCTCGCATAAATTGGCGGAAATTCGCCGTATTTGCGACCGCTATACGGTGATGAAAGACGGCAGCAGCGTTTGCAGCGGCATGGTGAGCGATGTGTCAAATGACGATATCGTCCGTCTGATGGTAGGCCGCGAATTGCAAAACCGTTTTAACGCGATGAAGGAGAATGTCAGCAACCTTGCGCACGATACGGTTTTTGAGGTGCGCAACGTCACCAGCCGTGACAGAAAAAAGGTCCGGGATATCTCATTTAGCGTCTGCCGGGGAGAAATATTAGGCTTTGCCGGACTGGTCGGTTCCGGACGTACTGAACTGATGAACTGCCTGTTTGGCGTTGATAAACGCGCTGGCGGAGAAATCCGTCTTAATGGCAAAGATATCTCTCCACGTTCTCCCCTGGATGCCGTGAAAAAAGGGATGGCTTACATCACTGAAAGCCGCCGGGATAACGGCTTTTTCCCCAACTTTTCTATCGCTCAGAACATGGCTATCAGCCGCAGTCTGAAAGACGGCGGCTATAAAGGCGCGATGGGGTTGTTTCATGAAGTTGACGAGCAACGTACCGCTGAAAATCAACGCGAACTGCTGGCGCTGAAATGTCATTCGGTAAACCAGAACATCACTGAACTCTCCGGCGGTAACCAGCAGAAAGTCCTGATCTCCAAATGGCTGTGCTGTCGCCCGGAAGTGATCATTTTCGATGAACCTACCCGTGGCATCGATGTTGGCGCGAAAGCCGAAATTTACAAAGTGATGCGCCAACTGGCGGACGACGGAAAAGTCATCCTGATGGTGTCATCTGAACTACCTGAAATTATCACCGTCTGCGACCGCATCGCCGTGTTCTGCGAAGGACGACTGACGCAAATCCTGACCAATCGCGATGACATGAGCGAAGAGGAGATTATGGCATGGGCTTTACCACACGAGTAAAAAGCGAAGCGAGCGAGAAGAAACCGTTCAACTTTGCGCTGTTCTGGGATAAATACGGCACCTTTTTTATCCTGGCGATCATCGTCGCCATTTTTGGTTCGCTGTCGTCAGAATATTTTCTGACCACCAATAATATTACCCAGATTTTTGTGCAAAGCTCCGTGACGGTACTGATCGGCATGGGGGAATTCTTCGCTATCCTGGTCGCCGGTATCGACCTTTCGGTTGGCGCGATTCTGGCGCTTTCCGGTATGGTGACCGCTAAACTGATGTTGGCAGGTATTGATCCGTTTCTCGCGGCGCTAATTGGCGGTGTACTGGTTGGCGGCGCACTGGGGGCGATCAACGGCTGCCTGGTCAACTGGACGGGACTACACCCGTTCATTATCACCCTTGGCACCAACGCTATTTTCCGTGGGATCACGCTGGTGATCTCCGATGCCAACTCGGTATACGGCTTCTCATTTGACTTCGTGAACTTCTTTGCCGCCAGCGTAATTGGGATACCTGTCCCCGTTATCTTCTCGCTAATTGTCGCGCTCATCCTTTGGTTTCTGACAACGCGTATGCGGCTCGGACGCAACATCTACGCACTGGGCGGCAACAAAAACTCGGCGTTCTATTCCGGGATTGACGTGAAATTCCACATCCTGGTGGTGTTTATCATCTCCGGTGTTTGTGCAGGTCTGGCAGGCGTCGTCTCAACTGCACGACTCGGTGCCGCAGAACCGCTTGCCGGTATGGGTTTTGAAACCTATGCCATTGCCAGCGCCATCATTGGCGGCACCAGTTTCTTCGGCGGCAAGGGGCGCATTTTCTCTGTGGTGATTGGCGGGTTGATCATCGGCACCATCAACAACGGTCTGAATATTTTGCAGGTACAAACCTATTACCAACTGGTGGTGATGGGCGGATTAATTATCGCGGCTGTCGCCCTTGACCGTCTTATCAGTAAGTAAGGAATTGAACATGAAAATCTCCCCCTCGTTAATGTGTATGGATCTGCTGAAATTTAAAGAACAGATCGAATTTATCGACAGCCATGCCGATTACTTTCACATCGATATCATGGACGGCCACTTTGTGCCGAATCTGACGCTCTCACCGTTCTTCGTAAGCCAGGTAAAAAAACTGGCGAGTAAACCGCTCGACTGCCATCTGATGGTAACGCGTCCGCAGGATTACATTGCTCAACTGGCACGTGCGGGAGCTGATTTCATCACTTTGCATCCGGAAACTATCAACGGTCAGGCATTCCGCCTGATTGATGAAATCCGCCGTCATGGCATGAAAGTGGGGCTGATTCTTAATCCGGAAACGCCGGTTGAGGCCATGAAATACTATATCCATAAGGCTGATAAAATTACGGTCATGACTGTCGATCCCGGTTTTGCCGGACAACCCTTCATTCCTGAAATGCTGGATAAAGTTGCCGAACTGAAGGCATGGCGTGAACGAGAAGGTCTGGAGTACGAAATTGAGGTGGACGGTTCCTGCAACCAGGCAACTTACGAAAAACTAATGGCGGCAGGGGCGGATGTCTTTATCGTCGGCACTTCCGGCCTGTTTAATCATGCGGAAAATATCGACGAAGCATGGAGAATTATGACCGCGCAGATTCTGGCTGCAAAAAGCGAGGTACAGCCTCATGCAAAAACAGCATAACGTCGTAGCGGGCGTGGATATGGGGGCAACGCATATCCGCTTTTGTCTGCGGACAGCAGAAGGTGAAACGCTACACTGCGAAAAAAAGCGGACCGCAGAAGTTATTGCTCCCGACCTGGTGTCGGGTATCGGCGAAATGATTGACGAGCAACTCAGGCGCTTTAACGCTCGCTGTCATGGTCTGGTGATGGGATTTCCGGCGCTGGTCAGTAAAGATAAACGCACCATTATTTCTACGCCTAACCTGCCGTTAACAGCGGCAGATTTATATGATCTCGCCGATAAGCTCGAAAATACGCTGAATTGTCCGGTTGAGTTTTCCCGCGACGTTAACCTGCAACTCTCCTGGGACGTAGTAGAAAATCGCCTTACGCAACAACTGGTTCTGGCAGCCTATCTCGGTACGGGGATGGGGTTCGCAGTGTGGATGAACGGTGCGCCGTGGACGGGTGCACACGGTGTGGCAGGCGAACTGGGCCATATCCCCCTGGGAGATATGACCCAACACTGCGCGTGTGGTAATCCTGGGTGCCTGGAAACCAATTGCTCTGGAATGGCGCTAAGACGCTGGTACGAACAACAGCCCCGAAATTACCCATTGAGCGATCTTTTCGTCCATGCGGAAAACGCCCCTTTCGTCCAGAGTCTGCTTGAAAACGCGGCACGAGCCATTGCCACCAGCATTAATCTGTTCGATCCCGATGCGGTGATTCTGGGTGGTGGCGTGATGGATATGCCCGCCTTCCCACGCGAGACTCTCATTGCCATGACCCAAAAGTACCTGCGCCGTCCACTGCCGTATCAGGTTGTGCGCTTTATTGCCGCCTCATCTTCTGACTTTAATGGCGCTCAGGGTGCAGCAATATTGGCGCATCAACGTTTTTTGCCACAGTCCTGTGCTAAAGTCCCATGAGTAAAGCGTTGGCACAGTAGCGCAATGTCCCGCTGTGCCAACGACAGGTACAATATATATAATAATTACATAAAACAGCCCATATTATTCCCAGCAATAATAGTTCTACTGTAATTTTCCCTCTTCAGCACAAATGCCTAATAAAATGGCTCGTTCCGCTCACACTTCCACTTATTAAAGTCGCAATTTCAGAATTATGATAACGCCAGCTTTAAATGACGTATTTTGCATGGATTACATATTTACGACATAAATGATAAATGGAGATTTATATGAATAACTCTCGGTTATTCCGTTTGAGCAGGATTGTTATTGCGTTCACTGCCGCCAGCGGCATGATGATAAATACCGCTTACGCAACAGATGAAGCGAAAGCCGCCACTCAATATACCCAACAGGTTAATCAGAATTACGCCAAATCATTACCGTTTAGCGATCGCCAGGATTTTGACGATGCTCAGCGTGGATTTATCGCTCCGCTGCTGGATGAAGGTATTCTGCGTGATGCGAACGGTAAAATTTACTACCGCGCGAATGATTACAAATTTGATATTAATGCCGCTGCGCCGGAAACCGTAAACCCCAGCCTGTGGCGTCAGTCGCAGATCAACGGCATTTCAGGCCTGTTCAAAGTCACCGATAAAATGTATCAGGTGCGCGGCCAGGATATCTCTAACATTACGTTCGTTGAGGGCGAGAAAGGCATTATTGTTATTGATCCACTGGTGACGCCACCTGCCGCAAAAGCCGCACTTGACCTTTACTTCCAGCATCGTCCGCAAAAACCGATTGTTGCCGTTATCTACACTCACAGCCACGCCGATCACTATGGCGGCGTGAAAGGTATTATCTCTGAAGCCGATGTTAAATCCGGCAAAGTTCAGGTGATTGCTCCGGCTGGCTTTATGGACGAAGCCATCAGCGAAAACGTGCTGGCGGGTAACATCATGAGCCGCCGTGCGCTCTACTCTTACGGTCTGTTACTGCCGCACAACGCGCAAGGCAATGTGGGTAATGGCCTTGGCGTGACGCTGGCAACGGGCGACCCGAGCATTATTGCACCGACTAAAACTATCGTCAGAACTGGCGAGAAGATGATTATCGACGGCCTGGAGTTTGACTTCCTGATGACCCCAGGTAGCGAAGCGCCAGCCGAAATGCACTTCTATATTCCGGCCCTGAAAGCCCTGTGTACCGCGGAGAACGCCACGCATACCCTGCACAACTTCTACACCCTGCGCGGCGCGAAAACCCGCGACACCAGCAAGTGGACCGAGTATCTGAACGAAACGTTGGATATGTGGGGTAACGACGCGGAAGTACTGTTTATGCCGCACACCTGGCCGGTCTGGGGCAATAAACATATCAATGATTATATTGGTAAATATCGCGATACTATCAAGTACATTCACGACCAGCCCCTGCACCTGGCGAACCAGGGCTACACCATGAATGAAATCGGCGACATGATTAAGCTGCCGCCTGCGCTTGCCAATAACTGGGCCAGCCGCGGCTATTACGGTTCTGTCAGCCACAACGCCCGCGCGGTATATAACTTCTATCTTGGCTATTACGACGGTAACCCGGCTAACCTGCATCCGTATGGTCAGGTGGAGATGGGTAAACGTTACGTGCAGGCGCTGGGCGGTTCTGCCCGCATCATCAACCTGGCGCAAGAAGCGAACAAGCAA
Organism: Escherichia sp. WS1118; assembly: GCF_046487695.1. Lineage (NCBI taxonomy): Bacteria > Pseudomonadati > Pseudomonadota > Gammaproteobacteria > Enterobacterales > Enterobacteriaceae > Escherichia > Escherichia sp. WS1118. The sequence goes on along the minus strand of NZ_JBJQIZ010000002.1, from coordinate 123,877 downwards.
GGTGATTATCGCTGGTCGGCAGAACTGCTGAAACAGGTGATTGCCGCCAACCCGGGTGACCAGGTCGCGAAGAATCTGCAAGCGAATAACTTTGAACAGCTGGGCTATCAGGCCGAGTCCGCCACATGGCGCGGTTTCTACCTGACCGGCGCGAAAGAGCTGCGCGAAGGGGTGCATAAGTTCAGCCACGGCACCACCGGTTCCCCGGACACCATTCGCGGGATGTCGGTCGAAATGCTGTTCGACTTTATGTCCGTTCGCCTCGATAGCGTGAAAGCCGCGGGTAAAAATATCAGCCTGAACTTCAATATGAGCAACGGCGATAACCTCAACCTGACGCTGAACGATAGCGTGCTTAACTACCGTAAAACACTGCAACCGCAAGCTGACGCCTCTTTCTACATCAGCCGTGAAGATCTGCACGCCGTGCTGACCGGACAGGCAAAAATGGCCGATCTGGTAAAAGCGAAGAAAGCCAAAATTATTGGCAATGGCGCGAAACTGGAAGAAATTATCGCCTGTCTGGATAATTTCGATTTGTGGGTGAATATCGTAACCCCAAATTAATGTCACTCGCTTTTGGGGGCACTGAAGCCGCCAAAAGCATTTACTTTAAAAATATATACAGCCAATTAATAAATAAAATATATAAGTTATGAATGCGGTGGCTGAATAAAGCTATTTTTATTCATCGAGAAAATAGCCATACTGACGCCTTCAATGGATATTGATATTCACTACAGATATTGTTCGCAGCAGACAGGATGTATTTAATATGCCAACAGTTCTCTCTCGCATGGCGATGCAACTCAAAAAAACAGCGTGGATAATTCCCGTTTTCATGGTATCGGGATGCTCATTATCTCCGGCGATCCCGGTGATCGGCGCTTATTATCCCGGCTGGTTTTTCTGCGCTATTGCCAGCCTTATTTTGACGCTCATCACGAGGCGAATTATTCAGCGGACAAATATCAATCTGGCATTTGTCGGAATTATTTATACCGCCCTTTTTGCTCTCTACGCCATGCTGTTCTGGCTGGCATTTTTCTAATCTATTTGAGACGCGCTCATGGAAAGTACGCCGAAAAAAGCTCCTCGCAGTAAATTCCCTGCTCTGTTAGTGGTTGCGTTGGCGCTGGTTGCCCTTGTTTTCGTTATCTGGCGCGTAGACAGTGCGCCATCAACTAATGACGCTTACGCGTCAGCAGATACCATTGATGTGGTGCCGGAAGTCAGCGGTCGCATTGTAGAACTGGCGGTCACCGACAACCAGGCGGTGAAACAGGGCGATTTGCTGTTCCGCATTGACCCGCGCCCGTACGAAGCCAATCTGGCGAAAGCTGAAGCCTCCCTCGCGGCGCTGGATAAGCAAATTATGCTCACCCAGCGTAGCGTTGACGCACAACAGTTTGGTGCCGACTCGGTTAATGCCACGGTAGAAAAAGCCCGTGCCGCCGCGAAACAAGCCAGCGATACGTTACGCCGTACCGAACCGCTACTGCGAGAAGGTTTTGTTTCTGCGGAAGAGGTTGACCGTGCAAGAACCGCACAGCGTGCGGCAGAAGCGGACCTTAATGCCGTATTGTTGCAGGCGCAGTCAGCCGCCAGCTCCGTCAGCGGCGTGGATGCGCTGGTGGCGCAACGTGCGGCAGTCGAAGCGGATATTGCGTTGACGAAACTGCATCTGGAAATGGCGACCGTTCGCGCGCCGTTTGATGGCCGGGTCATTTCCCTCAAAACCTCCGTCGGGCAGTTTGCATCTGCGATGCGCCCTATTTTCACTCTAATCGACACTCGTCACTGGTACGTGATTGCCAACTTCCGCGAAACTGACCTGAAAAATATTCGCTCGGGTACACTCGCAACCATTCGCCTGATGAGCGACAGCGGCAAAACCTTCGAGGGTAAAGTGGATTCGATTGGCTACGGCGTGCTACCGGATGACGGCGGCCTGGTGCTGGGCGGCCTGCCGAAAGTGTCACGGTCTATTAACTGGGTCCGCGTTGCCCAGCGTTTTCCGGTCAAAATCATGGTCGATAAACCTGACCCGGAAATGTTCCGCATCGGCGCTTCGGCAGTCGCTAATCTTGAGCCGCAATAATGAGCGCGCTCAACTCCCTGCCATTACCGGTGGTCAGGCTGCTGACGTTCTTTCATGAAGAGTTAAGCGAGCGGCGACCAGGGCGCGTGCCACAGACGATGCAACTCTGGGTAGGTTGCCTGCTGGTGATTCTGATCTCGATGACTTTTGAGATCCCTTTTGTGGCGTTATCACTGGCAGTGCTGTTTTACGGTATTCAGTCGAACGCGTTTTACACCAAATTTGTCGCGATCTTGTTTGTGGTTGCCACGGTGCTGGAGATCGGCAGCCTGTTTTTGATCTACAAATGGTCATATGGCGAACCGTTGATCCGATTGATCATCGCCGGGCCGATCCTGATGGGCTGCATGTTTTTGATGCGCACCCATCGGCTGGGACTGGTCTTTTTCGCCGTCGCCATTGTCGCTATTTACGGGCAAACCTTCCCCGCTATGCTCGACTATCCGGAAGCGGTCGTGCGCTTAACGCTGTGGTGTATCGTTGTTGGCCTCTATCCAACCTTGCTGATGACGTTAATCGGCGTGCTGTGGTTTCCCAGTCGTGCCATTACGCAGATGCATCAGGCGCTTAATGATCGGCTTGATGATGCCATTAGCCACCTGACGGACAGCCTCGCACCGCTACCCGAAACGCGGATTGAAAGAGAGGCGCTGGCGCTGCAAAAACTCAATGTCTTTTGCCTCGCGGACGATGCCAACTGGCGAACCCAGAGCGCATGGTGGCAAAGCTGCGTGGCAACGGTAACCTACATTTACTCGACACTGAATCGCTACGATCCCACCTCTTTTGCTGATTCTCAGGCAATTATTGAATTCCGACAAAAATTAGCTTCAGAAATCAACAAGCTGCAGCATTCCATTACCGAAGGTCAGTGCTGGCAAAGCGACTGGCGGATCAGTGAAAGTGAAGCGATGACGGCACGGGAATGTAACCTGGAGAATATCTGCCAGACGCTGTTACAGCTTGGTCAGATGGACCCGAATACGCCGCCAACGCCCGCAGCCAAACCGCCATCAATGGTCGCCGATGCTTTTACCAATCCAGACTATATGCGCTACGCGGTAAAAACGCTGCTCGCCTGTTTGATCTGTTACACCTTCTACAGCGGCGTGGACTGGGAAGGCATTCACACCTGTATGCTGACCTGCGTGATCGTCGCTAATCCAAATGTCGGTTCGTCGTACCAGAAGATGGTGCTGCGTTTTGGCGGGGCCTTTTGCGGCGCGATTCTGGCGCTGTTATTCACGCTAATGGTCATGCCCTGGCTGGACAATATTGTCGAATTGCTGTTTGTGCTGGCACCGATTTTCCTGTTGGGCGCATGGATTGCCACCAGCTCTGAACGCTCTTCTTATATCGGCACACAGATGGTGGTCACCTTCGCGCTCGCCACGCTCGAAAACGTTTTTGGCCCGGTGTACGACCTGGTGGAAATTCGCGATCGCGCTCTGGGTATCATCATTGGTACCGTGGTGTCGGCGGTGATTTACACCTTTGTCTGGCCTGAAAGCGAAGCGCGCACGCTGCCGCAAAAACTGGCTGGCGCGCTGGGTATGTTGAGTAAAGTAATGCGGATCCCACGCCAGCAGGAAGTCACGGCTCTGCGCACTTATCTGCACATTCGCATAGGTCTGCATGCGGCGTTTAATGCCTGTGAAGAGATGTGCCAACGCGTGGTGCTGGAGCGTCAACTGGACAGCGAAGAACGCGCATTACTGATTGAACGTTCGCAAACGGTTATTCGTCAGGGCCGCGATATTCTTCACGCCTGGGATGCCACCTGGAACTCGGCGCAGGCGCTGGATAACGCACTACAGCCGGACAGAGCAGGTCAGTTTGCCGATGCCCTGGAGAAATACGCCGCCGGTGTGGCTACCGCACTCAGTCATTCTCCTCAAATAACGCTTGAAGAAACACCCGCCTCGCAGGCCATCCTGCCGACCTTATTAAAACAGGAGCAACACGTCTGCCAGCTTTTCGCCCGCTTGCCAGACTGGACAGCCCCGGCATTAACGCCCGCCACGGAACAGGCACAAGGAGCCACGCAATGATCAATCGTCAACTTTCACGCCTGCTGTTGTGCAGCATTCTCGGCAGCACGACGCTGATTTCCGGCTGTGCCCTGGTTCGTAAGGATTCTGCGCCTCATCAACAGCTCAAACCGGAACAAATCAAACTGGCCGATGATATTCATCTTGCCAGCTCCGGCTGGCCGCAGGCGCAGTGGTGGAAACAATTTAACGACCCGCAGCTGGATGCGCTGATCCAACGGACGCTAAGTGGTTCACACCCCCTCGCCGAAGCGAAACTGCGGGAAGAAAAAGCGCAGTCCCAGGCCGATTTGTTAGATGCCGGTTCACAATTACAGGTCGCAGCGTTAGGGATGCTCAACCGCCAACGCGTCTCGGCGAACGGCTTTTTAAGCCCTTATGCGATGGATGCGCCAGCACTGGGTATGGACGGGCCGTACTATACGGAAGCCACAGTCGGTTTGTTTGCCGGACTGGATCTCGATTTGTGGGGTGTGCATCGCTCAGCGGTTGCTGCCGCCATTGGCGCGCATAATGCCGCGCTGGCAGAAACCGCAGCAGTAGAGCTATCGCTGACCACGGGCGTAGCGCAGCTTTATTACAGTATGCAGGCCAGCTATCAGATGCTCGATCTGTTAGAACAAACTCGCGATGTGATTGATTACGCGGTGAAAGCGCACCAGAGTAAAGTGGCGCACGGTCTGGAAGCGCAAGTGCCTTTCCACGGCGCGCGGGCACAGATTCTGGCGGTCGATAAACAAATTGCTGCCGTCAAAGGGCAAATCACTGAAACGCGAGAATCTCTGCGTGCATTGATTGGCGCGGGAGCCAGCGATATGCCGGAGATCAAACCGGTGGCATTACCACGAGTACAGACCGGCATTCCGGCAACGCTCTCTTATGAGTTGCTCGCCAGACGCCCGGATCTGCAAGCCATGCGCTGGTATGTTCAGGCGTCATTAGACCAGGTGGATTCCGCGCGGGCGCTGTTCTACCCGAGCTTTGATATCAAAGCGTTTTTCGGTCTGGACTCCATCCACCTGGATACCTTATTCAAAAAAACCAGTCGCCAGTTCAACTTCATCCCGGGTCTGAAATTGCCGCTGTTTGACGGTGGACGGTTGAATGCCAATCTCGAAGGCACTCGCGCCGCCAGCAACATGATGATTGAACGTTACAACCAGTCAGTACTGAACGCGGTGCGTGACGTTGCCGTCAACGGCACACGTCTGCAAACGCTCAACGACGAGCGAGAGATGCAGGCTGAACGCGTAGAAGCAACGCGCTTCACCCAGCGCGCAGCCGAGGCCGCCTATCAGCGCGGCTTAACCAGCCGCTTACAGGCCACCGAAGCCCGGTTGCCAGTGCTTGCCGAAGAGATGTCATTACTGATGCTGGACAGCCGCCGGGTGATCCAAAGCATTCAGTTGATGAAATCGCTGGGCGGCGGGTATCAGGCGGCTCCCGTCGTCGGGAAAAAATAAAATGTCTACCGCGTGATGGCTGTCACGCGGTATTTCGTTTCGTCACGTCAAAACTGACGACAGCCTGTTTTTCGTCAGAGTTTTGAATAAATAGTGCCCGTAATATCAGGGAATGACCCCAAATAAAATGTGGCATAAAAGATGCATACTGTAGTCGAGAGCGCGTATGCGTGATTTGATTAACTGGAGCGAGACCGATGAAAAAAGTCGTCACGGTTTGCCCCTATTGCGCATCAGGTTGCAAAATCAACCTGGTCGTCGATAACGGCAAAATCGTCCGGGCGGAGGCAGCGCAGGGGAAAACCAACCAGGGTACCCTGTGTCTGAAGGGTTATTATGGCTGGGACTTCATTAACGATACCCAGATCCTGACCCCGCGCCTGAAAACCCCCATGATCCGTCGCCAGCGTGGCGGCAAACTCGAACCTGTTTCCTGGGATGAGGCACTGAATTACGTTGCCGAGCGCCTGAGCGCCATCAAAGAGAAGTACGGTCCGGATGCCATCCAGACGACCGGCTCCTCGCGCGGTACGGGTAACGAAACCAACTATGTAATGCAAAAATTTGCGCGCGCCGTTATTGGTACCAATAACGTTGACTGCTGCGCTCGTGTCTGACACGGCCCATCGGTTGCAGGTCTGCACCAATCGGTCGGTAATGGCGCAATGAGCAATGCTATTAACGAAATTGATAATACCGATTTAGTGTTCGTTTTCGGGTATAACCCGGCGGATTCCCACCCAATCGTGGCGAATCACGTAATTAACGCTAAACGTAACGGGGCGAAAATTATCGTCTGCGATCCGCGTAAAATTGAAACCGCGCGCATTGCTGACATGCACATTGCATTGAAAAACGGCTCGAACATCGCGCTGTTGAATGCGATGGGCCATGTCATTATTGAAGAAAATCTGTACGACAAAGCGTTCGTCGCTTCCCGTACAGAAGGCTTTGAAGAGTATCGTAAAATCGTTGAAGGCTACACGCCGGAGTCGGTTGAAGATATCACCGGCGTCAGCGCCAGTGAGATTCGTCAGGCGGCGCGGATGTATGCCCAGGCAGAAAGCGCCGCCATCCTGTGGGGCATGGGGGTAACCCAGTTCTATCAGGGCGTGGAAACCGTGCGTTCTCTGACCAGCCTCGCGATGCTGACCGGTAACCTCGGTAAGCCACATGCGGGTGTAAACCCGGTTCGTGGTCAGAACAACGTGCAGGGTGCCTGCGATATGGGCGCGCTGCCGGATACGTATCCGGGCTATCAGTACGTGAAAGATCCGGCTAACCGCGAGAAATTCGCCAAAGCCTGGGGCGTGGAAAGCCTGCCTGCTCATACCGGCTATCGCATCAGCGAGCTGCCGCACCGCGTGGCGCATGGTGAAGTGAGAGCGGCGTACATTATGGGCGAAGATCCGCTGCAAACTGACGCGGAACTGTCGGCAGTACGTAAAGCCTTTGAAGATCTGGAACTGGTTATCGTTCAGGACATCTTTATGACCAAAACCGCGTCGGCGGCGGATGTCATTTTACCGTCAACGTCGTGGGGCGAGCATGAAGGCGTGTTTACTGCGGCTGACCGTGGCTTCCAGCGTTTCTTCAAGGCGGTTGAGCCGAAGTGGGATCTGAAAACGGACTGGCAAATCATCAGTGAAATTGCCACTCGTATGGGTTATCCGATGCACTACAACAACACCCAGGAGATCTGGGACGAGTTGCGTCATCTGTGCCCGGATTTCTACGGTGCGACTTACGAGAAAATGGGCGAACTGGGCTTCATTCAGTGGCCTTGCCGCGATACTTCAGATGCCGATCAGGGGACTTCTTATCTGTTTAAAGAGAAGTTTGATACCCCGAACGGTCTGGCGCAGTTCTTCACCTGCGACTGGGTAGCGCCAATCGACAAACTCACCGACGAATACCCGATGGTACTGTCAACGGTGCGTGAAGTTGGTCACTACTCTTGCCGTTCGATGACCGGTAACTGTGCGGCACTGGCGGCGCTGGCTGATGAACCTGGCTACGCACAAATCAATACCGAAGACGCCAAACGTCTGGGTATTGAAGATGAGGCATTGGTTTGGGTGCACTCGCGTAAAGGCAAAATTATCACCCGTGCGCAGGTCAGCGATCGTCCGAACAAAGGGGCGATTTACATGACCTACCAGTGGTGGATTGGTGCCTGTAACGAGCTGGTGACCGAAAACTTAAGCCCGATTACGAAAACGCCGGAATACAAATACTGCGCCGTGCGCGTCGAGCCGATCGCCGATCAGCGCGCCGCCGAGCAGTACGTGATTGACGAGTACAACAAGTTGAAAACTCGCCTGCGCGAAGCGGCACTGGCGTAATACCGCTTAAACTCACGTTAAAAGCGGCGATATTACCCAACGCCTTTGTATCAATCCGGAAACGACTCTCTGTTTCCGGATTTTTTTATACATACCTGCGCAGTCAAACCAGCCCATCCTGGTTATTAGCGACGTCTTCTCGGTTGTTCTTCTATTCCAGTCACGATTGCAAATGAGAATTATCTTTACTCAATTCTCATCGCGGCCTAACGTAATAATACTTTACATTTGATAAACAAAATTTCGGTAAGGTGAGAAATCATCGACCGTTTAACTCGTTCTATTAACGGGATATTTTGGCGCGATTAATGCAGCGAACCCCCGTCTGATAGCATATTAATAACCTCAAAGTAATTTCAGGGATTGGGAAGCATATGATTAAAAAACTATTACCTTTACTGGTTTTAAGCACAATTTCCGCCACAACCGTTGCCGCTACACCGCCGAATACGTTGGTTGTAGCCCAGGGACTGGATGATATTGTGAGTCTGGACCCGGCAGAAGCTAATGAACTCTCAAGTATTCAGACTGTACCAAGTCTGTATCAACGCGTAGTACAACCGGACCGTAATGATCCGACGAAAATCACTCCGATTCTGGCGGAAAGTTGGCAGGCTGACCCCGCAGCCAAAACGCTAACCATAAAACTGAAAAGCGATGCGAAATTTGCCTCTGGTAATCCGGTACGCCCGGAAGATGTGATTTACTCTTATGTCCGGGCTGTCACACTGAATAAATCCGGTGCGTTTATTCTCAATGTGCTGGGATGGCAGCCGGAAAATATCGCCAGCCAGTTGAAGAAAATCGATGACCATACCGTCCAGGTACAATGGAGTGCCGACGTCAGCCCGGCGCTGGCACTGAATATTCTCTCCACACCAATCGCCTCAATTGTTGACGAGAAGCTGGTTGCGCCAAACGCCAAAAATAACGACTTTGGTAATGAATGGCTGAAGATGCATTCCGCTGGCAGCGGCGCGTTTAAAATGCGTACTTACCAACCGCATCAGGCCATCGTGATGGAAGCCAACGCCAGCTCACCAACCGGCGCCCCGAAACTGAAAAACGTCATCATCAAAAATGTTCCCGATCCGGCAACGCGTCGCCTGCTGATCCAACAAGGTGATGCTGATATGGCTCGTGATCTGGGAGCCGATCAAATCGATGCATTACAGGGTAAACCTGGCGTAAAAGTGATGAGCATTGCCTCCGCCGAACAGAACTACCTGGCCTTCAATACCGGTAACAAGGATAACCCGCTGATGAGTAATCCTGCGTTCTGGGAGGCCGCTCGCTGGTTGGTCGATTACGACGGCATCACCAAAAATCTCTTAAAAGGACAATATTTTACCCATCAAAGTTTCCTGCCCGTGGGCTTTCCTGGAGCACTGGAAGAAACACCGTTTACCTTTAATCCAGCCAAAGCAAAAGAGATCCTCGCTAAAGCCGGAATCAAAGACCCGCACTTCACGCTTGATGTCGAAAATAAACCGCCATTTATTACCATCGCGCAGTCAATTCAGGCCAGCTTTGCTCAGGGCGGTGTAAAAGTTGATTTGCTGCCAGCCGCAGGGAGTCAGGTCTACTCTCGCGTTCGCGCCCACCAGCATCAGGGGGCCATTCGTATGTGGTTGCCTGATTATTTTGACGCACATTCCAACGCCAGCTCTTTCGCCTATAACGATGGCAAATCCAGCACCGTTGCCGGGTTAAACGGCTGGAAAATCCCGGAACTGAACAAAGAAACGCTGGCGGCCATCGCTGAACCTGATAGCGCTAAACGTCTTGATTTGTATAAGAAAATGCAACAAGAACTACAACGTAGTTCCCCGTATGTCTTTATTGATCAAGGCAAAACGCAAATTGTCATGCGTGATAATGTGCAGGGGTATCAACAAGGGTTGAATGCCGATATGGTCTGGTTTGATCAGGTAACCAAATAACCCTGTATGCAACTCGCGTCCAGCCATGTTACCGGGCGCGGTACCAGGGCTGGCCTGTATTGCAGGCCAGCCGCTGATTTATCACTGTATGGAAAGATCATGTCTGTCGTTTTTTCCACTCGCGCGAGATGGCGAGGCAAGCGCCCTCTGCTCGCGCTGTTGCAAGGGCTGTTTACCGTTGCTCTGACGCTACTCGGCCTGCTGCTGGTTACCTTTGCGCTTTCGGCTCTCTCACCGGTCGATCGCGTACTACAAATCGTTGGCGATCACGCCAGCCAGTCCACCTATGATCAGGTACGCCACCAGTTAGGATTGGATCAGCCGTTAGCCGTCCAGTTCTGGCATTACCTGATGAATCTGGCACACGGCGATCTGGGCATCGCCAGCTCCACCGGGCAACCAGTACTCCAGGACTTGCTATCAGCATTCCCGGCGACCATTGAACTGGCAACGTTGGCGCTTATTGTCGGTGCTGTTGTCGGCGTCATTGCGGGTGTACTTTGCGCCCGTTATGTCGGTTCTCCGCTGGATTTCACCGTGCGAACATTAACTCTACTGGGAAATTCCGTCCCTGTTTTTTGGCTTGGTCTGCTGATGCTGGCGCTGTTCTACGCCAGACTGCAATGGAGTGCCGGGCCGGGCAGGCTGGATGATATTTATCAATTCACCATAGAACCCCGCAGCGGATTTGCGCTGATTGATACGTGGCTTTCTGGCGATCGCGAGGCATTTACCAATGCAATCAACCATTTGATACTTCCGGTTTTATTACTGGCGTACTTCTCGCTCGCCAGTATTACGCGCCTGACTCGTTCCGCCTGTCTTGGCGAAATGAATAAAGAATATATTCTGCTGGCGCGCGCCAAAGGGGCCAGCGAGATGACAATTTTGCTACGTCATGTTTTACCCAACATTCGCGGCACCTTGCTCACCGTTATCGCCCTCGCCTATACATCAATGCTGGAAGGCGCGGTACTGACAGAAACCGTCTTTTCATGGCCAGGTATTGGGCGCTACCTCACTACAGCGCTCTTCGCGGGTGATACCACAGCAATCATGGGAGGAACGCTGCTGATTGGCGTCTGCTTTGTGTTGATAAATAACTTAACCGACCTGCTGGTCCGGCTGACCGATCCGAGGTTACGCTGATGCCGATGTTTCTCTTTTTACGCCGTTTACGCCATTCACCCGCCGCGTTTTGCGGGTTGATAATTATCCTGTTATTGATGCTAATTGCGCTCTTCGCGCCGTGGCTGGCACCTCACGATCCTAACTGGCAGGATGCGGCGGCGCGGTTACAAGCACCGAGTCGTCAGCACTGGCTCGGCACTGACAGTTACGGGCGAGACCTACTTTCACGTTTAATCTACGGCAGCCGCCCGGCACTGGGGCTGGTGGCATTGGTGACAATCATTACACTCCCGGTCGGTCTGCTGATTGGCATTTTTGCCGGGTACTACGGCGGCTGGCTGGAACGCGTGCTGATGCGTTTTACTGACGTAGTAATGTCAATGCCGCGTTTAATTCTGGCTTTTGCTTTTGTTGCCATGCTGGGGCCGGGGCTGGTTAACGGCGCACTGGCGCTGGCATTAACCACCTGGCCTGCTTATGCGCGTCAGGCACGGAGTGAGATCCAACGTCTGCGACACAGTGATTATCTTGCCGCCGCAGAAATGATGGGCATCCGCGGCAGGCGTCTGCTGGCTGGTCATATTTTACCATTGTGCCTGCCATCTGCCATTGTCCGTCTGGCGCTGGATTTAGCGGGTATCATTCTGGCGGCTGCTGGCCTGGGTTTTCTTGGGCTTGGTGCTCGCCCGCCAATGGCGGAATGGGGAGCCATGATCGCCGACGGTATGCAGGTCATTTTTGATCAATGGTGGATTGCCGCCGCTCCCGGCGCAATTATCTTAATTGCCAGTCTGGCCTTTAATCTGCTGGGTGATGGCTTGCGCGATGTTCTGGAGCCTCAACATGACTGACTCACGTCTTAGTATCAACAATCTCTGCGTCGATTATCCGGAGTCCCGGGTCGTCAACAATGTCAGTTTTACATTAGGCAATGAACGTCTGGCGCTGGTCGGTGAGTCGGGTTCAGGTAAGTCCATGACCGCCCGCGCCCTGATGGGGCTGGTGCGTAAACCGGGTGTAGTAACCGCGGACACACTTAACATTCTGGGGCGTGATGCACTCACCCTTAACGCGCGTGGATGGCAACAGTTGCGCGGTAACGATATCGCGATGGTATTGCAAGATCCGCGTTACGCGCTTAATCCAGTAAAGACAGTAAAAGCGCAACTGGAAGAGGCGCTTACGCTCCATCAACGTCTGAACCGCCGCGAGAAAGAAGAGAAAATAAACACCGCAATTCAGGCTGTCGGCCTCAATACGCGAGTACTGCAAAGCTATCCTCGTGAACTTTCTGGCGGCATGGGGCAGCGAGTGATGATTGCAATTGCGCTCATCAACGATCCCCGGGTATTGATTGCCGATGAGCCAACATCAGCACTGGATGTGCGCCTGCGTAATCAGATTCTGGAACTGCTGGTTACCCAGTGTGAACAACGTCAGATGGCAATGTTGCTGATCAGTCACGACCTGCCATTAGTTGCCCAATTTTGCCATCGGGTGCTGGTGATGTATCAGGGAAATAAGGTGGATGAAATGCACGCTGCTGCGCTACCTACAGCAACGCATCCTTACACGCGCACACTGTGGACTTGCCGCCCAAATGCACAAACTTACGGGCAGATGCTGCCGACGCTGGACAGGACGGCAATGACGCCGGAGAAATACCATGACGATTGTTGAAATTAATCACTTACAGGTGACTTTTGCTGAGAAAACCGCAGTTTCTGCCGCCAGTTTTTCGGTTAATGCCGGAGAGACATTTAGTTTAATTGGCGAATCAGGCTGCGGAAAATCCACGATTTTGCGCGTAATTGCTGGATTACAGCGCGACTGGCACGGTCAGGTGTCACTGTTTGGGCACACCATCAAACCAGGAATGCGTTTTCAGGGCGATCTCCGCCGCAATGTGCAAATGGTGTTTCAGGATCCCTATGCCTCGTTGCATCCCAATCATACTCTGTGGCGAACGCTGGCTGAACCACTCAAAATTCGTGGCGAAAGAGAAATAGAAAAACGCGTCCAGACTGCACTGGAACAGGTTGGCTTGCCTTTCGACGCCGCTCGTCGCTACCCACACCAGCTTTCCGGTGGTCAACGGCAACGTGTGGTTATTGCTCGCGCCCTGTTGTTACGACCACAACTTCTTCTGCTGGATGAACCCACCTCGGCGTTGGATATGTCGGTACAAGCGGAAATCCTTAATTTGTTGAATCAACTTAAGCTGGAACACCAAATGACATATCTGCTGGTCAGTCACGATGCCGATGTCATCGCGCATATGTCTGATCGAGCGGCATTGATGTCCGAGGGAAAAATTCAGCGATTTTTTGATCGCGACGCCATGGAAAAGGGGAAACATCGGATGGATTAAAAAACCTGACATTGCATTAATTCATTCTGCTTTCAGGTCTTTTTACAGTTGTTTTTTTGTCCACCCGAACACTTTATACTGTCTCTCCCCTACCAAACTTCATTATCAAAATGAAAAAAATTATCACTTTGATGTTGTTTTTGACATTCTTTGCCCACGCGAACGACTCCGAGCCTGGCAGCCAGTATTTAAAGGCAGCAGAGGCCGGGGACCGACGCGCACAATATTTTCTTGCCGACAGCTGGTTTAGCTCCGGCGATTTGAGCAAAGCCGAATATTGGGCACAGAAAGCCGCCGACAGCGGTGATGCCGATGCCTGCGCGCTGTTGGCGCAGATCAAAATCACCAATCCGGTCAGTCTGGACTATCCACAAGCAAAAGTGCTTGCCGAGAAAGCAGCGCAAGCGGGCAGTAAAGAAGGTGAAGTAACGCTGGCGCATATTCTGGTAAATACGCAAGCGGGTAAACCGGATTATCCAAAGGCGATTTCGCTGTTAGAAAACGCCTCGGAAGATCTGGAGAACGACTCTGCCGTCGATGCCCAAATGCTGCTTGGTTTGATTTACGCCAACGGCGTGGGCATTAAGGCCGACGATGACAAAGCAACCTGGTATTTCAAACGCAGCTCTGCGATTTCCCGAACCGGTTATTCCGAATACTGGGCGGGAATGATGTTCTTAAACGGTGAAGAGGGTTTTATTGAGAAGAATAAACAAAAGGCGCTGCACTGGTTGAATCTGAGCTGTATGGAAGGATTTGATACCGGTTGTGAAGAGTTTGAAAAATTAACTAACGGTTAAGGTAGGCGCAGCAAACGTCGCATCAGGCATTGATGTCGGATGCGGCGTAAACGCCTTATCCGACCTACAAAAATCACGCCAAATCAGGCTATTGCGCTGTCTGACGTAGGCCTGATAAGACGCGGCAAGCGTCGCATCAGGCGTTGATGTCGGATGCGGCGTAAACGCCTTATCCGACCTACAAAATCACGCTACATCAGGCTATTGCGCTGTCTGACGTAGGCCTGATAAGACGCGGCAAGCGTCGCATCAGGCGTTGATGTCGGATGCGGCGTAAACGCCTTATCCGACCTACAAAAACCACGCTACATCAGGCTATTACGCTGTCTGGCGTAGGCCTGATAAGACGCGTTAAGCGTCGCATCAGGCGTTGATGTCGGATGCGGCGTAAACGCCTTATCCGACCTACAAAAACCACGCTACATCAGGCTATTACTCAGTCAGGCATCAACACATTGCCGGGTGGATATCCCCGGCAATCTTCAGTTACTGATCCGCCGTTTTATCAAATTTGCCCAGCACTTCACGCTCATAAGCCAGCGCTTTCTTACGGTCAAATTTGTGTTCCCATTTGGCAATCACCAGCACCGCCAGCGCATTACCCACCACATTCAGCGCAGTACGCGCCATGTCGAGGATACGGTCAACACCGGCAATAAACGCCAGACCTTCCAGCGGGATCCCTACGCTACCCAGCGTTGCCAGCAACACCACAAACGACACGCCCGGCACGCCAGCAATCCCTTTCGAGGTCACCATCAGCGTCAGCACCAGAATGATTTCCTGCCAGATGGACAGGTCAATGCCATACAGCTGAGCGATGAAAATAGCGGCAATACTTTGATACAGCGTCGAACCATCAAGGTTAAAAGAGTAACCGGTCGGCACCACGAAACTGGTGATCGACGCCGGTGCACCGTAGGCTTCCATCTTCTCAATAATTCGCGGCAGCACGCTTTCAGAACTGGCAGTGGAGTACGCCAGAATCAGCTCATCTTTCAGAATACGAATCAGGATCCAGACACTTAACCCGCACAGGCGCGCCACAATTCCCAGTACGACCAGCGCGAAGAACAGAATGGCGAAATGCACCAACAGCACCAGTTTCGCCAGTGGCCACAGAGACGAGAAACCAAAGTTAGCCACCGTCACCGCAATCAGCGCAAACACACCCACCGGCGCATAACGCATCACCATGTGAGTCACTTTAAACATGGTTTCAGAGATGGAGCGGAAAACGGTCACCAGCGGTTCACGATGCGTCGCGGGCAGGGATGAAAGCCCCAGACCAAACAGCACCGAGAAGAAGATGATCGGCAGCATTTCGCCTTTCGCCATCGACGCCACGATGTTCGTCGGCACCAGCGACAAAATCGTGCCCATAATGCCGTGGGAACTGCTTTGTACCGCTTCCGTGGTGCTCTGATATTTCGAGATATCGACGGTCGCCAGCTGCGACATATCCACCCCGGCACCGGGCTGGAAGACGTTCGCCAGAGTGATCCCCAAAATGATGGCGACGGTGGTGATCACCTCGAAGTAGATAATGGTTTTCGCACCAATACGCCCGAGCTGTTTGGCATCACCAACACCCGCGATACCCACCACCAGCGTGGAGATCACAATCGGCACAACAATCATTTTGATCAGATGGATGAAGATATCACCCGCCGGAGAGAGCAAATTGACGACCAGCCAGTCGCGGCTGTCGCTATGGTAGTGCAGGTAGCTTCCCAGGAGAATGCCCAGCACCATAGCAAACAGAATCTGCCAGGCCAGGCTGAATTTTATATTTTTCATCAGAATAACTTCCTCAATGGAGCGCCGTTCCCCGTTCAGAAACGCGAGAACGTGACATACTGCCAGGGCATGAATTGTGTTGCGTTGGTTTGTAGATTTTTTTAACGCTTATGATCAGTATCATTTGCGCGGTATGTTGCGCAACCCTTTAACAACAGAGCTTTTCGCTGCATTAATGCATAATAACGCGAGTTTATGGCAGGATTAATGAATAACCATTTGTTATAGAAGGATTTTTATTTGTTTAATCTGCAATAATACTGATTGGTGATTATTTTTGATTATATGTTCATTCGATTATTTTTTATGCAGCTCAATAACATAATCTTCATCACCAGATGATTAATCTGATCTCCGCTGCAACAATTTCGCCATATTAATCGACTCGACCAGCTGTGTCCGGTTGATCCGGGGTGAGTTGAGATCCATCACTTTTTGCCATAGTTCGATGGCTTGCGCGTAATTCGCCTGCATAAACGCATCGGAAGCCAGCAGCATCAGAGCGGTGATTTCGTTAGAGTCCAGCGCGAGGGCTTTGTCGATCATTGCGCGAGCCTGGACGGTCATATGTTGGCTGGCCTGGTAATACAGCACCGTCGCCAGCGCCGCATACAGTTCAGCGTTCTCACCACGTAGTTGCAACGCCTGACGGTACGCCAGCAGCGAATTGCTGTAATCGTTTTGCCACAGATAATACTCGCCCAGTAACGCCCACTGTTCGCTGTTTTGTGGATTAGCACGGATTTTATCCTGCAATGCCTGAAGCTGCGCTTCCGGGGTTTGCTGGCTGGCAAACTGATGCAGCGGATCGCGCTGACGCTGATACTCCGCACGTACCGCCTGCCATTTTGGACTTAACAGATAACTGCCGACACAGAGAAATACCATCAAAATCGTGAGTGTTGTCAGCATTTTCACCGGTATTTGAGGCTGTTTCATCGCTTCGCCCTCACTCGCCAGAGGATCAGTGCCATCAGCAGTAACAACACTACTGGCAGCGCCCACAACACCAGCGTCTGACCCGTTAACGGTGGGTTATAGCGAACAAAATCTCCGTAGCGTTCGGTCATCCAGCCAATGATTTCGACTTCACTTTTCCCCTCTTCCACCATGGTGTAAACCTGATGGCGCATACTGACTGCCACCGGCGCATTGGATTCCAGTAAGTTCTGATTCTGGCACTGCGGACAACGTAACTGGCTGGCAATATTTAACGCCTGTTCCTGTTGTTGCGGATTGGCGAATTGCCAGGTGTCTACAACCTGAGCGCGCGCAAAACAGGTAAATAACAGCAGTAGCGTGAGAAGCCCTTTATTCATCGCGCTTCCTTCCCCGCCATCCGCTTAACAATGCGCCCGCAATCATCAACAATCCTCCCCCCCAGATCCAGCGCACACCGCTTTGTACATACAAACGAAAAGCGTAACGATCCGCTCCGGTTTTCTCGCCCATGACCGCATACCAGTCATGGATGCCATTCCAGCGAATTGACGGTTCCATCATTTGCTGACGACGTGCTTCGTAAAAACGCCGCTCCGGCGTTAATTCACCAATGCGTTGCTGATGGTCAAACAGTGCCACTATCGCTTTTTCGCTGGTGTAATTGCCTTTGGCTTGCAGATCGAGGCGCTCAAAACGGAAGGTGTATCCTGCCAGCGTCACCTGCTGACCCGGCTGTAAATTCAGGCTGATCTCCTGACGGCTGACGCTGGAAACCACAATCCCCGCGGCAAATAACAGCACGCCCGCATGCGCCAGCAGCGCCGGAAGCTGAGCACGTTTGCCAGAGACAAACGTCGCCAGCACAATCACCACCAGCATCAACAGAGCAAACGGTAACGTCGCGCGGTTAAAATACGGCGCGCCAACGGAGAGGCGTCCCCAGCCCAGCAGGCTGTAAATCATCGGATAAAGCGTTCCCACCAGCACGATCAGTAGCACTGCGCAAAACAGCAACAGCGTAGCGAGGATTAACATTTCCCGCGATAATCCCGAAAAACGCACCGCCGGGCCACCGTCCCGCGCTCGCCAGCCATACAGAGCCAGAGACGCAAGGCTAATCAGTGCAAACAGGCTGAACAACGGCACGGCGCGGACGTTATCCAGCGCGAACGCATGAACCGAAACCAGAATGCCAGAACGGACAATTAAGGTGCCCAGCAGCGACAGCATCAGAGTTACTATCGCCAGCAACAGCGACCAGTGGCGGAAAATCCCCCGCTGGCGTGTCAAAGACAAACTGTGTAGCAACGCAGTAGATGAAAGCCAGGGTAATAACGACGCGTTTTCAACCGGATCCCAAAACCACCAACCGCCCCAGCCCAGTTCGCAATAAGCCCACCAGGAACCGAGAATGATCCCTGCGGTTAATGCGCTCCAGCCAGGTAGTGCCCAACGCCAGCAAATTCGGGCGCAGGTACCATCAAACTCGCCGCGCAGTAAACTCGCCAGCGCCACGCTCGCCGCCACCATCAAACCGCCGTAGCCGAGATAAAGCAGCGGTGGATGAAAGATAAGACCGGGATGTTGCAGCATCGGATTGAGATCGCGGCCTTCGATTGCTGGTGGAAATATCCGCACGAAGGGATCGGACCACAGCACCACAAACAGTAGCAGTGTGGCGAGCATGAGAGATAAAACGGCTAGCGTCAGCGGAAATAGCGGATCGGTTTGCTGTCGATAATGCCAGGCAAACAGCGCGCTCCAGGCGGAAAGCAGCAGCACCCAAAGCAGCAGCGAACCTTCATGACCGCCCCACACCGCCGCCAGTTTGAGTTCCCACGACAGCAGGCTATAGCTATGTTGGGCGACATAAATGACCGAGAAATCGCTGATGAGAAAACAATACGTCAGTACGCCAAAGGCGAGCAGCAGGAGCGCGAACTGCGCCAGAATGCCGATGCAAGTGAGTCGCATCATGGCAGGCCAGCGCAACCGCACTCCCGCGAAGGCCGTCAACGGGGTCAACACGTTGACCCCGAGACTTAACAACAACGCCAGAAAACTGACTTCAGGAAGGAATACGTCCAGAAACCACCTCTGTTCTGGCTTACGCCACCGTTAACTGCCCGGCGTAGAGAATGAAAAAGCGCAGCATCAACACGCCGACCAGGCTGGCCCCACATGCCGCCAGCACGGCAGGAATGCCGGAACTGCGATTGACCCACGGTTTGAGCAACATTGGCACAATCAGCCCCAGCCCGGCGACACCAAGCCAGAACCACCACGTCCAGAAACCGCCGCCCAATGCCGCCACCAGCGCACGCACTTTACCGTCATCGCCCAGCGCCAGACCGACAAAAAACGCCACCAGCAGGAAGATTTCACCCCATACCACGGGGATTTCCATACGGTGTACAAAGTGCGCTTCCGTGGAATGCGGGTTACTGCGTTGGCGTATCGCCATGGCGATCAGCGCCACCGCCGCACCAGACGAGATGCCGGAGAAGAGGAACAGCACCGGCAGGATCGGGTTATTGAGGAACGGATACGATTTCAGCGCCGACAGCAGAAAGCCGGTATAAGCCCCCAACAACACCGCCAGCACCAGCATCAATGTTTCCAGTCCGCGATGAACGGGCGTCAGCAGACTCAAGACCTTTTGCACGATCCCCAGCTTCGGCAACCAGCGTTGTTGCAGGGCAAGCAAATCATGTTCAAAGATTTTCGCCAGCCACAGCACCAGCACCACCATGTAAAGCTGAAACAGCATCACCCCCATCGACATCACCGAGGTAAAACTGTAGTGGAACATCAGCTTCCAGAAGGTCCACGGTCTTGTCAGGTGGAAGACGAGGATCAACAGACCGAGGATCACCGCGCCAGGCCCGACAATCAGCGTGGTGCGCAGCAATGTACTGTCTGCACCGCCCGCCTGCGGGTAGACACGACGTAACAGCACGGCCAGCGTCACCAGACCGGCAGAAATACCAATCAAAAACAGGTAGATGGCAATCGGCCAGTCCCACACCAGCGATTCAAAATGAAATGCGGAAGTCTGCGTCATTGGCTCACCTCCCCGTATTTAAACGGTACGCGGTACAGCTTCGGTTTGGTTCCCAGCGCCAGCTTGTAGCGGTAAGTGGGCTTCTGGCGCAGCAGTTGCGAAATCTCACTGCTGGGATCGTCCAGATTGCCAAACGTCAGCGCCTTCGTCGGGCAAGCCTCAACGCACGCGGGCAGCTTACCGGCCTGCAAATGGGTCTTACGGCAGAAATCGCATTTGTCCGCCGTCTTCGTGACCGGATGGATAAAGCGCACGCGGTACGGACAGGCGGCGATGCAGTACTGACAACCGACGCAGAGATCCGGATTAACATCGACAATCCCACTGGCAGCGTCGCGAAAAGACGCACCGGTCGGGCAAACGTCAACGCACGGCGCATGATCGCAGTGCTGGCAAGACTTACGGAAGAAGCGATATTTCACATCAGGAAATTCGCCCTGCGGCTCGCTACGAATAATCGTCAGGCGCGAGACGCCTTCCGGCACCTTGTTCACTTCCCGACAAGCATCCATACAGGCGGTACAGCCGATGCATAACGACTCGTCATGCACCATGCCGTAACGCACCCCATTGATATTCAACGTTTTCGCCACCACGCGTCCTGCGGTGCCGCTGACGGCTGCCAGCACGCCGACGCCGGTGAGAAACTGGCGACGAGACCAGGTCATGGCTGCTCCTTAAGCAACGGAACAGACGCCGGGTTAAAGTTCGGATTGGTGCGCTGATCGCTGTGGCAATCGACGCAAATCTTAATCCGTCCTTTGTCACTTAACGTCTGCATCGTATCTTGCTGTGGATGCAGGGAATGGCAGCTGGCGCACGCCACTTTGGTTACGTGGACATCGTGCGGCCAGAACGCTTTTTGCAACTGTTCCGGCAGATGGCAGGACATACAGACGCTGTTCTGCTCTCCAACCTTGTACATCGGCTCGTTAAAGCGCATCACATCTTTCACCCCTTCGCGGTGTTGCGGTGATGGCTGACCGTGGCAGTTGGTGCAGGTGACCGGCAGTTTGTTATTCGGGTTGATAACAGAAGCATGTTTGCCATGCATACCTTCGGTATCTGGCTTATGACAGTCCAGACAGGCGGCATCCGGGTTACGCTGCTGGGTAACTTCGTAGCGATCATCAGATGCCTGCGCCGCAGGGGTAGCGGTAATTCCGTTCAGGCTCCACAACAGGCCCGACGCCAGCACCCCGGCAGTTAATAACGAACGTAATACGCTCATATTCACTCCATTGTGTTTTCCGCCCCTTGCGAGGCGGAACGGGGTTATTGGCTTAACAGACCGTTTTTACGTGCCTGCTCTTCCCACTGCGGGATCACCGTTTTGATGAAGTCCTGCTTCTCGGCCTTGATTTGCTCCATGTTCAGGCCAATGGCCTGCTGGGCTTTCTCTTTGGTTGAGATATCCGGGATCTGGATTTCATGGGTAATGCCTTTGGTCGCCAGCAGGCGCGCCAGTTTGGTGCGTGCATCCGCCGCTTTATCCATCGCCGTACCGAGCATCCTCAGACCTTCTTCCGGTGCGTGCATATGAATGCCGTGGGAAGCGATCGCCAAATCCCAACGCCACTGGGCATGACGGATATCGTCCTGAATCGGCTTCATTTCGGCTTCCGTTGCGCCTGCATCCAGCGCCGCTTTCGCTTCGAAGTGAGCGTGAACCAGTTGATCTTCAACCTTGATTTTCAGGTCGTTAATCGACTGCTTACGTTCCGCGACCACTTTTTGCAAGGCAGCTTTGTCCTGGGTATGGCAGTTCGCACAAGTCTGGGCGAAGTTATCAAACGGATTACCAATTTTATGGTCGGTGTAGAGTTTGCCTTCGGCGTTCTGCACTTTTGGCATATGGCAATCGATACAGGTCACGTTGTTTTTGCCGTGAATGCCCGCTGTCCAGGTTTCATATTCCGGGTGCTGCGCTTTCAGCATTGGCGTTTTCGACAGGGAGTTAGTCCAGTCAGAGAAGGCAATTTTGTCGTAATACTGCTCCATATTTTCGACTTTCATGCCGTCATCCCACGGGAATTTAACCGCTTTGTTTTTGCCGTCGAAGTAATACTCCACATGGCACTGACCGCAAACCATCGATTGCTGGTCGAAACGTCCGGCTTTCTCAAAAGGTTTACCAATGGCTTCCATCGCGCGAGCCGCATACGGACGGGAAAGGGTTAACTCCGGTTTGCCTTTGGCGAACTCTGGTGAGGCGGTGTTATGGCAATCGGCACAACCTAAGTTGTTGACGATTTCCGGGCCGCCGCGCGCCCATTTTCCGTGGAAGTAGCCATCTTCGCCGTCTTTCTGGATCAGACGCGCCACATCCGGGCTTTTACAACTCCAGCACGCCATCGGTAGCGGACCATCTTCAGCGTTTTTCGGCGCACCGGTACGCAGGGTTTCACGCACATCGGTCACAGCAAAGGCATGTCCACGCGGCTTGTTGTAATCGCGCGAGAAGGGATACCCTGCCCACAGGATCACCAGCCGTGGATCTTCCGCCAGGGCGTCAACACGCTCTGACTGTTCCGAGGTAGCTTTCCAGGAGAGATATTGATCGGGATGCTGCGGGGCAAAGGTTTCATTCTTCGCTTCCACAGTTACAGGTGTTGCGGGAGCAGCCGTTTGTTCAGCGTGAACAGAAGTGAAAAAGAAAAAAGGAATCAATAAGCTGAAGATACGGCGTGCGTTTATTTTTATCCTTGTCATAGGGCTTCATCCGAATTGCGCCATTGTTGCAATGGCGGTTTTTATTGTTTTTCACGACAGTAACCGCACCTACACTGTCATGACATTGCTCGCCCCTATGTGTAACAAATAACCACACTGTGAATGTTGTCTTTAATCAATTGTAAGTGCATGTAAAATACCACTTTAGAGTTAGTCAGTATCTTCCTCTTTTTCAACAGCATGCATAACTGCATGTTCCTCAAAGAATTAATCAACTTTTGTTGCTGACCTTCAAAAATTACCCTGCCGTTTATTTGCACAATTCTACTTTTGCGTGATCTGTCG
This sequence comes from Escherichia sp. WS1118, assembly GCF_046487695.1. Taxonomy (NCBI): domain Bacteria; kingdom Pseudomonadati; phylum Pseudomonadota; class Gammaproteobacteria; order Enterobacterales; family Enterobacteriaceae; genus Escherichia; species Escherichia sp. WS1118. Next base: position 100,848 of record NZ_JBJQIZ010000002.1, on the reverse strand, counting down.
CCCAAATACTAAACAAAACTGCCAATACCCCTACATTTAACGCTTATGCCACATATTATTAACATCTTACAAGGAGAACAAAAGCATGAGTCAAATTCACAAACACACCATTCCTGCCAACATCGCAGACCGTTGCCTGATAAACCCTCAGCAGTACGAGGCGATGTATCAACAATCTATTAACGCACCAGATACCTTCTGGGGCGAACAGGGAAAAATTCTCGACTGGATCACACCGTACCAGAAGGTGAAAAACACCTCCTTTGCCCCCGGTAATGTGTCCATTAAATGGTACGAGGACGGCACGCTGAATCTGGCGGCAAACTGCCTTGACCGCCATCTGCAAGAAAACGGCGATCGTACCGCCATCATCTGGGAAGGCGACGACGCCAGCCAGAGCAAACATATTAGCTATAAAGAGCTGCACCGCGACGTCTGCCGCTTCGCCAATACCCTGCTCGAACTGGGCATTAAAAAAGGTGACGTAGTTGCGATTTATATGCCGATGGTACCGGAAGCCGCGGTCGCGATGCTGGCCTGTGCCCGCATTGGCGCGGTACATTCGGTGATTTTCGGCGGCTTCTCGCCGGAAGCCGTTGCCGGACGCATTATCGACTCCAGTTCACGACTGGTGATCACTTCCGACGAAGGTGTGCGTGCCGGACGTAGTATTCCGCTGAAGAAAAACGTTGATGACGCGCTGAAAAACCCGAACGTCACCAGCGTAGAGCATGTGGTGGTACTGAAGCGTACTGGCGGAAAAATTGACTGGCAGGAAGGGCGCGACCTGTGGTGGCACGACCTGGTTGAGCAAGCCAGCGCTCAGCACCAGGCGGAAGAGATGAACGCCGAAGATCCGCTGTTTATTCTCTATACCTCCGGTTCTACCGGTAAGCCAAAAGGCGTGCTGCACACTACCGGCGGTTATCTGGTGTACGCGGCGCTGACCTTTAAATATGTCTTTGATTATCATCCGGGCGATATCTACTGGTGCACCGCCGATGTGGGCTGGGTTACCGGACACAGTTATTTGCTGTATGGCCCGCTGGCCTGCGGCGCGACCACGCTGATGTTTGAAGGCGTACCGAACTGGCCGACGCCTGCCCGTATGGCGCAGGTGGTGGACAAGCATCAGGTCAATATTCTCTATACCGCGCCCACGGCGATTCGCGCGCTGATGGCGGAAGGCGATAAAGCGATCGAAGGCACCGACCGTTCGTCGCTGCGCATTCTCGGTTCCGTGGGCGAGCCAATTAACCCGGAAGCGTGGGAGTGGTACTGGAAGAAGATCGGCAACGAGAAATGCCCGGTGGTCGACACCTGGTGGCAGACCGAAACTGGCGGTTTCATGATCACGCCACTGCCTGGCACTACCGAGCTGAAAGCCGGTTCGGCAACACGTCCGTTCTTCGGCGTGCAACCGGCGCTGGTCGATAACGAAGGTAACCCGCTGGAGGGGGCCACCGAAGGCAGTCTGGTGATCACCGACTCCTGGCCGGGTCAGGCGCGTACGCTGTTTGGCGATCACGATCGTTTTGAGCAGACCTACTTCTCCACCTTCAAAAATATGTATTTCAGCGGCGACGGCGCGCGTCGCGATGAAGATGGCTATTACTGGATCACCGGGCGCGTGGACGACGTGCTGAACGTCTCCGGTCACCGCCTGGGGACGGCAGAGATTGAGTCGGCGCTGGTGGCGCATCCGAAAATTGCCGAAGCCGCTGTGGTCGGTATTCCGCACAATATTAAAGGTCAGGCGATCTACGCCTACGTCACGCTTAATCACGGGGAGGAACCGTCACCAGAACTGTACGCAGAAGTCCGCAACTGGGTGCGTAAAGAGATTGGCCCGCTGGCGACGCCAGACGTGCTGCACTGGACCGACTCCCTGCCTAAAACCCGCTCCGGCAAAATTATGCGCCGTATTCTGCGCAAAATTGCGGCGGGCGATACCAGCAACCTGGGCGATACCTCGACGCTTGCCGATCCTGGCGTAGTCGAGAAGCTGCTTGAAGAGAAGCAGGCCATCGCGATGCCATCGTAACCCACAATTGCCGGATGCGAGTCGGTAACGGTTTGTAGGCCTGATAAGACGCGACAGCGGCGCATCAGGCGCTGGTTGCCGGATGCGGCGTGAACGCCTTATCCGGCCTACATTCGGCAACGGCTGTAGGCCTGATAAGACGCGACAGCGTCGCATCAGGCATTGATTGCCGGATGCGGCGTATAACGCCTTATCCGGCCTACATTCGGCAAGGGTTACCCAAGCGTTAACCTTCTCCCATAAGGGAGCGGGAATTAAAACAATCCCTACATTACCTCTGGAGAATCTGTGATGAATGGTACGATTTATCAGCGGATAGAAGACAATGCGCATTTCAGGGAGTTAGTCGAAAAACGGCAACGGTTTGCCACCATCCTGTCGATTATTATGCTGGCAGTTTATATCGGCTTTATTTTACTGATCGCCTTCGCACCCGGCTGGCTGGGCACCCCGCTGAATCCGAACACCAGCGTCACACGCGGTATTCCAGTCGGTGTCGGGGTAATTGTGATCTCCTTTGTTCTCACTGGTATCTACATCTGGCGGGCGAACGGCGAATTCGACCGTCTTAATAACGAAGTCCTGCATGAGGTACAAGCATCATGAAAAGAGTTCTGACGGCGCTTGCCGCCACACTCCCTTTCGCAGCTAACGCCGCGGATGCTATTAGCGGGGCCGTAGAGCGCCAGCCAACGAACTGGCAGGCGATTATTATGTTCCTGATTTTCGTCGTGTTTACGCTCGGCATTACCTACTGGGCGTCAAAACGCGTACGTTCGCGTAATGACTACTACACCGCAGGCGGCAATATCACCGGTTTTCAGAACGGGCTGGCGATTGCCGGGGACTATATGTCCGCCGCCTCATTCTTGGGGATCTCCGCGCTGGTGTTTACCTCCGGCTATGACGGCTTAATTTACTCGCTAGGCTTCCTGGTAGGCTGGCCGATCATTTTGTTCCTGATTGCCGAACGTCTGCGTAACCTCGGTCGCTACACCTTTGCCGATGTGGCCTCTTACCGTCTGAAACAGGGGCCGATTCGTATTCTTTCGGCCTGTGGTTCTCTGGTGGTGGTGGCGCTTTACCTTATCGCCCAGATGGTGGGCGCAGGTAAACTGATCGAGCTGCTGTTTGGCCTTAACTATCACATTGCGGTAGTGCTGGTCGGCGTGCTGATGATGATGTACGTCCTGTTCGGCGGCATGCTGGCGACCACCTGGGTACAAATTATTAAAGCCGTGCTGTTGCTGTTCGGTGCCAGCTTTATGGCCTTTATGGTGATGAAACACGTCGGCTTTAGCTTCAACAATCTGTTCAGCGAAGCGATGGCGGTACACCCGAAAGGTGTCGACATCATGAAGCCGGGCGGGCTGGTGAAAGATCCTATCTCCGCGCTCTCTTTGGGGCTAGGACTGATGTTTGGTACGGCGGGCTTGCCGCATATTCTGATGCGCTTCTTTACGGTCAGCGATGCCCGCGAAGCACGTAAGAGCGTGTTCTACGCCACCGGATTTATGGGCTACTTCTACATCCTGACCTTTATTATCGGCTTTGGCGCGATCATGCTGGTCGGTGCGAATCCGGAATATAAAGACGCGGCGGGCCATCTGATTGGTGGTAACAACATGGCAGCAGTTCACCTGGCCAATGCGGTGGGCGGCAACCTGTTCCTCGGCTTTATTTCAGCGGTTGCTTTCGCCACCATTCTTGCGGTGGTTGCGGGTCTGACGCTGGCGGGCGCATCGGCGGTGTCTCACGACCTGTACGCTAACGTCTTCAAAAAAGGTGCGACCGAACGTGAAGAGCTGCGGGTATCGAAAATCACCGTACTGATCCTCGGTGTGATTGCCATTATCCTCGGCGTGCTGTTTGAGAATCAGAACATCGCCTTTATGGTGGGGCTGGCGTTTGCCATCGCGGCGAGCTGTAACTTCCCGATCATTCTGCTTTCCATGTACTGGTCGAAACTGACTACCCGTGGCGCAATGCTGGGCGGCTGGTTAGGACTGATTACTGCGGTGGTGCTGATGATCCTCGGCCCGACGATTTGGGTACAGATCCTCGGTCACGAAAAAGCCATCTTCCCGTATGAATACCCGGCGCTGTTCTCTATCAGCGTGGCATTCCTCGGTATCTGGTTCTTCTCGGCAACGGATAATTCAGCGGAAGGTGCGCGCGAGCGTGAACTGTTCCGTGCGCAGTTTATCCGCTCCCAGACTGGCTTTGGCGTTGAGCAGGGCCGCGCGCATTAATCTCTCCCCTTCCCCGGTCGCTTGATCGGGGAATTTCTTCAGAACATCATCCTGGCCACCAGCGGCGAAACCAATACCATCAATACACCTGAAAGCATCATGACCAGGCTTGCAACTACGCCTTCTTGTTGACCCAGTTCATACGACCGCGCAGTCCCGGCACCATGAGATGCCGCGCCGAATCCAGCACCTTTCGCCATCCCTTCGCGAATAGAGAGACGTAAAAACAACACGTCGCCAATCGCCATGCCAAACACACCGGTGACCACCACAAACAGCGCCACCAGATCAGGCTGTCCGCCGAGCGACTGGCTCGCTGCCAAAGCAAATGGCGTAGTGACCGAACGCACCGCCAGGCTACGCTGGATCTCATCTGGCAGGGTAAACAATCGCGCCAGCCACACTGAGCTGGTCACTGCCACCACCGTTGCCGTCAGTACGCCTGCCGTCAACGACATCCAGTGACGCTTAATGATCGCCCGATTGTCATACACTGGTACCGCAAAGGCGATGGTGGCCGGACCTAATAGCCATAGTAACCAGTGCGCTTCGCCAATATAGTTTTGCCAAGAAATATTGCCAAAAACCAGCAGCATAACCAGTAGCGTAGGCGTCAGCACCAGAGGCATCAATGGCAATTTACGAAAGCGGCGATAAAGGCGTTTGTTAAGAAAATAGATAACTAGCGTAATTGCCAGACAGAGCATACTTAGCTGAAAATTAGCCACGGTTTAACCTGCGCATTTCATAGCGATAGACTTTTTCCACTACCCAGGCAGTCGTGCCCAGCACCATCACCGTACTCAGCGCGATCACAGCAAAAATACGCCAGCCATCCACCAGTAATAGTTGTGCATAGTTCACCACAGCCACCACGGCAGGGACAAAAAACAGCAACATTTCGGCCAATAGCCAACGCGCCCCGGCTCGAACCCATTGCAGAGGAAGAATGCGACAAACAATCAGCGCCAGCATCAGGATCATCCCCACCAAGTTGGCAGGCAGCGGCAAATGCAGCCAGGAGACGAGATACTGCGCAAAAATAAATAAACCTGCATACAGCACAACCTGAAAAAATACCTGGATAGATTGCACTACGGCAGGGGTAATGCGGCGAAGCGCCACGGGCATGAGAGGATATCCTGAAAATAAAACAGAATGGTAAGTATAGAGAGCGCTCGCCCCTGACTGAAATGAATTAAAATCATTGCAGGTATAGTCAAAGGGAATAGTTATGGATATCAGAACGCTGCGTTATTTTGTCGAAGTCGTGCGCCAGCAAAGCTTCACCCGCGCAGCGGAGAAGTTGTTTGTCACCCAACCAACTATCAGCAAGATGCTGAAGAATCTCGAAGATGAGCTGAACTGTATATTGTTGATCCGCGATGGTCGTCGGCTGCTTCTCACTGATACTGGTCGCGTCGTATTTGAGCGCGGGCTGGCTTTACTGGCTGAGTTTCGGCAACTGGAAGCTGAGCTTAGCGATATCAATCAGCTTAAAACCGGCGTTTTGCGGCTGGGAATCCCGCCGATGGTTGGGATGTTGATGGCCGGGCCGATTGGCCTTTTTCGCCAGCGTTACCCCGGCGTAGAATTGAAAATTTCGGAGTTTGGTGGTCTGACGGTACAACAAGCGGTGATGAACGGTGAACTGGATATGGCACTGACAGCCCTGCCAGTAGAAGAAAGCGGCCTGACAACGTTATCGCTGTTTAGTCATCCACTATGTGTACTGACGCCACATTCAGGTAAATGGCTTGAATGTGATGCCGTCTCACCGGAGACATTGGCGGAACATCCTCTACTTATCTATAACGAAGATTTTGCCTTAAGTAAGCAATTGATGAAGTTATTCGATGAACATGGCGTTAAGCCGAGAATTGCAGTTCGCAGCGGGCAATGGGATTTTCTCGCCGCGATGGTTCAGGCCGGTGTCGGAATAGCCATATTGCCGGAACCCATTTGCCAGCGATTAGATAAAAACACCTTAAAATGGCTACCGCTGGAAAGCGAACTAAGCTGGAAATTAGGAATGATTTGGCGTGAGGGCGTTTACCTTTCCCACTCTGCCCACGCGTGGCTGAGCTGTTGTGAAGGATACTGGTTAACGCCAGAGTAAGTCGGGTTGGCGGGCTCGCCCGCCAACCATGCAGATTACTGATTTTCCTCAATCAGCAACGCTTCAAGCAAATCGAGATCGTGCAGTAATTTTTGCAGCGTTTCGTTACTGATCTCCCGCGTGGCGCGCAGGTGGTACAGTTCAGCACGTTCAGAACGCAATGCCGCCAGACGGAAGCGACGCTCCAGGTTCTCTTCCAGGATTGAACTTTCTACATCATTACGTCCATCGGCGCGACGACGCAGGTTACCAATGACGCGAGAACTAACCTCTGTGAGCAGCTGGTTATCGATATTCTCTTCGGTATCCGCCGCCAGACGCTCCTCCATTTTCTGGATCGCCACAATCGCCACTTCTGCCGTTGCCGCTCGTGCAATACGTTCCTCTTTCAATTGTTGCGAATGGTCCGCGACTTCTATGTGTTGTAGCAGAATAGGCAACATCACCACGCCGACAAACAATGAGAAGAGAATGACGCCAGCCGCCAGGAACACTAACTCATAGCGCGCAGGGAAGACGTTACCATCCGGCAAGAGAAGCGGGATAGAGAGCACACCGGCCAGAGTGATCGCCCCACGCACCCCGGCGAAAGACGCGATCAGGATTTCTCGTGTAGTCCACGAACCAAACTCCATCGGCTTCTTCTTCAGGAAGCGGTTGCTGAACTTTTTCATCGTCCACAGCCAGCCGAAACGGACCAGCATCAGCGCCGCATATATCAGAATAATATCGGTAAACAGCATCCAGATTTCGACGTTAGGGTCGATTTCTGCCGCCATCAGCGACGTCTCCAGAATCCCCGGCAACTGCAGACCTAACAGCAGGAACACCATGCCGTTAAAGACAAATTCCAGCATCGCCCAGGTGCTGTTTGCGCGCAGGCGCATTGCCAGCGGCGCACGGCGCATCACACCGGAGCGGGTGATGGTCATCCCGGCGGCAACCGCAGCGAGGATGCCGGAAACGCCAATATGTTCCGCAATCAGATAAGAAGCGAATGGCAGCAAGAACAGCAGAACGATCTGCGTCGCGGGTTCATCACCGCCCCAGCGGCTGAGGAATCGCAGCGAGCGACCATACAGCCAGCTCACCACAAAACCGGCGAGAATACCGCCTATTGCCACTTTCATAAATTCGACCGTCGCACCGCCGACGGTGAAGATCATTGTCCCCATCGCCACTGCCACGGCAAACTTCAACGACACCAGGCCGGAGGCGTCATTCATCAACGCTTCGCCCTGCAAAATGCCCATGATTTTTTTCGGGATGCGCCCCTCGCCAACAATCCCGGAGAGCGCTACAGCATCGGTCGGAGAAAGCACCGCAGCCAGCGCAAAGGCGGGGATCAGCGGAATGCCCGGCACCACCCAGTAAATAAGGAAGCCAATGCCGACTACGGTGACCACCACCAGCGCCAGCGCGAGGCCGAAAATCTCTCGCCCATGTTCGAGAAATTCACGGGTCGGCGTTTTCCAGCCATCAGCGAACAGCAACGGCGGGATAAACAAGACTAAAAAGAGTTCAGGATCAAACTCCACATGCAAACCAAACGTCGGCCACGCCAGTAGCGCACCGATGGCGATTTGCATAAGCGGAAGCGGGATCTGAAAGGGCATGACACGAGTGACCACCCCGGACAGCGAGACCACGAGGGTCATTATCAGTATGGTGAAGAAGATTTCCATGCGTTCCCTGTTTGCGATGTTTTTTATGATCTGAGAAAGGCGTTATGCCTGAATTCTCATTTTTTCAGAATATCGCAAAAGCTCACACAATGTGCGGAGAAAATAAAAACGGGCAGCCATTGCCACCCGTTTTCAGAATCCTATGTAAGATTAGATAGCCCAGCCACCCGCATAGAAGGTCACCAGCGCCACGGCAATAACGACCGTACCGATGTTCAACTTGCGCCATTCGCCGGAAACCAGACGACCAATCACCAGAGTCGCGAAGCCGATCATGATGCCTGTTACGATGTTACAGGTCAGCACGATGAATACCGCCGTAACCAGACCCGCCATCGCATCAACAAAATCAGCAAAGTCGATTTTCGCCACGTTGCTCAGCATCAGCAGGCCAACGTACATCAGCGCCGGAGCCGTTGCGTACCCCGGAACGAGGTAAGAGAGCGGAGAGAGGAACAGAATCAGCAGGAACAGCACGCCAACGGTGATAGCCGTCAAACCGGTTTTACCGCCCGCCGCCGTACCCGCCGCAGACTCGATGTATACCGCTGCCGGAGCTGCACCCACCAGGCCAGAAAAAACGCTGCTCATGGAGTCGGTGGTCAGTGCTTTCCCGCCGTCGATGATCTGCCCATCTTTATCCAGCAGGTTCGCCTGACCGGCGACGGCACGGATAGTTCCGGTGGCATCAAATACTGCTGTCATCACCAGTGCCAGAACACTTGGCAGGACTACAGGATTCAGCGCGCCCATAATGTCCAGGCTGCCAATCAGTGAATTGCCGTTTTCATCGCTCAATGAAGGCATGGCAAAAACGCCGGAGAAATGGACGTTAGGATCGAAGATCAAACCGACAATTGAGATACCGATAATGGTCAGCAGAATGCCACCAGGGACTTTCAGTTTTTCCAGGCCGATAATCACTGCCAGACCCACCAACGACATCATCACCGGAAAGGTCGTGAAATCCCCCAGCGCGACGGGCAGACCATCAAGTGGGTTTTTAATCACCAGACCGACACCATTAGCAGCAATCAGCAGCAGGAACAGACCGATACCAATCCCCGTGCCGTGCGCCACACCGTGCGGCAAGTTGCGCAAAATCCAGCTACGGATACCCGTGGCAGAAATTACCGTAAACAACACACCCATCAGGAACACGGCACCCAGCGCGACAGGTACGCTAATATGTTGCCCCAGCACCAAACTGAATGCGGTAAACGCCGTCAGAGAGATGGCGCAACCAATCGCCAACGGCAGATTAGCCCACAGACCCATCACGATAGAACCGAGTCCGGCAACCAGACAGGTTGCAACGAAAACTGCCGCAGGCGGGAAGCCCGCTTTACCCAACATGCCTGGAACGACGATAACTGAGTAGACCATCGCCAGAAACGTTGTTAACCCGGCAACCACTTCCTGACGGACAGTGCTTCCACGTTGTGAAATTTTAAACCAGGCGTCGAGTGAACCGCCGGTACGCGCTGATGGCGTAGACATAAGAAAACATCCCCTGAGAGTTTAATTTTCGTCAAGATGCGTGGCGGACAATCCCCTGCCAGCGAAACGTTATCTTCCTGCTCCAGGTTTGCGACAATTTGCTGCGTCGCAAAAAAAAGCAAACGTTTAGCTCCGCGCATACAAAACGGGTGGTAAAAAAAGCAAACGATTATCCGGCGATCATAGCGGCTTTTTCAACCGAAGTTTGCTGCTTTTTTCTCTTTTATTGTCTTGACGATGAAAAACCAGGCAATTGATGCGCAAACGTTATCGTCGATGCGCAAGATTGCAGCGTTATCGAGCCGTATACCGTTCAGGATTGCGATAAAAAATCGTCTGAGATGACAAAAATATTGCGGCTAAAAAGTGTACTTTTACACTGGCGAAGAAACGCCGGTCACATACAATTAAAGCATCAACACCAACCGGAACCTCCACCACGTGCTCGAATGAGGTGTGTTGACGTCGGGGGAAACCCTCCTGTGTACCAGCGGGATAGAGAGAAAGACAAAGACCGGAAAACAAACTAAAGCGCCCTTGTGGCGCTTTAGTTTTGTTCATCTTCCAGTAAGCGTGCGCCGGTACCTTCTTCTCCTAAGCGGTCGCCCGGGTTACGCAACGGGCAATCACTGCGCGAAAGGCAGCCACAACCAATACATCCATCCAGTTCGTCACGCAGCGCCACTAAGGTATGAATGCGCCGATCCAACTCTTCTCGCCATTGGGACGAAAGCTGTTTCCACTCTTTCGCACTTAACGTATGCCCTTCTGGCAACACGCCAAACGCTTCACGAATGGTTGCGAGCGGAATGCCAATACGCTGAGCAATTTTGATAATTGCGACATATCGCAACACATCACGTTTATATCGCCGCTGATTGCCGCTATTACGGATACTGGTAATCAACCCTTTGCTTTCATAGAAATGCAGCGCCGATACCGCCACACCGCTGCGTTTCGCCACTTCGCCGGGGGTTAGCAGCGCTTTAATGCGGGGTAATTTCTTTTCCATAAATCGCTTTACCTCAAGTTAACTTGAGGAATTATACTCCCCAACAGATGAATTAACGAACTGAACACTGAAAAGAGGCAGATTTATGTCCCATCAGAAAATTATTCAGGATCTTATCGCATGGATTGACGAGCATATTGACCAGCCGCTTAACATTGATGTCGTCGCAAAAAAATCTGGCTATTCAAAGTGGTACTTGCAACGGATGTTCCGCACGGTGACGCATCAGACGCTTGGCGATTACATTCGCCAGCGCCGTCTGTTACTGGCCGCCGTTGAGTTGCGCACCACCGAGCGTCCGATTTTTGATATCGCAATGGACCTGGGTTATGTCTCTCAGCAGACCTTCTCCCGCGTTTTCCGTCGGCAGTTTGATCGCACTCCCAGCGATTATCGCCACCGCCTGTAGTTTTATTGCCCGCGCGTTAACTCCCGCGCGGGTAATTACCCCATCCATTGCATAAACACCTGCGGCGGCATCGCCTTCGCAAAAAACCATCCCTGGCAATAGCGCACGCCGCGTTTGCGCAGCCAGTTAACCTGCGCCTCAGTTTCGACACCTTCAGCGATCGTTTTTAACCCCAGGCTGTGCGCCAGCTCGATGATGTGTTCCGCAATCAAATGACTGGTTTTGTGGGTGGTCAGCGTCTCAACAAACGATTTATCGATTTTCAAAATATCGACATTCAATGATTTAAGGTTATGCAAGTTAGAGTAGCCAATACCAAAATCATCAATTGCCACTTCGTAACCGGCCTTGCGGAAAGCCAGAATAATCGGCGTCATTTTGTCGACATCAAGAAATGCATGTTCAGTCACTTCAAATTTAATTTGCTGCGGGCGCACCGCATGTTGCTCTGTTTTCTGATTGGTTCGCGCTATCAACCGTGAGGTATGAAAATCGGAGGCTGACAGGTTAATAGAAACATAGCGATCGGTATGTGTTGCCAGATACGCGCCCAAATCACGGAAGACATTATCAATAACATAATCAGTTACCTGTCCGATCATCCCCTCCTTTTCTGCCAGCGGAATAAACTCTGCCGGATTCATTACTTGCCCCTGCTCACCAGGCCAACGTAACAACGCTTCAGCGCCGATACATTTTTCTGTTTTGATATCGATTATTGGCTGGTAATAAAGGCAAAGTTGATGTTTTTCGAGGGCGCGTTGCAATTTGCGTTTGGGAGACAAATAGTTTTGTCGAATACGTAGCCAGAGTAATAGCAGAACAAGACTCCCCAAAATACCGGCGGGCAACGCAAAAATAAGATGATTATAAAAATGAGTTATAAGACGTTGATATGAAGTCGCAACAATGGCTGCAATTGGGCGTTTTGTCGAATAAACTGTCGCATATAAATAGCCATTTCGTTGTACGGTTAAATCATTCAAATGAATCAGCGGAGAAAACGTTGCTGCCGAGGCCTCGTTGCTTAACGAGAAAAAGGTTTTCGTCACCGTATCATACACTCCCCATTGCAATGTCGGATCATCAGACATCACTTCACTCCAGAAGAGAGGGTTGATAACCGCCACATAATTTCCCCGCTGCATGTAGGTCATTTTATAGCCAGAGAAAAAAGGCGTATCACGGTAATAATAGATAGAAACGTTAGGTTCGCGCTTATAATCGGCCGGTGCAATCGTATAGCCATTTACAGACGCTATCAGCGATGAGCATAAAAAATGGTTATCACGAGCATAAATCAATTCATTAATATAAAGATAGCCACGAATAATATTCAACATTCGCTTTTGATGGGCTGGAGTGCAAACTTGCCCCTGATAGCGTTCAGCTGCATCGCTCACTAAATCTGCCTGACGAATGACCAGCTCAGATTTATCCAACGCCAGCTGAGCAAAGGTTCGGAGCTGATTATTCACTTCTGATTTTGCCCAAAAGAAGGCAATCCATAGCGACAGAATGATGGGAAAGAGAACTAAAAAGATAATGCCCGGAAACGCCAGTAATTGGTGTCGTGCACGATGACTCATTGCTATCAATTCCCTGCCTGTTTATACCCGGTTATTGCAAGGTGAAACCCTGGCTACCGACGTCTTTAGATAAATCTTACGGTATAAATAGCACTTTTGCCTGATATAAAATTGAGACCTTTTTAATCGTCACCAGGATGACGATAATTCATTGATCTTAAAAATTAATCACCTTCAGGAATGCAGAGGCGGCGGGAAGATATACCCTTAATGCCGCTGAAAAAACACATAATCTGTACGGCAATAAAAGTCACGGCCTAATCTGGCTAACAAACAACCAATTGTGATATAGTTCACAAAATTCATGAAACAAACAGAGTGTTTCATTTTTGTGTTCTGCAAGCCCCGCGATAGCCAGAGTGTATCACGCCTCCCGTGAACAACGCCGCGCTGTCCAGGGCATCAGCTCTTTTCCGAGGAATTGTTTGATGGCTACCCTCACCACTGGCGTGGTTCTTCTTCGCTGGCAACTTCTTAGTGCCGTAATGATGTTTCTGGCTAGCACGCTCAACATCCGTTTTCGTCGGGCTGATTATGTCGGGCTTGCAGTGATCAGCAGCGGTCTGGGCGTAGTTTCCGCCTGCTGGTTCGCAATGGGGTTGCTTGGCATCACAATGGCGGATATCACCGCCATCTGGCACAACATCGAGTCGGTGATGCTAGAAGAGATGAATCAGACACCGCCACAATGGCCAATGATTTTGACTTGATATGTAGAAGCCTCCATAACGGAGGCTTCTTTTTTATGGCTGGCAGATGCTTTAATCATCCACCTTAAAACAATATACCCTATTGTTTTAAAGACAAATCAGAATGGTTCTGTTTACCTGATTTTTAATAAAAATCATTAATTTCAATGCATTAAATCAAAAAACAATATTTATGTAATGTTTTTAGTTAAATATACTTTTCATGACGACTAAAAATTTTACGTTCTTCGCCTATTGATGAAACTTACTTCTTAACCGCGGTTTTCTGACTCAGTAGCACTAAGAATAATGAGTTAGTGTCAAAGGCTATGCTAACCTATTCAAAAAAAGCCTATAGAATCCAGGAATCTGGATAAGGACTAAGAAATTAATGAGCTTCTCATCAACTCATACGAGGTGGCTGACCAAGCATGAAGAGGATCTAAGAACCGCAGATGGCAAAAATATCGAAGTCTGGGTTTTCCGTCATGAACAAGACGAACAAGTGCTTTCAGAATGGGCAAAGCACTTTCGGAACCACTACTGCTTTGACAGTGAAATCGATTATTTCCGTAGGGGATACGGGTATTCTCGCGAAGACTATCTCAACCTAATAAAGTTTCCAGACATAAAAGATGCGCCTGGTCCAAGCATTCGTGCAGGTGACTTTGGAGAAGTATTGGTAGCTGATTTTATTGAATACTTGCTCGGCTACTGGGTTCCTCGCACTCGCTACGGTGACAAAACTATTCGAAACGAGTCGACTAAAGGCAGTGACATAATCGGTTTTGATATCATCAAGGACGGTATTGTATCTTCGAATGATAGGTTAGCGATATTTGAAGCGAAAGCACAATTCTCAGGGAAAAAAGCAAAGCCGAGACTTCAAGATGCAGTAGATGGCTCATTAAAAGACGTTGCACGGAAGGCAGAGTCTTTAAATGCTATTAAACAAAGACTGTATTGTCGTAATCAGCTTGATGATGCTGAAAAAATTGAACGTTTCCAGAACGAAGTAGATTATCCATATAGGGAAATATATGGTGCTGTAGCGCTCTTTGATAGCCCACTTTTTGACAGCCACCTTATATCATTGACCGAAACCATATCTCATCCACATTCAGGTGATCTTGTGTTAGTTGTGATCACAGGAGATCAAATGATGGCACTAGTCCACGAGCTCTATAGGAGAGCTGCGCATGAGGCCTGAAAAGAAATCGCAACTGCTGCTTGGCGTCTCCCGGTCAAAGGCAAAGATGCTTGAGTTCAGCATTCCGGAAGAGCATCACATCAAAATAACCCAAGATCCGGCCAAGCTTTTCAGCATATCTATTGGTCTACTGGGAGATCTCGCAGCTGCGATAAACAGAGAGGAGCCAGAGGCTAATTTGCTCACAGAGATGAAAACCAATCTTTTATTTTCTGCCAGCTTTTTCGACTCCTACCTCCAGTCAAAGTTAAATGAAACGCTTGATCCATATCTTATGCTTCTTGGTGCAGCATCATACTATTTATGTGAACTCCCAGGCAGTTCATCAGTTTTGATAAAAAAATTGAAAAGAGATATTGATGCATCTGGAATTTATGGATTGTACTGTCCAAATCTAGATGGAGCCGGGCTGGAATTTTTATTGCTGTGGTTGCTTGAAGGCGATTCAAGCATTCATTTTGAGAATATCGACTCAGTATTTGGTAAACTCATAGAAAACATTTCCAAAGAGTTAAATATGTTTTTTTCATCTGGAAATGACTTCGCGATTCGAAGTGAGGTGAAAAGGCTAAGAGATTTAGCATACTTTGCTGGCACTCCAAGGCAGTTACTTTTAAGCGATTTGATATCTTCAATAATTTTGAGAAAAATCGATAACTCAACGTGGAAGTGTTTACCAAAATATAGTGGCCTATCAATTAGTACCTGGAAGGAAGCACTGCATAACAATAGCTTTATTAAAGAATTTTGGCCAGCACAGCATTTATTGGGACAAGCGAATGTTTTAAGAGGAAAGTCAGCCATCGTTCAAATGCCCACCAGTGCAGGTAAAACAAAGGCAACTGAGCTAATTCTTCGGAGCGCGTTTTTAGCCAAACGAGTGTCTCTTGCTATTATCATTGCCCCATTTAGAGCGCTATGCCATGAAATCAAGAACAGCCTCGTCGAAGCATTCAACAGTGAATCAACCAAGGTAGATGAGTTAACCGATGCCCTACAGACTGACTTTGAGATTGCTGAACTTTTGGGGCACCAACAGGTCCTGGTCGTAACACCTGAGAAACTACTTTACGCCCTTCGGCACGCTCCGGAGCTAGGGGCACACATTGGCCTATTAATTCTTGATGAGGGACACCAGTTCGACAGCGGGACTCGGGGCATCACATACGAGCTACTTCTGACGTCACTACGCACTATGATTCCTGAAGGAACCCAAAAGGTCCTAATCTCAGCAGTCATCAGTAATGCCGAGGCAGTTGGATTATGGCTAAACGGGGAACCGAATGTCGTCGAAGGCACAACCCTAATTCCAACTTTCAGGTCGATTGGATTCGCGAGCTGGCTCGATCAACTGGGAAGAATCGAATACGTCGACAGTCGCAACGCTGAACAAAGTGAGTTTTTCGTCCCGAGAGTGATTGAAACATTTAATCTCGGAAGGAAGTCACGAGAACATACTGACCGTTTTTTTCCTGAAAAAAATGATGGGCAGGCTATCGCACTTTACCTCGGTCTAAAATTGGCACCAAAGGGCAGCATAGCTATTTTCTGCGGGCGAAAGTCAACTGCGGCAAGCATCTGCGAAAAGGCAGTAGATGTTATCAAGCGAGGTGTGCCACTGCCCTTACCATCCGATTATTCAGATCACCAAGAAGTGGCTCGGCTAACACATCTGCATATCAAAAATCTTGGGGCTAACGCTCCAGCATCTCAGAGTGCGGAACATGGAATTTTTTCCCATCATGGCAATACACCACATGGCATTCGACTGGCAGTAGAGCATGCTATGCGTGACAATCTTGTGCGATTCGTTGTTTGTACATCTACCTTAGCGCAGGGTGTAAATCTTCCGATACGATACCTCATCGTGACCAGTGTCTACCAGGGTATGGAGCGCATCAAGGTTCGTGATTTCCACAATCTTATTGGTAGAGCGGGTCGAGCCGGGATGCATACCGAAGGCAGCATCCTGTTTGCGGATCCAGTAATCTTTGATAAGCGGAAGGTGCGGAGCGAAAAATGGCGCTGGAAGCAGGTGAAAAAACTACTGGAACCACAAAATTCTGAACCATGTGTCAGCAACCTTCTATCAATATTTGACCCCATCAAAAGCGATGACGAGAAAATCTCAATCCCCATGGGGGCACTAGACTTTGCCAAGGACTATATCGACAATCCCGACAAAATTGCGAATCTTGCCACAAAGATAACCGCATTGCATGGAGATAGAAACTTTTCTCAAAACAATATTGAGCGTCAAATAGCCTGGAGAATCAGTCTAATATCTGCAGTAGAGAGTTTCCTCCTATCCCATTGGGATGAATCCGAAGACGGTTTATCGCAAGCTGACGTGACCCGCCTAGCTGAAGGTACGCTAGCTTTTTTTCTCGCAGACACTCAGAAAAAGGAGCATATCCGCGAGTTATTTCAACTGCTCGCAAGGTACATTTCAACAAGTATTACCGAGCCGTCCCGCCGAAAAATCTATGGTAGAACGCTTTACGGGATTCAGGATGCTGAATCTATTGAGAAATGGGTCCAATCCAACACTGACAACCTTCTCTCTATTGTTGATGAAAAAGAAATCCTCAACCATATTTGGCAATTGTTTATTAAGCATATCAACAGTGGTGTATTTACCAAGTTTGATGAACCAGAGGTGCTTAAAGAAATATCGTATGAATGGATCAGTGGCAAACCCTTCTGCGACCTCCTAGAAATCATCCGTGAACGAAAAGTTAAGATGATATGGGGTACTAATCGGAGAGAGTTCAAGATCGACCATATCGTAGATATCTGCGAAGAGGCGCTTGCATATGATGCAACGCTTGTTGTAGGCGCAATATCTGAGTTCATCGGAAATCTTAATAAGGATGGCACAAGGGATCTGCTCAATCGTCTGCAGCTTTTTCAAAAAAGACTAAAATATGGTCTACCCACAGACACCGCTATTTCCCTATATGAGCTTGGTTTTTCAGATCGAGTAATAGCTCAGGATCTCGCCACATCCTTGAAGCTAGCGGCGACTCAGAAGAAGTATCTCGTGAAAGAGTTGAAAAATAATCGAGGTAATGCAATGAAGGTAATAGAAAAATACCCAATGTATTTCCAAGAGAAAATGTCAGAGTTGATAGAAGATTTCTAAATAAAGAACCTGTATTGAAAGTTAGTATAGAGCACGATCATAATTCTCATGCTTTATGCTAACAATAGTGGAGATGTAACGATATAAAACTCTACACATTTTTAAGATAAGTGTATAAGATCATACATAGTCAGATAGTTAATAGAAGTTGATACCATAAGCAGAACAAGGTTATATGATGGTGAAAAGTGAATAAACAGATCGATGTTGGACTCCATGTATTGATACGGACGCGGTATAACGCCGCGTTAGAAAAGTGGAGTAAATTTATATGGTTAGGGATAGGTCTTGGCGACGGCAGCATGCCTTTCGTTTGAAATCGAAGAGAAGATTTTATCGTATTGCAGTAAATAAAACATCAATTACTATAGGTAAAATCTATCAGTCACCTTGTGCATGTTCTTGTTATCTTTGTGGTAATAAAAGAAAGAACCATGGCGAAAAAATGCAAGAACGCCGTGCAAAGTTACTGCACACCGATTAATTTATATTAAGTATTTAGCGTAACTGTCAGGCTAGTCTTTGACGCCCTTGTTCCTGTACTACTTTAGTCTCAACAACCCCCTACCACATAGGCCAAAAGCTGTGTAGTAGGGGGTTATCTCAACGGAAAGACTCAGGCGGATCTCGCCAAGTATAACTCCCATGCATAGGGCAATCATACCCGTTAGCGCTGGTGTGTGCGGCTGCCAACAGCCATTAAGGGTGCCTGATGCGCTTCCTCTTAGTATACAGCGTTGCTCAGTTTCGCGTCCAGCTCCTTCGCAAAATCAAAGTCATTCCATTTTGTAAACCAATATTCATTTAATGAAATAATTCGTTTCACATACGATTCGTCAATACCATAACGAGAAAGCAGAGTTTTCTTAAAAGAAACAGATATGTATGGGCAAGCAATTAGGTCCAACGTTAAGTGCACCAATTCAGACTCATTTAGAAGTGTATCAACTTTCATGCTATAAATATTATCAATATGAAGTAAAAGATGCGTCCTGACTCCATCATATCTTTTCTTGTCACTCATATAAAACATTAGAGAAGTAATAGAAAAGTAATTTAAGTTATCATCAAATGAGTAGACACCACCATCAAAGCCAATATTAAAATATTTCATCAAGCTTTTTTCACCTAACCAATAATATTTACCAAGCTGCCTAATCAGCACTAATAAATACAAGGTTTCGATAGGTGTCGTTTTATCAACGGAATATTTATCTAAAATAGAACACGAGTTATCGAATACACATTTGAATACGATATGCTGATATTCCTCGCCTAATTTCTGATCTTTAACAAACATAATTACTTGCTGAATTATCCTACATAATTTTATGGTACTATTCACTTTAGGGGCAACTGCATATATAAAATATGTGAAATTCACCACAGATACAATAGCATTAATTAATTGGCGATCGCCACTTCCATCTTTTGAAAGCTCTTTATAATCTTTAAAAAGTGTCTTGATTTTCCTTTCAATGATAGACAATGAATAGTTTAATATATCCGAATATGTTATGCCTGATACAGAAAGTATCGATTTAAAGTCGGTAGATAAACTATTTTGATGTATGTAGACACTTCCTTTCTTTGAATCTTCATCTAGAGAATCATTATCAGTAATGTTATAGGATATTCTTTCCGATATCAGATTCGCTATTTTTTTCTTGGCAATAGTTATTGGCGTTATTATTGGGCGCGAAAACCTCTCTTCTTTATATTTATTTAAACTTAGCTTATAAGTCTTTAGATTTGTCTGCGTACTTATTCTAATTTTATTAAACACATCCTCGTCATTATAAAAGATGAAATAGTCATCGACGTAGCGATATACTTGGTAATCCCCCCCAAGAACTAAACCGTCTTTATTAAGATCATTGATAATATTATTATCTACGGACTGCATTATTATCTCTGCAAAAATCCTAGATAATTCTGGCCCAATTATTATGCCATTTGTTTCGTTGTAGTTCGACCTCTGCATTAATTGATCAAATTTAAATGGGAATGTCGACTTTGTTTTATTTAAATGTTGTTTTGCATAGCTTTTTTGCAAAACAGCCCATGAAATTGAATGGGTGTAAATTGAATCAAAACAGTTAGATACATCTAATTTAGAGAGAAAATTAAAACGTTTTTCACACCAATGATGATCTTCAGATTCATAAAACTCAAAAATATTACGGTATTTTTTATACACAAAAAACGATTTTAAATTTTCATAATCCTGGCCTTCAACCTCAATACTTAAATCTTCTTTGTCAAAACTTTCAATAAGTGACTTCGAATCGATGTAAGTACAACCAGCGACCCTTTTTGCTGATCTGAGGCTAAATGGGCTAATATTAGAATAGTATGTTATTAAATCCTTATAATTTCTATAAAAATCAACGCCTAATAACTGCCCCTTAGGATGCATTAGTGACAAGTATCTGTATTCTTTATGCTTATGCGAAATTGGAAAAGTAAAGGCAATACTAGGCAGTTTAGCATGCTCGATATCTGTAATAATATAACTTATGCCATTATCAACTATTTCAACTATTACGGTGTTCTGTTCAAGCCCCAACAAAAGCAGAATTAAACTATTTAAACAACAATCTCGCTTTAACCATATAAAATTCAATCCATCATGTTTTATTTGATGTTTAACAATAAAATTGTAGAAATGTCTATTTGAAAAAATAATAGGAACTTCATATGGTAAAAAATCGGAAAGAACTACTCGCTCTATTGGGAAATTTATAGATAATGCTTTTTTAGACATGTGACCATCCCTTAGATATATCGCTAAATTCGATGAAAGTAAATTTCCTAAAAATTTTATCTTCAAATCCTTTTTTAAAAGAAAATCTACTAATTCTTTTTTTAAGCTTCTGATCTTGCAATCCATTTATTTTATTCGATAAATAAGCATCCAATCCACTTAAATCAGATAAATCAGTTATGAATCGATTGCTAAAATATATTCCAACAAAAGCTTTTGACTTACTATTATAAAGCCGAGTATTTCCGGTAAGAAATTTCATTCTAAGTAAAATATTTTTTGCTGCTCTCTTAGGTGTTTTACTAACACTCTGATTATATTCATAAAATGTTTTATCTATTCGCTCCCTGATTTTTTGGACTTTATTAGAACTCATCTTTATACTACAACCTCCAGCTGTTAGCTGAAATTTATAGCCTAGATACTCAAAGTTTTTGTTAGATTGTGTAAATAAATCCAACTCTTTTGTTTTATTATTAAGCAGCAAGCCACGGTCATTTATAATACTAGTAATCTTGGGGAGATAGTCACCTATATTCCCTCCTTTATTTGGAGAGAAAATTACTATCAAATCATCTACAAATCGTTCATAATAAGTAACATCTGATAGCGTTCTTATTTTATCATCTACAACGCTCATATACAGCTCAGATAAATACGAACTTATGCCTACACCACGAGGCACTCCTTTATCTAACCCTGTCAAAGCCTGATAATTTCTAATTAACTGCGTAATAACCCGACGTGGCGGAACAGATAACTTAGGTGAAGAATGCAACATATCTAATAAAGACTTATGATTTATAGATTCATAAAAACTTTCAACATCGGCCCTGATTATGTACTTTGGGCTCATTTCCTTAGCCAAAGCGCTTAGGCGACTGATAATCAGATCCCTATTATTTGATTTTATTGTGTATAGAGAACTTAAAACATATTTTATTTGCCGAGACACAAACAATGCTTCAACTGAATTCCCAATTGAATATACACTTTTATTTTTCACTTGTTGTGGCAATAATGTCAGAGGTAAAGCATACCCTTTTACACTGACATTACTTGCAATAATCTTCAACTTATTATTTACTTCATTATTATATTTTTCCTTCCTTAGTTTAATATGCGAATTAATTTTACTTTTCTTTTCTTCAAATTTATCCGTGCTAATCTGACCATTTTTATGTCTTCTTGCGAGCCAATAAATAAAACCTTTTAGCCTTATCATTTTCTTCCTGATTTTATAAGCATCAGGAAAGTGTTCAATTTCTATACTACCTTTATTTTTCCTATCCAAGTCGTATATTCTTCTAAAGTTTTTTGCTGAAAAAGACTGGTCAATCACTTTCAATCTCCTTTATGACCAATATTACGGACAATTTTACTATCTTGATTATCATCGTTTTTCACCGTCAGAACGTTCCCGGTCAATCTTTGTTAACTGCGCATTAAGTTGATGTTCTGTCATTCCATGTTTATATGCATTGTATTGCCAGATCACAAACAGCTGTTTGAACCTCCGGTTCTCTTCCCTAAGTTCTTCGACTTCGCTTTCCAGGTTCACAATCCTGGCAGCAGCAATGTTCAAACTAGCTGGACGCGGATTTTTGGGCCCCCGCCCTTTAAGCGCCTCTTTCTTTGTTTGATAGGCAGTCACTATTGCCTCATGTGCATTAAGGGACTGTCTTGACGGCAACTTTCCGACCAATGGTTCTGCCGCCTCACAGATTGCTGACCAGGACAGTTTTGGTTCCTGCCATCCTCGAATTAGATTCACGATGGCGTTAATGTCTCTATTGTCCAGATGCTTAGCCAAGGCCACCTCCTAACAAAGTTGTCAAATCATCTAGCATCACAGCTTCTTCACTTTCTTTGCCTTTTTGCTCGATGGTCACGGTAGACGTCTTTGCGAAAACACGGCGAAGCTGGCTGAAATCATTGCCCCGGAGCTTAATCTGGGCACCATTTTCAATGTCTGGATTCTCTAAAATAGCGACTAGTTCACGAAGCCGGGTGACTGTTTTCTTGTGGTATTGATACCAGCGATCAGCCCCCATCTCGCCACTTTCCACCGCTGCGTCAGCAAGACAAAACAGTCGTTCCGATTTCACCAGACGTTTCTTAATTCGATCCAACTTTTCTGTATCATCGCCTTTGATACAAACCTGCTCAGTACAATTGACGCAATCCCGGAGCTTCTCACAGGGACTCATGGTGTAGTCATGCACACAGTAGCCATACTCCGTCACATGAACTGCGGCATGCTCTAATGTATTGAACTCTCGAATAGTCACGGGCAGATGTTTTTCAATCTCACCAATATGCCCAAGTAGCCCTTTTGAGGGATCGAGGCGTTCAGCCATACCAACCAGCTCGTATTCGGTCATGTGGTTGTAAGTTCGATTCTGTTTCACATCAGCCCGCCCCGACCACTTGGCAATTTCCAAGTTTGACAGGCCACCGCGCTGGGTAATGGTGTTGAGCAGGTGTCGAGCCTGATGTGAGGTTAATTTCACCGGCTCTCCGTTTACAGCATGGTAACCATGGCGATCAAAGATACAGGCATGTTTTCCTTTCAAGGACAGACGAGGCGTCAGATCACTGTTGAAGAAATTATTGGTTGGCTTATGTAATTCAACTGGTATGCATCCTCTGTTCCCGTGGAACTGATTTGCGTTCAGTACAAACAAGGCATTGCTGTACCTAATTCCCTTGTCTTTATCAAACCACGGAAAGCCATCCGGTAAACGCGACATTGTGTGCTGCCATAAGCTATTTAGCGTATGTACACCATCCTCTTTAGCTAAACCTCGATTACCAAGACACGACCTGCACGTCTTTTTAGAGTGATGTGCAAAACCGAGCGCCATACAAGCCTGCTTCATCGTCAATGGCTCATCATCAGCTACACTGGGACAGTTAGCATGGCGGTAAAACTTATTCGGGTGTTTCTCGATCCACTTGGCCAGTTGTCGTGCATTTTCAGAGAGCACTCTAGCTCTAGCTACGGCTGTCTTAGCTATACCGACCATCACAGTGGGTATCCATTTGATATCACCCTCATAGCCTTTCCCCGCAAAAAAACGCCAACCATATCGTTCTATCCCTTCACGATCCGTTTCAAATACCTCGCAATCCACAGGCAGTGCTAACACCTCAGTAATACGTGAAGGTGCCGACATCAACATGGCAAAAACCGATGTTGTAAATATGTCTCGCTCATTAATTGGGTCGTTGGCAAAAATTTCCGCCAACGCATTAAGAGCAATATCACTCGGAAGTTTATCTTCCCTATTTTTCTTCGCCTCTCTGCTCGTTTTGTTCTTATCCTCTGCACGTTTAATTGGATTGACCCAATTTTGTACAGCACTTGATACAAGCTGGTTTTCAGCTACAAACTTAGCCAGCCGCTCAATCTCACGGCCACAATGATATGCGGAGCCATCGGAGTAGTAATGCTTTGCCAATTCAGCTGCTTCATCCAGCACAGAAATCGACAGGCCATCAATATTTGCGTTTCCGTTTACTTGAAGCAAAGCCGCCTCAACCGCACGGAGGGCTTTACTTTCATTCTTTGCCCTAGTGAGGCTATGCCCATGCTGGTAACGAAAATAGGCTTTGGCAAAATCAATGAAAGCAGGGTCTTGCGTCTCTTCCAGTATGGGTTTTCTCGTAATAATGCCCAACTTAGCAAATACAGTTATGTTTGGCCAAACAGGATCTTCCCAATTGAGATCAGAGCCGAATACAGTCAATTGATCTCGGCACTGAGATATGAATGCTTCAAGGTTTTCTGCTGCTGTCAGCGTAGCCTTTGGCTTAAACAGGAAAATCTCAGCCATTGGTTATTGCTCCTTGTTAACTAAGCTCTTCACGACGTTTTGCACAACGCATGATCACATCTGCCAGCGCGATAATACTGCGATCAAGTACGGCAGCAATCTGGATGTCGCCAGTTATCTCTTTCACCCGTTCACGTTCGTTGAGCAGTCCTTGATAGACATCTTCATGTGGGCCGTCCAGCCAAGGCTGGAAATGCATGCAGGTGTAGCAAGGAATAGGAACATTGGCACCACAAAAGCCATGTTCTCCACAAGTACCAACACCCTGACCCATCTCGGTCCGAATACGACTGGTAGGGTCGTTACCTCGATGAGCGTCTCTCTCTGAATCGACAAGTACCCCGACAAAGGCCTGAGCGTATGGTGCTAATTGGAAGCCAACCGCCTCATCAAGCTTTTTCACATGCTCGGGGATATTCTTGATGTAAACGCCTGCGTTTTGTGTGTCCGCGTGGTCAAGCAGTTCCGCAATCACCAGCTCGCCAAAGCCTTCCCGGGCAGCTCGTGTGCCTGTGGTATAACGAAAACGACGAGCATTGATATGTAATAGCTCACCGGTACGTTCCGACCGGATGTCGGACTTTTCTACGATGTATTGGAGTGTGTCGGTTATCTCTGCGGCGGGAATGTGGAGTTTGTCGGTAGCAAGCAGTTGGCGGAATTCATAAGGAGATTGGACGGCATCTAACACATCAAGATCAGGAAAAAGAGGGATTTGCTGCCGGTCATCTTCCTGCAATTCAAACCCCAAACGATTTTCAACTTGCGCAATCGCATTTCTTGCCTGAGCACTCAGGATTGCCCATAGTTCCAGTGATATTGCAAATGGCTTGAAGTTTATTCGGAAAGAGCTGCTGCGCTGCTTGGCTCGCGGCACATTCAACACATAGAAGGGTTCTCCCTTTTCATTTTTACCACAAAGAACATCGACCACTCGAAGCAACGAGATCTGAATGGGACGACGTCCTGTATGACTGGTGCCAAGTGCCATAGCCAACTCAGCTATAGTAATTAAGCTCTTTTCATAAGCCCGAACAGCCCCCTCGTTAAACGCTGTCAGCTCATTATCCGTCAGTGGCCCCTCTTGAGGATCCATGCGCTTAACCGCATCCCCCTTACGATTACCCTTTAGCCTCCAGCCATACAGCAAACGGATCACATCTTTGCTGATACCGGGATAACCAAGCTGGTGCCAAGTTCGAAGAAAGCCACGTATAGTTGCCAGATACCATTCTGTTGCAGGCGTCAACATTGACCGATAATTAACCAATGTCGTATCAGTGATTGCTTCCGCTTCAGTCTCACGCAGCATGTGCTGAAACCGCATAGTAATGTTCATAGTATGAGAAGCGGAAAGACTAGAAGCATAAAATGCTAGTGTACGCAGGCAGCCATCAAGTACCTCGCCTGACAAGTGTTGGTGAATATCTGCAAGAGTAACAGTTGTATTTTTATCCAAAACCCACGATGGATCATACAACTGAAAGAAGTAGCCATTGGCTTTGGCACGGATTTGATCTGATGATGCCCCAGGTACAGCTTTATTCGTCATCATTCTTCATGTCCTCTGGTAAACGGGTACCGCTGCCTTCTTGCAATACCAGAGCGGCCTCAAAACCCTTTTGCCGAATGAAACGTTTGTTGTAAGTAGCTGCGGTTCCTGAGCCATCCCTCCAGCCCATTAAATACGAACGGAGTTGTTCTTGGCGTTCCTCGCTGACTTTCTCATCCATTGCATCCATTCTTTCTGAAAACTTGCGATTCCAGGTATGACGGAGCGAATGCCCGGTCGCTGCATACAATTGCGGCGAGACAGTCCTGACCACGGAAAAAATTTTGTGATATCCCGCCTTCGAAATAGGATTACCCACAGTTGGTCCAGACTTGTATGTCACAAACAAGTAATCATTTTTCTTAGCATTTCGGACTTTACGCCGATCTTGAATGATATAACTATGCAGTTCTAGAACTAAAGATTCAGACAACGGTAAGAGTCGTTCTCTGGTTTTGGCATTAGGCTCATTGGTTCTAGAGTCAGCCCGCTCATCTGCTCGCCTCACAATACGGATTCTGTTAGTACTAAAATCAACATCCTGTATTCTGATATTCAATAATTCCCCCCCCCGAATACCAAGATAAAACAGAAGCAAGATCATCAGCCGATTTCGGCGCTGCACTTCAATTGAAAAAGGATTTAATTTGGATCCAGGAAGGATAACTTCAAATAGTGAATCCAATTGAATATCACTCAGTGACCTATCTTGTAGCTCACTGCTTCTGCGCTGTTTAGAAGGCCTGCGCTTCTTTATCTGTTGCGCCATAGCGTCGATCTGTTGGACCACTTCCAGTTCTGCCGTCTTTAAAATATGCATCGCATACCAGTGTAAATAGTTGGCACACGTTGTCAGCCTAGAATGCTGTGTTCCGTTATCAACAATATCGGACTCCGGCTCATCAAGCCAAAGGGTAGAGGATGTATTTAATGACTTCTTTGCTTGCTTACGCTGAGCAAAATCTCGCAGGTCGTCCAGCTCATGTGGTTTTAAGAAATTTTTGGTCAAAAAACGCTGTTCAAGGTCAATTCCACGAATATCTAAAAAGCGGAGCAAAACAATTAGGTTGCTAGCCGCCGCTGACATCGTTGAAAAAGCATCCCCCCTATTGCGGAGTTGTGTTGTTAAATAAAGAGTAGGGTAATACACGGGAAGGCCAGAAGAGCGATTCATCACTATGCAGTAGCGCTCGCCACTGTCCATAACAAATGTTTTAAGCCCGTAGTGATTCTTCATGCACCTACACCTCATAAACTTTACACAATTGCAAGGTCCATAATATCCTAAGAGAGGGTCAATAAAAAATTGACGGTTTTCATATGTCGAATACAAAAAAGCCCCTGTATTAACAGAGGCTTGATAGAAAATTCATGACTAAATGTTCTTAGGTAAATCCTAGAACGGAATATCGTCATCAAAGTCCATCGGCGGCTCGTTAGACGGCGCTGCCGGAGCGGACTGCTGCGGGCGAGACTGCGCGCCGCCGCTGAACTGATTGCCACCCTGCGGCTGCTGAGGCTGACCCCAACCGCCCTGCGGCTGACCACCACCGATATTGCCACCTGCAGGAGCGCCACCACCCTGACGACCACCCAACATCTGCATGGTGCCGCCAACGTTCACCACTACTTCTGTGGTATAGCGATCCTGACCGGATTGATCGGTCCATTTGCGGGTACGCAGCTGGCCTTCGATATAAACCTGAGAACCTTTACGCAGATATTCGCTGGCCACTTCTGCCAGTTTGCCGAACAGCACAACGCGGTGCCATTCAGTCTGCTCTTTCATCTCGCCGGTGGCTTTATCACGCCAGGATTCGGAAGTAGCCAGCGTAATGTTGGCAACTGCGCCACCATTTGGCATGTAGCGTACTTCCGGGTCCTGACCCAGATTACCAACGAGAATAACCTTGTTTACGCCTCTGCTGGCCATGTTCGTGTCTCCTGAAAAAAAATCGTTCTGAATAAGTGTAAACGCGCGATTGTACCATTACCAATAGCGCTTTTACTATGTTGTGACCTCGGTTCCGGGAAACAAACCTGGCCAGACATTGTTACACAACACTCCGGGTAATGCATTCCAATACTGTATATTCATTCAGGTCAATTTGTGTCATAATTAACCGTTTGTGATCGCCGGTAGCACCATGCCACCGGGCAAAAAAGCGTTTAATCCGGGAAAGGTGAATGGATAAGATCGAAGTTCGGGGCGCCCGCACCCATAATCTCAAAAACATCAACCTCGTTATCCCCCGCGACAAGCTTATTGTCGTGACCGGGCTTTCGGGTTCTGGCAAATCCTCGCTCGCTTTCGACACCTTATATGCCGAAGGGCAGCGCCGTTACGTTGAATCCCTTTCCGCCTACGCGCGGCAGTTTCTGTCACTGATGGAGAAGCCGGACGTCGACCATATTGAAGGGCTTTCTCCTGCCATCTCAATTGAGCAGAAATCGACGTCTCATAACCCGCGCTCTACGGTGGGGACAATCACCGAAATCCACGACTATTTGCGTCTGCTGTACGCTCGCGTTGGTGAGCCGCGCTGCCCGGACCACGATGTACCGCTGGCGGCGCAAACCGTCAGTCAGATGGTGGATAACGTGTTGTCCCAGCCGGAAGGCAAGCGTCTGATGCTGCTCGCGCCAATCATTAAAGAGCGCAAAGGCGAACACACCAAAACGCTGGAGAACCTGGCAAGCCAGGGTTACATCCGTGCTCGTATTGATGGCGAAGTCTGCGATCTTTCCGATCCGCCGAAACTGGAACTGCAAAAGAAACATACCATTGAAGTGGTGGTTGATCGCTTCAAAGTGCGTGACGATCTTACCCAACGTCTTGCCGAGTCGTTTGAAACCGCGCTGGAGCTTTCCGGTGGTACCGCGGTAGTGGCGGATATGGACGACCCGAAAGCGGAAGAGCTGCTGTTCTCCGCCAACTTTGCCTGCCCGATTTGCGGTTACAGTATGCGCGAGCTGGAACCTCGCCTGTTTTCATTTAACAACCCGGCGGGAGCCTGCCCGACCTGTGACGGTCTTGGCGTACAGCAATATTTCGATCCTGACCGCGTGATCCAGAATCCGGAATTGTCGCTGGCTGGCGGTGCGATCCGTGGCTGGGATCGCCGCAACTTCTATTATTTCCAGATGCTGAAATCGCTGGCAGATCACTATAAGTTCGACGTCGAAGCGCCGTGGGGCAGCCTGAGCGCGAACGTGCATAAAGTGGTGTTGTACGGTTCTGGCAAAGAAAACATTGAATTCAAATACATGAACGATCGTGGCGATACCTCCATTCGTCGTCATCCGTTCGAAGGCGTGCTGCACAATATGGAGCGCCGTTATAAAGAGACGGAATCCAGCGCGGTACGTGAAGAATTAGCCAAGTTTATCAGCAATCGTCCGTGCGCCAGCTGCGAAGGAACCCGTCTGCGTCGGGAAGCACGCCACGTGTATGTCGAGAATACGCCGCTGCCCGCCATCTCCGACATGAGCATCGGTCATGCGATGGAATTCTTCAACAATCTCAAACTCGCAGGTCAGCGGGCGAAGATTGCAGAAAAAATCCTTAAAGAGATCGGCGATCGTCTGAAATTCCTCGTTAACGTCGGCCTGAATTACCTGACACTTTCCCGCTCAGCAGAGACACTTTCCGGCGGTGAAGCCCAGCGTATTCGTCTGGCGAGCCAGATTGGTGCAGGCCTGGTTGGCGTGATGTACGTGCTGGATGAGCCGTCTATCGGCCTGCACCAGCGCGATAACGAGCGCCTGCTGGGTACGCTTATCCATCTGCGCGATCTCGGTAATACCGTGATTGTGGTGGAGCACGACGAAGACGCGATTCGCGCCGCTGATCATGTGATCGATATCGGTCCGGGTGCGGGTGTACACGGCGGTGAAGTCGTCGCGGAAGGTCCGCTGGAAGCAATAATGGCGGTGCCAGAGTCGTTGACCGGGCAGTACATGAGCGGTAAACGCAAGATTGAAGTGCCGAAGAAACGCGTACCCGCCAATCCAGAAAAAGTGCTGAAACTGACGGGCGCACGCGGCAACAACCTGAAAGACGTGACGCTGACGCTGCCGGTAGGTCTGTTTACCTGCATCACAGGGGTTTCAGGTTCCGGTAAATCGACGCTGATTAACGACACACTGTTCCCGATTGCCCAACGCCAGTTGAATGGTGCGACCATCGCCGAACCGGCACCGTATCGCGATATTCAGGGACTGGAGCATTTCGATAAAGTGATCGATATCGACCAAAGCCCAATTGGTCGTACTCCGCGTTCTAACCCGGCGACCTATACCGGCGTGTTTACACCTGTGCGCGAACTGTTTGCGGGCGTACCGGAATCCCGTGCGCGCGGCTATACGCCAGGACGTTTCAGCTTTAACGTCCGTGGCGGACGCTGCGAGGCCTGTCAGGGCGACGGCGTGATCAAAGTGGAGATGCACTTCCTGCCGGACATTTACGTACCGTGCGACCAGTGCAAAGGCAAACGCTATAACCGTGAAACGCTGGAGATTAAGTACAAAGGCAAAACCATCCACGAAGTGCTGGATATGACCATCGAAGAGGCGCGTGAGTTCTTTGATGCGGTGCCAGCTCTGGCGCGTAAGCTGCAAACGCTGATGGATGTTGGCCTGACGTACATTCGCCTCGGGCAGTCCGCAACCACACTTTCTGGTGGTGAAGCCCAGCGCGTGAAGCTGGCGCGTGAGCTGTCAAAACGCGGCACCGGGCAGACGCTGTATATTCTCGACGAGCCGACCACCGGTCTGCACTTCGCCGATATTCAGCAACTGCTCGACGTACTGCATAAACTGCGCGATCAGGGCAATACCATTGTGGTAATTGAGCACAATCTCGACGTGATCAAAACCGCTGACTGGATTGTCGACCTGGGACCGGAAGGCGGCAGTGGGGGCGGCGAAATCCTCGTCTCCGGTACGCCAGAAACCGTCGCAGAGTGCGAAGCTTCGCATACGGCGCGCTTCCTCAAGCCGATGCTGTAATCGTTAAGGCCGCTTTCAGAGCGGCCTTCTTCTTTCAGAGTTGCACCAGCAATTTACGTTTTTCTTCCGGCAGCAAATTCACCGCCTGCTGATAAGACGCATCCACCAGATAATAGATTTGCGAATCCGGCAGCGAACCGTCGAGATACACGGTGCTCCAGTGCGCTTTATTCAGATGGCGGCTTGGACGCACATCGCTGTGCTGCTGACGTAGCAGCTCCGCCAGCTCCGGGCTGGTTTTCAGCGAAACAGCTGGGCGATTTTCTACTTCTTTCACCATCGCAAACAGCACATCTTCCACTTTGATCTGCGTCGCTTTCCAGTCGTTATGCACGCTCTGTCCTGCGCCTGGTTTTGCCATGCAATATTGTAGCAACTCCGAAATGGTCATTTTTCACTCCCCTTGTAGTGTCGCGATGATGCGACGCGATCCGCCGTGGATGCGATGTTCCCCCAGCCAGATGCCTTGCCAGGTGCCGGTCTGAATACGCCCTTTATGCACCGGCAATACAAGCGATGTTCCCAGCATTGAGGATTTGATATGAGAAGGCATATCGTCTGCTCCCTCATAGTCATGCTCATAATTTCCGTTATCGGGAACGGCGCGGAGGAAAAAACGCTCCATGTCGTGGCGTACGGTGGGATCGCAGTTCTCATTAAGTGTCAGAGAGGCGGAGGTATGTTGCAGCAACAGATGCAGTAAGCCGATGTTAACGCGCGGCATATCAGCCAGCTGATTCAGAATTTCATCCGTTACCAGATGAAACCCACGAGATTTGGCGCTAAGCGTGAGCGTCTTTTGATACCACATGTGCTGCTCCTTGATAAAACTCTCTTAATCAGTTTGCAGCAAGACAGCGAAAGGATAAAGGTGTGATTAAAAAAACAGCATTCGGGAGAGTATTACGCTCTCCCGCTCTGTCAGTATTCTGAATTGACGATCACCTCTTCACCAAACGCACCCGCTTGTGGCAAGGGTTTGTAGGTAGAGTTGGAGGCGCGCAGAATGCGGATACCACGAGCGCCGACATCGCGTGCGGCGGTAATATCGTTATCGGAATCACCATAAAAAATTCGGATATTTTTATCCTGCAGCCATTGCGATTTTGTATTTTGCCCTGGTTTATCGCCCGCAAAGATCACCGGATTCATGTTGGTGGCAGGAATATGAAAATTATCCGCCAGCGTTTTTGAAACCGTTTCTGTTTTGGTCGGGCTACGACCAGTCACAAAGAAGATCGCGTCACCGCGGCGTACATGCATATCAATCAGCTGGCGAGCGACCTCTTTTGGAATGCTGAATTCATCCCAGCCATTGTTCATTTTTTCCCAGAACACAGGATTTTTCAGATAATCTTCGCTTTCTGGCGAGAAGGTTTTTTTGCCGCGCCAGAAACCCGGACTGGAAAAAAGTACCGTATCATCGATATCAAACCCCACCGCCATTGGCGGACGTCCTGCGAGGCTATTTTCAATTTGTGCAACCGAAACCCAATGAATTGGCGCCTGTTCAGCGAGTTTGGCTACGTTAGTACCCGGATTAAGCGGTGAAGGAGATGAGGCCAGGGCAACAGCGGAACTGTTTAGAGCGAACAATAAGCAAACGGCACTCAATGCCTGTGTGATCTTGCGCATATTTTTCCCTAAATAGTCAGTAAGTTGAAACTTATTATTGTGCGTTTGTTGAAAAAACCATCTGACCATAACGCCAACCGCGGGGGAAAGGAAGGATTATCTGCGGATTTGTCACATAAAAAGAGCATGATCACATTTGGAATACCTGTGCGATAAACCACACATTGCCACGGTTATTCTGCTTACACATTCACACAATGGCACTCTTTTGGTTCTCGCAAACATTGTTCAGGGAATATACTGATGATAAATATAAATGCATTCAATGGATGATGAATGAAAATATCGTGGAATTATATATTTAAGAACAAATGGCGATTTCACATTACAAGCATTTCACTTTTTCTTATCATGCTCGCGGTTTCAATCGCTTTTTTGCACTTGCGTTTTAATACCTTGTCCGGTACCGATAAAATGCGGCTTGAAATGTATAAGTCCACATTATATTCCACCATCGAGCAATTTTATGTTTTACCCTATATGCTCTCAACAGACCATATCATCCGTCAGGCGGTAATTACGCCTGACGATATGACGTCCAGCGAACTCAATCAACGAATTGCACATTTCAATACTCAACTCAAAACCGCAGCAATATTTATTCTGGATACCCAAGGTAAGGCCATCGCTTCTAGCAACTGGCAGGACCCCGGCAGCTATGTAGGGCAAAATTATAGCTATCGCCCCTATTATAAACACGCCATGTCTGGCTTAAATGGACGCTTTTACGGTATTGGTAGCACTACGAATACACCGGGATTCTTCCTCTCTACAAGTATAAAATATAAAGGAAAAATTGTCGGTGTTGTAGTAGTAAAAATAAGTCTTAATGAAATTGAAAAAGCATGGGCCGAAGGTCCTGAAAATATTATCGTGAATGATGAACATGGGATTATATTTTTAAGTTCAAAATCGCCATGGCGAATGCGAACACTGCAACCGTTACCTGTTCAGGCAAAACAAAAACTACAATCTACCCGCCAATATAGTCTCGACAATCTTTTACCGGCGGATTATTATCCTTGTTATACCGTGAGCAATTTTACTTTCCTGAAAGATAAAAAAGAACAACTCTGTTTATTCCCGCAATATTATACGCAACAAATAGCCATTCCAGAATTTAACTGGAAAATGACAATTATGGTCCCCTTAGATAACCTGTACTGGTCATGGGCTATTTCGTTAGTCATTACACTAATTATTTACCTGCTGTTTTTGTTATTTATTAAATACTGGAGAATGCGATCTCATGCACAACAATTATTAACACTGGCGAATGAAACATTAGAAAAACAGGTTAAAGAGCGTACATCTGCCCTGGAATTGATCAATCAAAAATTAATACAGGAGATAAAAGAGCGCAGTCAGGCTGAACAAGTATTACAAATTACGCGTAGTGAACTGGCAGAGTCCAGCAAACTGGCGGCGCTTGGACAGATGGCAACCGAAATTGCCCATGAACAAAATCAACCGTTAGCCGCCATTCACGCACTTACTGATAACGCGCGTACTATGCTAAAAAAAGAGATGTATCCGCAGGTTGAACAGAATCTGAAACACATTATTTCAGTGATTGAGCGGATGACGCAGCTCATTTCCGAACTTAAAGCATTTGCCTCGCGCCATCGCGTACCTAAAGGTTCTGCCGATGTCATCAAAGTGATGTATAGCGCCGTGGCGTTACTTAATCACAGCATGGAGAAAAATAACATTGAGCGACGAATAAAAGCCCCATCCATGCCGTTATTTGTCAATTGCGATGAGCTCGGTCTTGAACAGATATTCAGTAATTTAATTAGCAACGCCTTAGATTCTATGGAAGGTGGCTCTTACAAACGACTGGATATCGCCATTCGCCAGGCAAATAACAAAGTTATTATTACCATTAAAGACAGCGGTGGCGGTTTTGCACCTGAAGTTGTCGATCGCATATTTGAACCATTTTTTACCACTAAACGTAGAGGAATGGGGTTGGGACTGGCAATAGTCAGCGAAATTGTCCGAAATTCGAACGGCGCACTCCACGCCAGTAATCATCCTGAAGGCGGCGCAGTAATGACATTAACCTGGCCTGAATGGGGAGAAGAACATGAATAATAAATCCAGTGAAATTACTATAGTTTATATTGAGGATAGTGACGATGTACGTTTTGCCTGTGAACAAACGCTCACGCTGGCTGGTTATCGTGTTATTTCCTGTTGCGATGCAGAACACAGTATTCCCCTTATTCAAAGTCAAGCCAACATTATTATACTGACCGATGTCAGGTTACCTGGAATATCAGGACTAGAGCTCCTCAGTTACATCAACGAAATGGATAGCAAAATTCCGGTTATTTTAATTACCGGACACGGTGACGTGGAAATGGCGGTGGATGCCATGCGTAATGGTGCATTCGATTTCATTGAGAAACCAAGTAGCTCAGATAAATTATTGAGTATTATTGCCAGAGCGGTAGAAAAACGGCGATTGGTTTTAGAAAATCAGCAATTACTGGCGAATCTGCAACAGGAAAATGGCCCGGTGCTGATTGGTCGTAGTCCGCAAATGCAACAACTGCGTAAAAGGATCCTTAATGTCGCAGATACCGGTGCCGATGTCCTTATTTATGGTGAAACAGGTTGTGGTAAAGAAGTCGTCGCCAGAATGCTGCATCACTGGAGTACCCGCCGTCAGGGGCAGTTTGTTGCCTTAAACTGTGCAGGCTTACCAGAAACGTTGTTTGAAAGCGAAATATTTGGTCATGAGGCGGGCGCATTTACCGGTGCGGTTAAAAAGCGTATTGGAAAAATTGAACATGCAAATGGTGGTACGTTATTTCTCGATGAAATAGAGGGAATGCCATCAGGAATGCAGGTAAAACTGCTACGTGTATTGCAGGAAAGAACCATTGAACGATTAGGTGCCAATCAATTAATTCCGGTGAATTGCCGTGTTATTGCAGCGACCAAGGAAGATTTACTGCGTCGCAGCGAAGAACATCTGTTTCGTCTCGATCTCTATTATCGTCTGAATGTGGTTAGCCTGAATATTCCACCTCTACGCCAGCGACGAGAAGATATCCCTGAACTGTTTTACTGGTTCGCCAGTCAGGCGGCACAAAAATATAATCGTCCTCTGCCTGATATTTCTCCCATGTTACTGGCCTGGTTGCAGTCACAAAGTTGGCCTGGCAATGTACGTGAACTTAAACACAATGCAGAGCGTTTTGTTCTCGGTTTACTGACCCACCACCAGCCAGTGCCAATGACTCAGCAAGAAGAGAGTGGTCTTACCGCCTGCATTGATGCTTTCGAGAAAAAGTTAATCGAAGATATGCTGCGACAAACGGAAGGCCAGGTCAGTTTGACAGCGCGGCTATTACAGCTGCCGCGCAAGACTTTATATGACAAACTCAACAAACATCAGATTCAACCGCAAGTTTATCGACCAGAATCATCCAGCTAATGCTGATTCCTGAGGATGTAACCCCAAATCGATACCTTTGCGGGCGTAATGTTCAACTACCCAGGACCAGAATGATACCGGGATCGTAATCATCTTCGCATTGCGTTCCCGGTTGGCAGCTTCTGGCATACCGGGGTAAATCACCGGATTGCCGCCAGGTTGAGGCTGCGTAGCTAACAGATAATCCGCAAAGAACTGCCCTTTCTCCCCTGCCAGATCGGTGAATTGATCAGGATCGATAATCAACGCAAAAAGATGATTATGCGCAGATCCATCCGTCTGATGATCTTCGGCGATCGTGTCACCACCAGATAAGATCCCCGCCATCATTTCAATCATCAGTGCCAGGCCAAATCCTTTATGCTCACCAAATGGCAGTAACGCCCCTGGAGGATTGCTGAATAACACCCCAGGATCATTGCTTGGATTCCCCTGTGCATCAATCAATTGTCCCGGCGCGGCCTGCTTCCCGGTGGACGACATTACCCGTGCTTTATTTAGCGCCATGCTACTGGTGGCAAAATCAACCAGAATCGGCGGACGCCCATCACTGAACGGCCAGGCAAAGCAGAAAGGGTTAGTGGTCATACGCGGTTCCGCACCGCCCCACGGGGCGACCAGTGCAGGACGCCCGGTGACGTTACTCATGGCCAGCATCGCCAGGCCTTGATCAGCAACCATTTGCCCGTAATGCCCCATACGCCCTAAATGATGCGCATGGCACAACGTTAACAGGCAAAAACCGCGGTGTTTTGCTTGTTCGATGGCAGCATTTACCGCCACTTTTCCGGCGTGTTGACCAAAGCCATTGTGGGCATGAAAACGTTGTAAATTACCTTCACTTGTTAAGCATTCCGGGCGGGCATTCGCGGTTACATCGCCACGAGCGATATTTTCCAGATATTTCGGTAGCAGCGTGACGCCGTGGCTGGCAAAGCCATAACGTTCCGCTTCAATCATATGTTCCGCCACATCCTGAGCGATATCGGCATCACAGCCATTAAGTTCCAGCAGCCCGGCAGCTAACCAACGCACTTTTTCAACAGTAATTTGTAATGACATCGTTGGTTTCCTCACATTAGACCTAAAATTTTCCACCAGGTGGCGGCAAACAGTAGCAACAACAGGTAGCCGATTACCGTCAGGTACAGTCCCACACGGGTAAACTGGCGTGGCGTGAAGGTATCCGTACCCATACACACCATATTTTGTGGCGCGTTAATCGGCAGGATGAAGCCAAAACTGACACTGAAGGCGAGCAGAATGGTCATGCCGACCGGGTTAACGCCGAGTTCTGGCGGCAGACTGCTTAACAGGCTAATCAGGATGGGCAGCAATGCGGCAGTTAGCGCAGTGGCACTGGCAAACCCCAGGTGAATGATTATCAAGAAAGCGGCGAGAATCGCGAAGATGGCTAATGATGGCAAGCCGTCAAGACCAAAACCTTTCACCACATAGTTCGCCATCCATGAAGCTGCCTGTGTATCAAGCAGCGTGGACCCCAGGCTGATACCAATACCAAACATCAGCAACGTGCCCCACTGCACACGTTTTTCGACCTCTTTCCAGCTCATTACACCGATGCCTGGCAGCAACATAATCGCCAGTCCGGCAAGGGTGACAGAGGTGGTATCAATACTGTGTAATTTTCCGCCAGTAGACCAAAAGAGCAGTAACAATAGCGAAATACCGATCAAGCGTTTTTCTTTACCAGTGGTTGGCCCTAACTCTGCAAGTGCTTTTTTAATGGCCTCGCTCCCCCCTTCAACAGCTTCCGTTTCTGGCGGCAACAATTTACGTGCGAGGAAATAGAGGATCACCGACATGGTGAGGCTCCAGGGCGCGCCCGCTAACAGCCAGTCAAGCCAGCTGACAGAATGCCCGGCGCCGAAAGTTTTATTGATAAAACCGATAGAAAGCAGGTTTTGCGCCGCCGAAGTTTGAATACCAACGTTCCAGATACTGGTCGCCTGGGCGATAACAATCATCATTGACGCCGCTAAACGTGAATGTTTATCCACCTTAAATGCCGCAATGACCCCCATCATAATCGGCACCACGCAAGCCGTACGGGCAGTGGCACTGGGTACGACCAGGCTCAGGACGATGGTCACCACAATGGCACCGATAATAATGCTGCGGCTGCTGGCACCTATTTTCGACATAGTAAACAGCGCAATGCGTTTATCCAGCCCGGTAATGGTCATTGCCGCCGCGATAAACATTGCTGCTGCCACCAGCGCCAGAGCAGAATTAGAAAAACCCGACAGAGTCATTTTCAGCGCTTTCGCGGTGCCAAGGATCGTGTCCGGGTGATTCATATCCGGGGCAAAACCAACCATAAAGATAATCAGTGCGGAAATAACAATTGCACTGGCGGTGTAATCCATCGCTTCGCTGATCCAGACAATAATGGCAAACACCAGAATGGCGATCATATTTTGTCCAGCGACGGGCAAGGTATCGCCCAGAGGCAGAAGAGTAATAATAATTCCGGCAATGATCGCCAACCACAGGCCGGGATTAGGGATAATTCGACGCTTTTGTGGTGCGCCATGTGATATTGATGACATATTCACCTCATTGTGAAAAATAAAAAACCTGCCTGGCTATTGCAGGAGCTATGCCATCTTTAATTTTTTAATAATGCTTTGTTATTTAATGATTTTATTATTTATTCTTTTTATTTTGTGCGCGGTTTTCCGCACAGTAAATAAAAGGTGATTCTCTTACCACACAGATAAAAAAAGGGAGCGATATGCTCCCTTGATATTCATTTATGGATTACTTAATAACATTCCATAACGTTTCGCCAAGCAACGCCGGGTTTCTTGTCCATGCCATGCCTGCTTTATCGAACGCACGGAATTTATCCTCTGCATTGCCGCTACCGCCAGAAATAATGGCTCCGGCGTGCCCCATGCGTTTTCCTTTTGGTGCAGTAACACCGGCAATATAACCTACGACCGGTTTATTCATTTCATGGCGAATAAATTCCGCGGCCCGTTCTTCCGCATTACCACCAATTTCACCGATCATAATTACCGCGTCTGTTTGCGGATCATTTTCGAATAAACGCAGCGCATCAATAAAGTTAGTCCCCGGAACCGGATCGCCGCCAATACCAATACAGGTGGATTGCCCAAGTCCCAGCGCCGTGGTTTGCGCTACAGCTTCGTAGGTTAATGTACCGGAGCGGGAAACAATCCCAATACGCCCTGGGCGGTGGATTTCACCTGGCATAATCCCGATTTTGCACTCGCCCGGCGTGATGATTCCTGGGCAGTTTGGCCCAATCAGTCGCACATCCGGGTGGCAGTCAAGCAGGCGACGGACCTTAACCATATCCAGTGTCGGTACACCTTCAGTGATCACCACAACCAATTTGACGCCAGCTTCAATAGCCTCAACAACAGAATCCAGCACAAACGGTGCAGGTACATAAATCACGCTGGCATCAGCCTCAGTTTGTCGCATCGCTTCTTTCATTGAATCAAAAACCGGGCGATCCAGATGCCGTTGCCCGCCCTTACCTGGCGTCACTCCACCCACAATCTGCGTGCCATACGCAATAGCCTGCTCTGTATGAAATGTGCCGTTTTTGCCGGTAATGCCCTGCACCAGTACCCGCGTGTGTTTGTTGATCAAAACGCTCATCTTAACCTCCTGTTAATTCAGTAACGCAATGATGCGTTTAGCGGCATCATCCAGAGAATTGACGGCTTCCACCGTCAGGCCACTTTCTGCCAGTAACCGCTGCCCTTCGGCAGCGTTATTACCGGAGAGACGCACCACGACAGGCAGGGTGATACGGGCCTCATTCAGAGCATGAATAATGGCTCTGGCGATCATGTCGCAACGGACAATCCCACCAAAAATATTAACCAGAATGGCTTTCACTTTGCTGTCGGAAACAATCAGCCGAAAGGCTTCACTGACGCGCTCCTGGGTTGCGCCACCGCCAACATCCAGGAAGTTTGCGGGTTGTTCACCGTATAGCTTGATGATGTCCATGGTTGCCATAGCCAGCCCTGCACCATTGACCATGCAGCCGATATTTCCGTCCAGCGAGACATAATTAAGATCAAGCTTCGCTGCCTGGCTTTCGCGTGGATCTTCCTGGGTTTCATCACGTAGCACCTGGAGTTCCGGGTGACGATACAGCGCGTTATCATCCAGCGATACTTTCGCGTCTGCACACATAAATTCGCCCGTTTCCCGCAACACCAGAGGGTTAATTTCCAGCAGGGCAAAATCCAGTTCGTTAAAGGCTTTCCACGCCTGATTAACCAGGCGACTAAAGGCAGCAAATAGTCCGTGTTCCAGTTGCAGAACAGCAAACATTTCGCGGATATGGCAAGGCTGCACGCCTGTCAGTGGATCAATGCTGACACTGCTGATTTTCTCCGGTGTCTCATGGGCGACTTTTTCAATTTCCACACCACCTTCCGGGCTGACAATAAACGTGACCCGCTGGCTTTCACGATCCACCACCATGCCAAAATAGAGTTCCTGGCGTACCGGATAAATGTTTTCGCACAGTAAAATACTGCTGACATACTGTCCTTCTGGCCCGGTCTGATAAGTCACCAGTTGCGATCCCAACATTTGCTGTACAAAAGCCTGTGCTTCCGGCAGCTGCTTAAGCACTTTTACGCCGCCAGCTTTACCGCGCCCACCAGCATGTACCTGCGCTTTAAGTACCGCGCCTTTACTCGGGCAAGCAATATGTTGCCAGGCATCTGCCAGTTGCGAAATCTGTTGGATGGCTATCTCTTTTGGACACGGCATCCCCATGCCAGCCAGTAACGATTTGGCCTGATACTCATGTAAATTCATATATTCCCTCAGTGGTATGTGTTATCCGTGTAATGCTTTATTATTCAAGGCCATTGCTGCTTCGTGGATGACTTCGCTTAATGTCGGATGCGCATGGATCGCACAGGCAATATCCTCGCCAGAGGCGCTAAAAGTCATCGCCAGCGCAATTTCATTGATCAGCTCCGATGCCTGCGGGCCAACAATCGCTCCGCCAAGTACGCGGTCAGTGTGTTTATCGCTGTATAACGTGCAACGCCCACCTTCCTGGCCTAATGCTAAGGCGCGACCGTTACCGGCAAACAGAGAATTTCCTTTGTTAAAGACTCTGCCAGCGGCTTTCAGTGAGGCCTCGTTTTCCCCTACCCACGCAACTTCCGGTTGGGTGTAAATCACCGAAGGGATCAGCGCAAAATTAATCGGCTCTACCGCCAGTCCGGCAATTTGATCAGCAACCACCACACCTTCAGCCATCGCTTTATGCGCCAGCATCGGCCCTCGCACGACATCACCAATTGCCCACAGCCCGGCTTTCCCGGTACGGCATAAGTTATCGACGGCAATACCGCCACGGTTATCGGCTTCAAGACCGAGTTGCACGAGATCGACACCAGAAAGTCGCGGTACACGTCCAATGGCAAGAATTAATTTATCGAAGCGGCTTTCTTCTCGCTTCTCACCCTGCCGCCAGCGCACATGCACACCGTCATCCCGTTGTTCAATAGCCTCAATCTCTACTGCCAGTTGCATTTTCATCCCACTGGCAATCATTGCTTTACGGACTTCGTTCGACAGGCGAGCTTCCAGTGCAGGCAAGAACGTTGGCGCCATCTCCAGCAACGTGACGTCTGAACCGACCCGATTCCACACAGACCCCAGTTCAAGGCCAATCACGCCAGCGCCGATCACACCGAGACGCGGCGGCACAGCGGTTAACGCCAGGGCGCCGCGATTATCGAGAATTTGCTGATTATCAATGGTAACGCCAGGCAGTTGACGCGGCTGAGAACCTGTTGCAATCACCACATTACGGGCGCGGATTTGTTGATCGTTTACACGTAATTGCCAAATCTCATCCCGAGCATGTTCTAACGTTGCGAGGCCGCACAGGTACTTCACTTTATTTTTCTTAAACAGCAAGCCGATGCCCATTGTCAGGCGGCTTACTATGGCGTCTTTACGTTGAATCATCGCAGCTGCATTGAAAGATACGCCGTCAACATTAACGCCATGAATGCTCGCCTCATGCTGCACTTGCGCGTACAGTTCGGAAGATTGCAGCAACGATTTTGACGGAATACAGCCGACATTGAGACACGTACCGCCCGGCGAAGGTTCGCCCTGTGCATTAACACCATCATCAATACATACTACGGAAAGCCCATTCTGCGCAGCCCGCAGTGCCGCTACGTAACCACCTGGCCCACCCCCCATAACTGCCACATCAAAAATTGTACTCATCGGCGCCCTCCTTAAAGATCCAGCAACAGTTGTTCCGGTGATTCCAGTAGCTCACGTATTGCCACCAATGTCTGCACGGCTTCCTGACCATCGATAATGCGATGGTCATAGCTGAGAGCAAGGTACATCATGGGACGAATAACAACCTGGCCGTTTTCTGCGACCGGGCGCGGCGTGATGGCATGCATCCCAAGAATGGCCGACTGCGGCGGGTTAATGATTGGCGTTGACATCATCGAACCAAAAGTACCGCCGTTGGTGATAGAGAACGTGCCGCCCTGTAACGCCTCCAGCGGCAATTTGCCATTGCGCGCCTGTGTGGCGTATTCGGCAATTTGCCGTTCAATTTCCACCAAAGAGAGTGATTGCGCATTGCGTAACACAGGCACTACCAGGCCGCGGTTGCTGCTCACTGCAATGCCGATATCGCAATAATCACGCCAGATAATCTCGTTGCCATCAACGCTGGCATTCACTACAGGGAAGCGCTCCAGCGCCCGGGTAACGGCCTTAACAAAGAAGGACATAAAGCCCAGCTTCACGCCGTGCTTCTCGGCAAAACGATCTTTCCAGCGGGCGCGTAAATCCATCACGCTCTGCATGTTTACTTCGTTGAATGTGGTAAGAATGGCGTTATTTTGTTGGGAAGCCAGCAGACGCTCAGCAATCCGCTGACGTAAGCGCGACATCGGCTCACGACGTTCCTGACGAGCACCCGGTGTCAAGGGTTTAGCTGGCGCGATCTCCGCCACCCGTTCAGGCTGAATGGCTGGTGCAGGAGTAACGCGCTGCACATCCTCTTTCAGGATACGTCCATTTCTCCCGCTCCCCGCAACGTCAGCAAGTTCGACACCACTACGCTGTGCCTCCAGCCGTGCGGAAGGCATCGCCAGGGTTTCGGTGACTGGTGTGACGGTTTCTTCTATGACAGCTTGCGGCTTAAGATGCGCCAACAGTTGCGCGGACGTGACCGTGCTACCTTCGCTGACGATAATATTGCTTAACACGCCATCGTGCGGGGCCGGTATTTCCAGAATGACTTTATCGGTTTCCAGCTCGGCAATCACATCATCGCGTTTTACGTGCTCGCCTTCTTGTTTACACCAGGTTGTCAGCGTGCCTTCCGTGACAGATTCCGGTAATACAGGGACAGTAATTTCGATCATAAAATGTTCTCCTTATTATTTTTGTGCGCCTTTCATGGCTGAATATCTGCAAACGCAGCAGCAAGAAATTCGTCGATTTGTTGTTTATGTACACGCCCATACCCTGTCGCCGGAGCTGCCGCTGCCGGGCGGCCTGCATACTGCCAGTAAGGAGTGTTAATTTTCAGTGCCGCCAGCTCATGACGAATCTGCCGCCACGCGCCCTGGTTTTCTGGCTCTTCCTGCAACCAAATCCATTCGCAGCAGTTCGGCCAACTCGCCAGAACATCATTCAGTTCTGCGACCGGGAACGGGTAGAGTTGCTCCAGGCGAACAATCGCTACCTCATCTTCACACTCACGCTGCTTACGGGCTTCCAGTACGTCGTAATAGACCTGGCCGCTACACAAAATAACGCGCTTAACTTTCTGGGACTGATGCAATTGCGGATCGGTGACTACCGGTTTATAAGCGCCATCAGTGAATTCAGAAAGCTCGCTCATAGCGCCTTTAAACCGAAGTAAACGCTTACTCATCATTATCACTAACGGTTTGCGCATTGGGCGTAATGCCTGACCGCGCAACAAA
This sequence comes from Escherichia sp. WS1118, assembly GCF_046487695.1. NCBI lineage: Bacteria > Pseudomonadati > Pseudomonadota > Gammaproteobacteria > Enterobacterales > Enterobacteriaceae > Escherichia > Escherichia sp. WS1118. Next base: position 56,931 of record NZ_JBJQIZ010000002.1, on the reverse strand, counting down.
TGGAACATTTGTGCTGACTCACTGGGCATCACCACCTGCATGTTGTTTTCTGCGCACAGTTGCAGCCAGCGCTCAGGACGCGCAGAAGAGTGCTCCGGCCCTTGTCCGTCATAGCCATGCGGCAGAAGAATGGTTAAACCGCTATAGCGATCCCACTTGGTTTCGCCAGACGAGATAAACTGGTCAATAGCAACCTGAGCGCCGTTGGCAAAGTCACCAAACTGTGCTTCCCAAATAACCAGTTGCTGAGGCGCAGACGTTGAATAGCCATATTCAAAGGCTAAGAGCGCTTCTTCATTAAGCACCGAATCATAAACATCGAAAGATGCCTGACCAGCGCGGATATGCTGTAACGGCAGATAACGACGGGCTTCAGTTTGATGATGTACCACTGCATGGCGATGACTGAACGTGCCACGCCCTGAGTCTTCACCAGAAAGACGCACACCAACACCCGCATCCACAAGCGATGCATAGGCCAGCATTTCAGCCATTCCCCAGTCTATTGGCTGAGTACCTGCGGCCATATCCTGGCGTAACGCCAGTTGCCGTTTAATGGTAGGATGTGCGACCACATCGGGTGGCAGTGTAGAAATGATTTCACCATACGCTACCAGCTTTTGCCGAGGCAATGCCGTAGATACCGGGGCGCTCCAGTGAGGGTTGGTCAACCCATACCAGTTAGCGCTAAAAGAGTGAATTGCAGGTTTGAGAGGCTGCGGTTCACGTTTCTGGCAGCTATCCAGCCAGTCGCGATAGCGTGCCGTCATCTCATCTTGTTGCGCCTGAGTTAACAGGCCGCGGCGGGCAAGAGATTCACCATAACGGGCGAGCGTACCAGGGTGAGCATCCACTGCCTGATACATTTGTGGCTGGGTAAGACGTGGCTCATCGCTTTCGTTGTGTCCGTGCTTACGGAAGCAGCAAATATCGATGATGATGTCGCGCCGGAAGGTGTCTCGCCATTCGCACGCCAGTTCCATTACCTGGCAAACAGCGTCAACGTCATCGCCATTAACGTGGATAATTGGGGCCGCTACCATTTTGGCAATATCGGTGCAGTACCGTGAAGAACGCATATCCTGCAAGCGGGAAGTGGTGAAGCCAATCTGATTGTTAATCACCAGATGTAGCGTACCGCCAGTGCCGTAGCCCTGAGTCTGCGATAAGTTAAACGTGGTTTGGTTGACGCCGAGGCCGCCCAACGCGGAATCCCCATGAATAAGTACGCCCACCACTTTTGCCTGACCATCCTCACCACGGCGTTCCTGCCTGGCTCGCACCTGGCCCAGCACCACCGGATTCACGATCTCCAGATGTGAGGGGTTATACGCCAGCGCCACATGCAGCGAACCGGCAGGTGTTTCCAGATTGCTGGAATACCCCATGTGGTATTTCACATCGCCTGAACCACTGCCGATCGTCTGCTTGCCTTCAAACTCAGCAAAAAGCTGTGCCGGGTCTTTATTCAACAGATTAACCAGAACATTAAGTCTTCCCCGGTGCGCCATGCCAATGACCATTTCCTCCACACCTTGCGCACGCAGGCGTTTTGTCAGCGTATCGAGCGCCGGGATTGCACTTTCGCCCCCTTCCAGAGAAAACCGTTTCTGCCCAACATAACGGGTATGCAGATAACGCTCTAACGTCTCTGCCGCCATCAGTTTTTCAAAACGAGCAAGACAGGTTTGTACATCTGCTTGTGGCGCATTGCTGCTCTCAATCCGTGATAACAACCAGTTGATTTCTTCACGATTTTCCAGATGAGCAAGTTCATAAGCCTGGCTACCGGCCCAGGCTTGCTCTAGCAGGTTAAGCAGTTGCTTAAGTGGCATTTGCGTGGTGTGTGCGCCAAAGATGACGCTAAACTCCTGCAACAAGTCTTCTTCGCTTAATCCCCAAAAACCAGGCTGGAGGGAGGGAACGTCAGCTGGGGGATTCAAACCAAGTGGATCAAGCTTTGCGCGCAGATGCCCCTGCGTGCGCCAGGCATTGATCAGTTGTACTACCGCAGCCTGTTTTTTTAAGGTCGCACCGCTGATATTGTTATCACCGGATACGCTTTGGACAGTCAGTTCAGGTGAAAGAAAAAAACGCCGCCAGTCTTCCGGGAGTTTTTCCGGCGTACGCAACCAGGTCTGGTAGTACTCTTCAAGCCAGGTCGCGTTATCTCCACTAAGCAGCGTGCCGGGCGAGGTCATGTTCTCCATGTTTTTCTCCTGATGGTCATAGACAGCCGCATTACTGCACAATCCGTACCAACAGTTAAAAACACTAATTTTCAAAAACTTATAGAAAAGAGATGATGTAAAAGTGGGCGAAAAAAGGGACAGAATAGTAGGGTGTGGCTGGAGTCAGGAACAGGCGGAGAGATCCGCCTGTTGATTAAAATCACATCACCGCAGCAAACGCCTTTGCCACGCGATGCACATTTTGCGCGTTAAGCCCGGCGACACACATGCGACCGCTGGCGATGAGATAGACCCCAAACTCTTCACGTAGTCGGTCAACCTGAGCGGTACTTAAACCGGTATAACTGAACATGCCGCGCTGATTAAGCAGATAATCGAAATTGCGTTCTGGCATCTCTGTGCTCAATACCTTCACCAGTTCCTGACGCATTGCCAGAATGCGAGTACGCATCTCTTCTACTTCCGCCAGCCAGCTGGCTTTCAATGCCTCGTCATTCAGCACCGCAGCCACCACCTGCGCACCAAAATTCGGCGGGCTGGAGTAGTTGCGGCGAACGGTTGCTTTCAATTGCCCCAGTACGCGGCCTGCGGCTTCGGCATCTTCACACAGAACAGAAAGTCCGCCGACGCGCTCGCCGTAAAGGGAGAAAATTTTCGAGAACGAATTGCTCACCAGAGCGGGTAATCCAGCGCTGGCAATGGCGCGAATGGCGTAGGCATCCTCTTCCATACCGGCACCAAATCCTTGATAGGCAATATCGAGGAATGGAATAAGCTCGCGGGCTTTGAGAATTTCAATCACGGAATCCCACTGGTCATTAGTGAGATCGGCACCCGTTGGGTTGTGGCAACATGGATGCAGCAACACAATACTGCGGGCAGGTAATGTTTTCAGCGTCGCCAACAGGTCATTAAAGCGCACGCCGTTAGTCGCTTCGTCATACCAGGGGTAAGTGCTCACTTCGAATCCAGCCCCGGCGAATATTGCTACGTGGTTTTCCCAGGTAGGATCGCTGACCCAGACGCCTGATTCCGGGAAGTAGCGTTTCAGGAAATCTGCGCCCACTTTCAATGCCCCTGAGCCGCCAAGGGTTTGAATGGTTGCTACGCGCTGTTGTTGCAGTACCGGATGGTCCGCACCAAACAGCAGCGGCGCAATGGCATGGCGATAGCTGTTAAGCCCTTCCATCGGTAAATAAAGCGAAGCACCATGAGGCTGCGCATTCAGGCGCGCTTCCGCATCCGCCACGGCTTTCAGTTGTGGAATAATTCCGTCTTCGTTGTAGTACAGACCGATACTTAAATTCACTTTGTCGCTGCGAGGGTCTTCTTTAAAACGCTCCATAAGCGTAAGAATCGGGTCGCCAGCGTAGGCGTCAACTTTTTGAAACACGCGATGGTTCTCCAGGTTTACGGGCAGGTGGTTAAAACACAATAAACCGGAAGTAGGCGAAGATCGAGAGGATGTTCAGGGGCGAATGGCAATTAGCAACAGAGTGAGACTCATGACAAACGTACATCCGCCAGATGCACGACCTTTATAAGAGCATGAAAGAATATCAACTCATTGAATTGGTAAGATTTTATTGGCCGGATAAGGCATTCACGCCGCATCCGGCACAGACAATCAAATATTACAGAACGATTAATCCACGTATTTCATCGCGACTCTTGAGGTCAGGCGCGTGATAAGTTCGTAAGCACTTACTTTCGTCATTTCAGCGATACGTTCTACGGGCAAACCTTCGCCCCATAAAATGACCGGGTCCCCGGCTTTATCCTGCGCCTGTGGACCTAAGTCTACGCAGATCATATCCATCGCCACGCGCCCGACAATCGGCACTTCGCGACCGTTCACCAGCACTGGCGTACCGGACGGCGCGGCGCGCGGATAACCATCGCCATAGCCCATCGCGACTACGCCAAGACGAGTATCACGTTCGCTTACCCAGGTTCCACCATAACCGACAGGCTCTCCGGCTTTATGCTCACGCACGGCAATCAGGCTGGAGGTTAGCGACATCACTGGCTGACAGCCAAAATCGGCACCGGTGGAGCGATCTTCAAGCGGAGATACGCCGTAAAGAATGATGCCCGGGCGCACCCAGTCAAAATGCGACTGTGGCCAGAGTAAAATGCCACCCGACGCGGCAATGGAACGTTGACCAGGTTTGCCTTCGCAAAAGGTATTAAAGATAGCGAGTTGCTTCTCGGTTGCGCCGCATTTTGGTTCATCCGCGCGCGCAAAATGGCTGACGATATTCACCGGCTGACGAACGTTTTTGCACTGGGTCAGACGATGATAAAACGCCTCAGCCTGTTCCGGCCTTACGCCCAGACGGTGCATACCGGTATCGAGTTTCATCCAGACGGTAACCGGCTCGTCCAGGCTAGCCTCTTCCAGCGCAGCCAGCTGTTCTTCGTTATGCACGGCGGTATGAAAATGTTGCGCAGAAATCGTCGGTAGATCTCTGGCATCAAAAAAGCCTTCGAGTAAAAGTACAGGTTTGGTGATTCCCCCCGCACGCAGTCGCAGAGCTTCTTCGAGACGGGCTACGCCAAAGGCGTCAGCATCGGGGAGCGTTCGCGCGGTCTCAAGAAGACCGTGACCATAAGCGTTCGCTTTCACCACCGCAACCATTTTACTGGCAGGCGCCAGTTCACGAAGACGTTGCAGGTTGTGTCGCAGAGCGCGGCGGTTAATCACAACAGTTGCCGCTTGCATTTGTGTTCCTTGATAAGTGTTTGCTTTAATTACCTAATTCATAAAATAATTATTATTCGTCGTCGTACTGCGGCCCCGCATAGTTGTCGAAGCGCGACCATTGACCGTTAAAGGTCAGGCGTACCGTCCCGATTGGGCCGTTACGTTGTTTACCGATAATAATTTCCGCGATGCCTTTTAAATCACTGTTTTCGTGATACACCTCATCACGATAGATAAACATGATCAAGTCCGCATCCTGCTCGATAGAGCCAGATTCACGCAGGTCGGAGTTGACCGGGCGTTTGTCGGCACGTTGTTCCAGAGAACGGTTCAACTGGGACAGCGCCACCACCGGCACGTTCAGTTCTTTCGCCAGTGCTTTCAGCGAGCGGGAGATTTCTGCAATTTCCAGCGTACGGTTATCGGAAAGCGCCGGTACGCGCATCAGTTGCAGGTAGTCGATCATGATAAGCCCGATGCCGCCGTGTTCACGGGCAATACGGCGTGCGCGGGAACGCACTTCCGTTGGCGTCAAGCCGGAGGAATCATCGATATAGATATTACGTTTTTCGAGCAAAATACCCATGGTGCCGGAAATGCGTGCCCAGTCTTCATCATCGAGCTGACCGGTACGGATTTTAGTCTGGTCAACGCGCGACAGCGACGCCAGAGAACGCATCATGATCTGTTCTGATGGCATCTCCAGCGAGAAGATAAGCACCGGTTTATCCTGCAACATCGCCGCGTTTTCGACGAGGTTCATCGCAAATGTCGTTTTACCCATCGACGGACGCGCGGCAACGATGATCAAATCCGACGGCTGCAAGCCAGCGGTTTTTTTGTTGAGATCGTCATAACCGGTATTTACCCCGGTAACGCCATCGTGTGGCTGCTGAAACAACTGCTCAATACGCGCCACGGTTGCGTCGAGCACATCGGCGATGTTCTTCGGCCCTTCGTCTTTGTTTGCACGACTTTCGGCAATTTTAAAGACGCGGGATTCAGCAAGGTCGAGCAGATCTTCACTGGTACGCCCTTGTGGATCAAAACCAGCTTCGGCAATCTCGTTAGCAACGGAGATCATCTCACGAACAACGGCACGTTCGCGCACGATATCCGCATATGCACTGATGTTCGCCGCACTTGGCGTATTTTTTGACAGCTCTGCCAGATAAGCAAAACCACCGACGCTATCGAGTTGCCCCTGGCGTTCCAGCGATTCCGCAAGGGTAATCAGATCGATAGGACTACCGCTTTCCTGCAAACGCGCCATTTCAGTAAAGATATGACGGTGTGGGCGGGTGTAAAAATCATCTGCCACCACACGCTCGGCTACATCATCCCAGCGTTCGTTATCCAGCATTAAACCGCCCAACACCGACTGCTCCGCTTCGATCGAGTGCGGAGGCACTTTCAGCCCGGCAACTTGTGGATCGCGTTCGCGGGGTTCAGCCTGCTGTTTGTTGAAGGGTTTATTTCCTGCCATAGTGAATGGAGTTACCGAGATAAAGAATGGGTCGAAACTTTACCATATGAAGCAGACCCTGACGATACGTTCTGGAGGACACATGGCAATACGAATTGAATTTCACAAGCACGGTGGCCCGGAAGTACTTCAAGCCGTAGAGTTCACTCCTGCCGATCCGGCGGAGAATGAAATCCAGGTCGAAAATAAAGCCATCGGCATCAATTTTATCGACACGTATATCCGCAGCGGCCTTTACCCGCCACCATCGTTACCCAGCGGATTAGGCACCGAAGCGGCAGGCATCGTGAGTAAAGTCGGCAGTGGTGTAAAGCATATTAAGGCAGGCGATCGCGTAGTCTATGCACAATCGGCATTAGGCGCTTACAGCTCTGTGCATAACATTAATGCGGATAAAGCGGCGATTCTGCCTGCGGCAATTTCTTTTGAGCAAGCTGCGGCATCCTTCCTGAAAGGCTTAACGGTTTATTATCTGCTGCGCAAAACCTATGAAATTAAACCCGATGAGCAGTTCCTGTTCCACGCAGCGGCTGGCGGCGTTGGCTTGATTGCCTGCCAGTGGGCAAAAGCCCTGGGCGCGAAACTTATCGGCACCGTAGGAACCGCGCAAAAAGCGCAGAGTGCGCTAAAAGCGGGCGCGTGGCAGGTTATTAACTATCGTGAAGAGAATCTGGTCGAGCGATTGAAAGAGATCACCGGTGGTAAGAAAGTGCGTGTGGTGTACGATTCAGTGGGCAGAGACACCTGGGAACGGTCGCTGGATTGCCTGCAACGCCGCGGCTTAATGGTGAGTTTTGGCAACTCATCAGGTGCGGTTACCGGTGTGAACTTAGGCATTCTCAATCAGAAAGGCTCGTTGTATGTGACACGCCCTTCCCTGCAAGGCTATATCACCACGCGGGAGGAATTAACCGAGGCCAGTAATGAACTGTTCTCTTTGATTGCCAGCGGTGTGATTAAGGTCGATGTCGCCGAGCAGCAGAAATATCCGCTGAAGGATGCGCGGCGTGCGCATGAGATTCTGGAAAGCCGGGCGACGCAGGGTTCCAGCCTGTTGATTCCATAAAAGAAATTGGGCTTCCACCTGGGAAGCCCTTTCTTTTATAGTTCGGCTGTATGTAGGGTACAGCTCGATGAATTTGTTTGACGCGCAATAGTGACAGATTTGATTATCAATTCCTATTTTGTTCTAAGGATAAAACCTTAGGTTGTGATCATCCGCACAATCCCTTAGTAACGCCAGCGGTCATAACGCTGATATTTCGGCACTTTTGGTGCTTTAATCGCCCTGATCACCCACACCACCGCAACCGCCAACAGCAGCCACGGCAGCAACTTAATCATCAATGCCAGCATACCGCCGAGGAACATAAAGGCCGTCGCCACAATCAGCGCGGCGATAATACCCAGCAACGAAACACCGGTGACCATCAGCATGACAAAAAAGCCAATTACAAAAAGTAGTTCCAGCATGATGCTCTCCCAAATATGAAATCTCTTGCTGGCATTACAAGAATCATGCCAAAAATAATCTATTGATTTAACAGCAAAACGCCCCGCGACGGGGCGCAGGGCGTGGTGAATTTGACTACTTTTTGGTGAAAAGTTAACGCTTATCCGCCACCAGTTTGAGCGCGTGTTCCAGCACATTAATGTCTGCACCCGCTTTATGGGCATTTTCACTTAAATAACGCCGCCACTGCCGCGCGCCAGGAATACCCTGGAACAAGCCCAGCATATGCCGGGTAATATGGCCGAGATACGTACCCTGGCTGAGTTCACGCTCAATGTACGGATACATGGCGCGCACTACCGCCACCGGATCGGCATCGGTATCCGAGGAACCAAAAATCTCTCGGTCTACCGCCGCCAGAATCCCCGGATTCTGATACGCCTCGCGCCCGACCATCACGCCATCCATATGTTGCAAATGCGCTTTAGCTTCTTCCAGCGACTTGATACCACCGTTAATCGACATCGTCAGATGCGGAAAGTCACGCTTCAGTTGATACACACGCGGATAATCGAGCGGCGGGATCTCACGGTTTTCTTTCGGACTTAACCCAGAAAGCCAGGCTTTACGTGCGTGGATGATGAACATCTCACACTCACCTTTGCCGGAAACGGTGTTGATGAAATCGCAGAGAAATTCATAGCTGTCCTGATCATCGATGCCAATACGCGTTTTCACCGTCACCGGAATCGACACCACATCGCGCATCGCTTTCACGCAGTCGGCAACCAGCTGCGCATTACCCATCAGACACGCACCAAACATGCCGTTCTGCACCCGGTCAGACGGGCAGCCGACATTCAGGTTGATCTCATCATATCCGCGCGCTTCTGCCAGCTTCGCACACTGTGCCAGCGCCGCCGGATCGCTACCCCCGAGTTGCAACGCTACCGGATGTTCTTCTTCACTGTACGCCAGGTAATCACCTTTACCGTGAATAATCGCCCCTGTGGTCACCATTTCGGTATACAGCAACGTATTGCGGGAAAGCAGACGCAGGAAATAACGGCAATGTCTGTCCGTCCAGTCAAGCATCGGGGCAATCGAGAAACGGTAAGCGGGATAAACAGTGTGTGATTCTGCTGGCATGGCGACTTTTTAAGCATCTGGTAAATTGGGGGCGCTACTATAGCATAACGAATATGCGATCAGGCAATGTGACAGCCATGACACCCTGTTCTCGGCGTTTAAGTGAGAACTATGGTAAAGTAAGGACATTCTTAACCCCACTGTCGAGGTGCCCAATGGAAAAGACCACAACGCAGGAGTTATTAGCGCAGGCTGAAAAAATCTGCGCACAGCGTAATGTGCGCCTGACCCCACAGCGTCTCGAAGTGTTGCGCCTGATGAGTCTGCAGGATGGCGCTATCAGCGCTTATGATCTGCTTGATTTGCTGCGCGAAGCTGAACCGCAAGCCAAGCCGCCAACGGTTTATCGCGCGCTGGAGTTTCTGCTTGAACAAGGTTTTGTGCATAAGGTGGAATCCACCAACAGTTATGTGCTCTGTCATCTGTTCGATCAGCCCACCCATACTTCAGCCATGTTTATTTGCGATCGCTGCGGCGCGGTGAAAGAAGAATGTGCTGAAGGCGTGGAAGACATCATGCATACGCTGGCGGCAAAAATGGGTTTTGCCCTGCGGCATAATGTTATTGAAGCACATGGATTATGTTCAGCATGTGTAGAAGTAGAAGCGTGTCGTCATCCCGAACAGTGCCATCATGACCACTCTATTCAGGTGAAAAAGAAACCTCGCTAAAAGGGTGTACATCCTTGTACATGTCGGGCAGGAGGGATTAATTACCAGCGGTAATCATGGCGTTTTTCCCAACTATCAACCTCTTTTTCTGCCTGATCTTTCTGATAACCGTAGCGTTCCTGGATTTTACCCACTAACTGATCACGTTTTCCTTCAATGATCGTCATATCATCATCGGTCAGTTTGCCCCATTGCTCTTTCACTTTACCTTTAAACTGTTTCCAGTTACCGCCGGCTTCATCTTTATTCATAATCAAGACCTCATCGTTAGGTTGTGAATGAGAGTACGTTCACTTTTCTTCTGAACGTGAGATTAAGTGTAGTCAGCAATTTGGCTTAGGATTATTTATTCAGAATTTTTAACCGTCACGTTGCGACAAACCAGGTATCGTTACGCCAGTGACGCCGCCAGATAGCCGCCAGAGAAAGCCCGCGTAACGCCAGAAAGACGGTTAACGCCAGCCACAAACCATGATTCCCCAGCCACGGCAGCGTAAGGAGCGTCAGTGCAAAACCTGCGGCGGCCACCGCCATACTGTTACGCATTTCGGCGGCACGCGTTGCGCCTATAAACATGCCGTCCAGCAGATAACACCAGACGCCGACCAACGGCAAAATCACCTGCCAGATAAGATAGCGGTCAGCCAGCTGCTGAATCTGGGTTAACGACGTCAGCAACGCAATGATGTGTTCCCCTGCCAGCAAATAAACCACCGAAAACAGTAACGCTACGATCCCCGACTGGCGGCACGCTGCCCGCCAGACATCCAGCAATTGACTACCGTCGCGCGCACCGTATGCCTGACCGGAATGTGCTTCAACCGCGTAGGCAAAACCATCCAGCGCATAGGCGGTAAAGGTGAGTAGCGTCATCAGAACTGCGTTAACAGCGATAATGTCACTCCCCAGTCGCGCGCCAAGTACAGTGATCGCGCCGAAACAGAGTTGCAGCAACAGCGAGCGCAGCATGATATCGCGGTTAAGCGCCAGCAAGTGACGGAAGTTTCCTCGCCAGGCTGTTTTCAGCATTTCGCCGGAGATTCCGCGTAGTTTGAGAATTTTACGCACCATTAGCAGACCAATCAGCAATGTTGCATATTCCGCAATAACCGTCGCCAGAGCCGCGCCCTGCACGTTCATATGCAGCCCCATCACCAGCCAGACATCCAGCACAATGTTGAGGATATTGCCGACCACTAACAAAATTACTGGCGCACGGGCATATTGCACGCCGAGTAACCAGCCAAGTAATACCAGATTCGCCAGCGACGCCGGTGCGCTTAACCAGCGGATTTCAAGAAAGCGTCGTGCCTGTTCCAGGACTGCTTCACTACCGCCAACAATATGCAGCGCCAGATCGATAATCGGCGTACGCAGCAGCGCAATTAACGCCCCAGCCCCCAACGCCAACAGCAACGGTTGCACCAGCGCACGGGCTAATGCCTGAGGATTTTTGGCACCATAAGCCTGCGCAGTCAGCCCGGTGGTGCTCATGCGTAAAAACAGCAACAACATAAAGAGAAAGCTGGTCGCCGTTGCACCAACCGCCACGCCGCCCAAATAAACCGGACTATCAAGATGACCAATTACCGCCGTATCGACCAGTCCCAGCAACGGAACGGTGATATTGGAGAAAATCATGGGTAAGGCGAGATGCCAGAGTGCTTTATCAGATGAAGTGAGGAATGCCATGCAGACAAGCCTGATGAAGAGAGATGAAAAACAAACCGCGATACCAGGCGGCATCGCGGTCTCAGAGATATGTTACAGCCAGTCGCCGTTGCGAATAACCCCAACCGCCAGCCCTTCAATGGTGAAGCTCTGCTGACGAAGGTCAACGACAATTGGTTTAAACTCGCTGTTTTCTGGCAACAGTTCGACTTTATTGCCCTGTTTTTTCAGGCGCTTAACGGTAACTTCGTCATCAATACGTGCGACAACGACCTGACCGTTACGTACATCCTGAGTTTTATGCACTGCCAGCAAATCGCCATCCATAATGCCGATATCTTTCATCGACATCCCGCTGACACGCAGCAGGAAATCAGCATTCGGCTTGAACAAGGAAGGATCGACCTGATAATGACCTTCAATATGCTGTTGCGCCAGAAGCGGTTCACCGGCAGCCACACGACCTACCAGCGGCAACCCTTCTTCCTCTTCCTGCAATAAACGAATCCCGCGTGATGCGCCGGAAACAATTTCAATAACGCCTTTGCGTGCCAGCGCCTTCAGATGTTCTTCAGCCGCGTTTGGGGAACGGAACCCCAAACGCTGCGCGATTTCCGCACGCGTCGGCGGCATACCTGTCTGGCTGATGTGATCACGGATGAGATCAAACACCTCTTGTTGCCTGGCCGTTAACGCTTTCATTCCGCCCCCTGGGTGTATATACAGTTATGCTGTGAGTATATACAGCAAAAGGCGATTTTGGAACCATAAACTGCACAATAAACCAGAGATTTATCGAAATCTGGAAGGGTTATCCAAAATGCGACCATAACAGGATGCACCAGGTAATCACGGCGACGATAATCGCAATCAGCACTGCGGCGGATCCCATATCTTTAGCGCGTCCGGAAAGCTCATGGTATTCAGAGCCAATTCGGTCAACCACAGCTTCGATGGCGCTATTGAGAATTTCCACAATCATCACCAGCATCACGGAGCTGATAAGCAGCACGCGGGTAATCGCGTCCACATCCAGCCAGCAGGCGATAACCACCGCTAACAATACCGCTACGCCTTCCTGACGGAATGCCGCTTCGTTGATCCATGCAGCGCGTAAACCTTTCCAGGAATAGCCAGCAGCTTTAATAATTCGGATGAATCCAGTGGTATTATTGGCCATTGAAAGAACCTTTTTACATTATGAGCGTCAATATCAGTGTACCGTTAAATCCGATGATTCGGGTTTGCGTAACGCCGCGCGAAACATGAGCGGATACCACAGAATTTCCCATGACTTTCTGCTATCCTTGCCGCGCATTTGCATTATTAACCAGAGGCTTTACATCGTTTATGTCCGGCTGGCCACGAATTTACTACAAATTACTGAATTTACCATTAAGCATCCTGGTAAAAAGCAAGTCTATTCCGGCAGATCCTGCCCCGGAACTGGGGCTGGATACCTCTCGTCCAATTATGTACGTTTTACCGTACAACTCGAAAGCAGACTTGCTGACGTTGCGCGCCCAGTGTCTGGCACATGACCTGCCTGACCCGTTAGAGCCGCTGGAAATCGACGGCACGCTACTGCCGCGCTATGTGTTCATTCACGGCGGGCCGCGTGTATTCACCTATTACACGCCGAAAGAAGAGTCTATTAAGCTGTTCCACGACTATCTCGATTTGCACCGCAGTAACCCAAATCTGGATGTGCAGATGGTGCCAGTGTCGGTGATGTTTGGTCGCGCGCCGGGGCGTGAAAAAGGCGAAGTGAACCCGCCGCTGCGTATGCTTAACGGCGTACAGAAATTTTTCGCTGTACTGTGGCTCGGTCGCGACAGTTTTGTGCGTTTCTCGCCGTCAGTTTCGCTGCGCCGTATGGCGGATGAACACGGCACGGATAAAACTATCGCGCAGAAACTGGCGCGCGTGGCGCGTATGCACTTTGCCCGTCAACGTCTGGCTGCCGTAGGACCACGTCTGCCTGCTCGTCAGGATCTGTTTAATAAGCTGCTCGCCTCCCGCGCCATTGCCAAAGCGGTAGAAGATGAAGCGCGCAGCAAAAAAATCTCCCATGAAAAAGCGCAGCAGAACGCGATTGCGCTGATGGAAGAGATTGCGGCGAATTTCTCTTACGAGATGATCCGCCTGACTGACCGCATTCTGGGCTTCACCTGGAACCGACTTTATCAGGGCATCAACGTCCATAACGCCGAGCGCGTTCGCCAGCTGGCCCACGACGGTCATGAGCTGGTGTATGTGCCTTGCCACCGCAGTCACATGGACTACCTGCTACTTTCTTACGTGCTGTATCACCAGGGGCTGGTGCCGCCGCATATCGCCGCCGGGATCAACCTAAACTTCTGGCCGGCCGGGCCGATTTTCCGCCGTCTGGGGGCGTTCTTTATTCGCCGTACTTTTAAAGGCAATAAACTTTATTCCACCGTTTTCCGTGAGTATCTCGGCGAACTGTTCAGCCGTGGTTATTCCGTCGAGTACTTCGTGGAAGGCGGTCGTTCCCGCACGGGGCGTTTGCTGGATCCGAAAACCGGTACGCTGTCGATGACCATTCAGGCGATGCTGCGTGGCGGCACGCGTCCGATTACGCTGATTCCGATCTATATCGGTTATGAGCACGTCATGGAAGTGGGTACTTACGCCAAAGAACTGCGCGGCGCGACGAAAGAGAAAGAGAGCCTGCCGCAGATGCTGCGCGGTTTAAGCAAGCTGCGTAATCTCGGCCAGGGTTACGTCAATTTCGGTGAACCAATGCCGTTGATGACCTACCTTAACCAGCACGTACCAGACTGGCGTGAATCTATCGATCCCATCGAAGCGGTGCGTCCGGCATGGTTAACGCCGACGGTCAATAATATTGCTGCCGATCTGATGGTACGCATTAACAACGCAGGCGCGGCAAACGCCATGAACCTGTGCTGTACTGCGCTACTGGCATCACGTCAGCGCTCACTCACCCGCGAGCAGTTAACCGAGCAACTCAACTGCTACCTGGATCTGATGCGCAACGTGCCTTACTCCACGGACGCTACCGTTCCTTCAGCCAGCGCCAGCGAGCTTATCGATCACGCGCTGCAAATGAACAAGTTTGAAGTTGAGAAAGACACGATCGGCGACATCATCATTCTGCCCCGCGAGCAAGCGGTGCTGATGACCTACTATCGCAACAACATTGCGCATATGTTGGTGCTGCCTTCGCTGATGGCGGCAATTGTCACCCAGCATCGCCACATCTCCCGCGACGTATTGATGGAGCACGTCAATGTGCTTTACCCAATGCTGAAAGCGGAGCTGTTCCTGCGCTGGGATCGCGACGAGTTGCCGGACGTTATTGATGCACTGGCAAATGAGATGCAACGTCAGGGGCTGATTACCCTGCAAGATGATGAGTTGCATATCAACCCGGCGCATTCTCGCACGCTACAGCTGCTGGCCGCAGGCGCGCGCGAAACGCTGCAACGTTATGCCATCACCTTCTGGCTGTTGAGTGCCAACCCGTCGATCAACCGCGGTACGCTGGAGAAAGAGAGCCGCACCGTCGCGCAACGTCTCTCCGTGCTGCACGGTATCAACGCGCCGGAGTTCTTCGACAAGGCGGTGTTCAGTTCTCTGGTGCTGACACTGCGTGATGAAGGGTATATCAGCGATAGCGGCGACGCCGAACCGGCAGAAACGATGAAGGTGTATCAGTTGCTGGCGGAGTTGATTACATCAGACGTGCGTTTGACGATTGAGAGTGCGACGCAGGGCGAAGGGTAATCAGTGAGAATTGCCGGATGCGACGCAAACGCCTTATTCGGCCTACCATGATCTGCAAATTCAATAAATTGCGATATGTTGTGTAGGCCTGAGAAGCGCAGCGCATCAGGCAACCCAGAAGAAAGCCGGATGATCATCCGGCTTTTTTACATCATCAGAAATGCCAGTAACTCATTGCCAGCCCTAAAAACAGTACCAGACCAACATAGTTATTATTCATAAATGCTTTAAAGCAGGCTTCACGCTCGCGGTTGGCAATCAGTTTTTGTTGATAAACAAACAGCGCGCCAGCTACCAGAATTGACCAGTAATATCCCCAGCCTAAGCCATTTAACTCACCGATGATCGCCATCAGCGCTAGTACGCCAATCTGCAAAATACCAATAATCAATTTATCGTATTGGCCGAACAGGATTGCGGTGGATTTAATGCCAATCTTCACATCATCATCGCGGTCAACCATCGCATACTGCGTGTCGTAAGCCACCGCCCAGAGAATATTGGCGAGGAACATTAACCAGCAACTCAATGGCACCGACTCACTCACAGCGGCAAAAGCCATTGGAATCGACCAGCCAAACGCCGCGCCCAGCACCACTTGCGGTAGATGGGTATACCGCTTCATAAACGGGTACACCCACGCCAGCGCCAGCGCGGCAATCGACAACAGAATAGTCATCGTATTCAGCGTCAGCACCAGTAAAAATGAAATCAGTACCAGCACTACAAACAGCGCGCGCGCCTCTTTCTCCGTTACCGCGCCGCTGGGAAGTGGTCGGTTCGCCGTGCGCTTAACATGACCATCAAACTTGCGGTCAGCATAATCATTCACCACGCAACCAGCAGCGCGCATCAGCCAGACGCCCGCGACAAACACCGCCAGGATCCAGAGCTGGGGAACGCCCGGTGTCGCCACCCACAACGCCCATAATGTTGGCCAGAGCAGCAGTAACGCGCCAATTGGCTTATCCGTACGCATTAAGCGATGAAACGCCAGCAGCTTATTCTGCGTCAGACTCCACTCCATATTTTTTTCCTCTTAGTACAACGGTGACGCCGGTAAAAACAGTTCTGTTAGCAACAGCGGTTTACCGCTTAATCGCAGGCGGGAACGTCGCCCCCACAGTCCGGCATCACGGCCTATCTCAATAAAGTCCCGGGTTAATGTCGATGATGTGAACAGATAGCGTCCTAACGGCGTTTTACCTAATTTTTGTAACGCCAGCTCCGGCCCGCTTAACGTTGACACAGGAACGACGGTACGACCGGCAAGCCACGGTTCACCATCGGCACATAACAAAATTTCACGTAACCAGTAACGAGACTCTTTCGGCAGCAGTGGCAGTTCTTCGGGGATTTCATTCTGCTCGACAAACCCTTCGCGAATCATCGTCACGCTCACCGTTTTTCCCTGCTGTTCAAAACGTTTTGTCATGGAATCTTCCAGCAACAGCCAGTCGAGCAGTTGCGGCTCCAGGGCAGGGATCTCTGTAAAATAGCGCAGCGCACGCAGTTGCGTTAACGCGGGGTGTGACATGCCGAACTCTCCGTTACATAACGTAAAGGCATTGTATCGCAGAAAAATATTTACGGGAGATGTAAAGCAAATTAAGTGAACTAATGCGCAA
Organism: Escherichia sp. WS1118; assembly: GCF_046487695.1. Taxonomy (NCBI): domain Bacteria; kingdom Pseudomonadati; phylum Pseudomonadota; class Gammaproteobacteria; order Enterobacterales; family Enterobacteriaceae; genus Escherichia; species Escherichia sp. WS1118. Next base: position 40,200 of record NZ_JBJQIZ010000002.1, on the reverse strand, counting down.
CAAAAACGCAACAATAGTACAGGAGGAGAAAAAAAGGTGCGCCAGGAGACGCACCAGTTGTTGCAAAATCAGCACTGTGGGGCGTAATTACCCCTTGCCTTTTACACTGCTGATAAAGGTGGAACGGGCAGATGTCGACCCCAGGCGTTCAGCTTCATCAAGCAGTTTTAACGCCTTATCAACATCACCTTTCGCGACAGCGTTTTTGATCGCGGTATTAAAATAACTTTCCGTGTCGTTGAGCATCGGCTCGCTTTTCTTCACCGGTGCCGGAGCGGGTGCAGCCACAGCTGGTGCCGCCGTGTTGCCTACCGTAACCGGAGCTGGAGCGGAAGAACCAAATAGTGGTCCTACCAACACGCTGGAGCTGGAGTTCGTTTTCACTTTCAGTTTCAGTAAGCCATCGGTGGTATGACGAGCAACCGGATCGGGAATATCCGGGATCGAGTTACCGACGCCTTTGGCATAGGCTTTAGCCGGATCGAGCAGTTGAGTCGTCTGCTGGAGATCTTTTTCCGTGGTAAAGACCAGAACATAAAGTTTTTGCTGCCCCAACGCCGGTGTCAGGCGCATAACGCCTTCCAGCCGATCTGCACTCATCACGCCGGGTTCCTGGTAGGTGAAATAACTGCTGGGGAAGAAGGCTGATGGGGTCATGTTCTGATCAAGAATCAGCACATTCGGCGCAAATACGCTGGTTTGTTTGTTCACTTCGCTGGTCAGCGTCAGTGTCAGTTCACCAATGTTTGCCGGGACGCTGTACGCAGCAACCGGACCACTGATGCCAGGGACATTCAGTTGTTGGCCGCCGGTCGACAGTTGAGTAGTCTGGGTTTTAGATTGATCGACCGGTGTCCAGGTGAGTTGTTGCAGCGCGGCAGATGGAATGGCTGGCGCGTCGCTGGTGTTTTGCGGTACGTAGTTAACATCGGCAAGGCTGATTCCAGGTGCGCTTGCCAGCAACCCTGCTGATAAACAGAGAGCGATGAGACTTTTATTCATTTTCATTGTTTTCACCTCAAAATCTGGAGCTCAGCGGTAGCCAGGCAATAGCGCGCTAAACCCGATAATCAGAGGGGCTTTCGCCCCTTAAAGCTGTTTTTATGCCGGATGCGGCGTAAACGCCTTATCCGGCCTACTTTCGGCAGCGGTTGTAGGCCTGATAAGACGCAACAGCGTCGCATCAGGCATTGGTTGCCGGATGCGGCGCAAGCACCTTATCCGGCCCAGGTTTTGCTATTACCACCAGATTTCCATCTGGGCACCGAAGGTCCACTCGTCGCTGTCGCCACGACCGAAGCTACCGCCGTTGAAATCAGCCGACACAGCCTTGCCGTAGTATGGGTTGGTTGAAGAGCTACCGGTGTAGTCATAACCCCATTTCTCATCCCACTTGGCGTAGGTTGCGAAGACACGAATAGCCGGGCGTGACCAGATGCTGTCGCCAGCCTGCCATTGTTGTGCAAGGGTAATTTTGTACTGATTGTTCTTGTCGCCGGTGCGCTGGGATTCGACGTTGTCGTAGCCGATTTCCATCACGGTGCTCATGATTGGCGTCCACTTGTACATCGGGCGAATACCGACGGTCCACCACTTGGTGCCGTTGTCGTTATCCCAGTTGATATCCTGGTACATACCCACGTACATCATGTCCCAGTTGTCGCCCATGGAGATCGCACCGTGGTCGAGGATACGCAGCATGTGACCGTTGTTGTTGATATTGTAGGCAAATTTTTCGTTATCAAACGCGACGCCAGAACCCTGCGACAGACCTTTACCCTGCGAGGTCATCGAGTCAGTAGCGTACTGAACAACAAACTTGTTAAAACCCTTCAGGACACTCTGAGTATGTTCAGCAGTGAATAACCAGCCGTCTTTCGATGCGCCATCAACCAGACGATAGTTATCACGCAGGTTGGCACGACCGTAGTCGACACCCAGTTCTAATGTGCCGCCCGGGTTGATTTCCATCTGCGCTAAACGCACATCGAAAACGTCGTTCGCGGTTTCGTTGGTATAGTCATAAATATTGTTGCTGGCGAAAGAGGAAGAACCACCCGCTTCAGAGGAGCGGGTTGCTGCCAGAGAGAGTTTACCGAAGCCAACATCGATGTTTTCCAGACCGGCACCAGGACCAGAAATATCCCAGTAGTAGAAGTCGATCATATGAACGTCATGACGTTGGTAGAAGCGCTTACCTGCCCAGATGGTGGAGCCTGGCAGCCATTCGATCAGGTTTTTACCCTGCACGTTTGCTTCACGGAAGGCCGGATCGGTAGCTTCCCAGTCATTCTGTTGCGCGACGGAATAGGCCACGTTAGTGTCGAAATAGAAGCTCTTATCGCCCTCTTTCCACACTTCCTGACCCAATTTTAATTCAGCATAAGTTTCACATTCGTTGCCAAGACGGTATTTACTTTGAGCACCGGTAGTCTGGAAACACTGTTGTTCGCCGCCGCTACCTGTCCAGCCAATACCGGAACGTGCATAGCCGTGGAAATCAACAGCCATTGCCTGAGCAGACATTACGCCCGCTGCGACGGCAACCGCCAGAGGAAGTTTGCGCAGAGTAATCATCATTCTATCTCCTGAGTCATTGCTTTTCTTTTTTCACATCACCTGTGACAGGCTTTGTGTGTTTTGTGGGGTGCTTAAACGCCCGGCTCCTTATGCAGTCGACGACATGCAGTGCCATCCTCACGGAACAGATGGCAACGCTCTGGCGGCAGGCCGATAGCGAATGTGGCACCTTCTTCTACCAACACCACGTCGTTCTGGCGGTACACCAGGTTTTGACGAATGGAAGGGATCTGGATATGGATTTGGGTTTCGTTGCCGAGTTGCTCGACGACCTGAACTTCACCCTCAAGGATGACGTCAGCGATATCACTCGGCAGTAGATGTTCCGGGCGAATACCCAGCGACATATTGGCTCCCACCTGGACATCACGGCTTTCAACAGGTAGCCAGACTTGCTGACGATTTGGCATCGGCAGCTCCACCTGCACTTGATCGATTGCGGTGGAGGTCACTTTTACTGGCAGGAAGTTCATCTTTGGCGAACCGATAAATCCGGCGACAAAACGGTCTGCCGGATAGTGATACAGCTCCAGCGGTTTCCCAACCTGCGCCACGCGACCAGCGTCCAGCACCACGATTTTGTCGGCCAGCGTCATCGCTTCGACCTGATCGTGGGTGACGTAAATCATTGTGCGGCCCAGGCGTTTATGCAGACGGGAGATTTCGATACGCATTTGCACACGCAGTGCAGCATCGAGGTTGGAGAGCGGTTCATCGAGCAAAAATACGCTTGGCTCGGCCACCAGCGTACGGCCAATCGCCACACGCTGACGCTGACCACCGGAGAGCGCTTTCGGTTTGCGATCCAGCAAATGCGCCAGTTGCAGCACTTCCGCAACCTGGTTAACTCGCTGGTTAATCACTTCTTTTTTCGCGCCAGCCAGTTTCAGGCCAAATGACATGTTTTCTGCTACTGACAGGTGGGGATAGAGCGCGTAAGACTGAAACACCATACCAACGCCGCGTTCTGCAGGCGGAGTGTCATTCATCCGTTTCTCACCGATGAACAGGTCGCCGCTGGTGATCGTCTCAAGCCCGGCAATCATGCGCAGTAAAGTCGATTTACCGCAGCCAGACGGTCCGACAAACACCACGAATTCACCTTCATGGATATCGAGATTGATATCTTTCGATACCACGACCTCGCCCCAGGCTTTCGTTACATTTTGCAGCTGTACGCTCGCCATGCCCTTCTCCCTTTGTAACAACCTGTCATCGACAGCAACATTCATGATGGGCTGACTATGCGTCATCAGGAGATGGCTTAAATCCTCCACCCCCTGGCTTTTTTATGGGGGAGGAGGCGGGAGGATGAGAACGCGGCTTCTGTGAACTAAACCGAGGTCATGTAAGGAATTTCGTGATGTTGCTTGCAAAAATCATGGCGATTTTATGTGCGCATCTCCACATTACCGCCAATTCTGTAACAGAGATCACACAAAGCAACGATGGGGCGTAGGGGCAAGGAGGATGGAAAGAGGTTGCCGTATAAAGAAACTAGAGTCCGTTTAGGTGTTTTCACGAGCACTTCACCAACAAGGACCATAGATTATGAAAATAAAAACAGGTGCACGCATCCTCGCATTATCCGCATTAACGACGATGATGTTTTCCGCCTCGGCTCTCGCCAAAATCGAAGAAGGTAAACTGGTAATCTGGATTAACGGCGATAAAGGCTATAACGGTCTCGCTGAAGTCGGTAAGAAATTCGAGAAAGATACCGGAATTAAAGTCACCGTTGAGCATCCGGATAAACTGGAAGAGAAATTCCCTCAGGTTGCGGCAACTGGCGATGGCCCTGACATTATCTTCTGGGCGCACGACCGCTTTGGTGGTTACGCTCAATCTGGCCTGTTGGCTGAAATCACCCCGGACAAAGCGTTCCAGGACAAGCTGTATCCGTTTACCTGGGATGCCGTACGTTACAACGGCAAGCTGATTGCTTACCCGATCGCTGTCGAAGCGTTATCACTGATTTATAACAAAGATCTGCTACCGAACCCGCCAAAAACCTGGGAAGAGATCCCGGCGCTGGATAAAGAACTGAAAGCGAAAGGTAAGAGCGCGCTGATGTTCAACCTGCAAGAACCATACTTCACCTGGCCGCTAATTGCGGCTGACGGGGGTTATGCGTTCAAGTATGAAAACGGCAAGTACGACATTAAAGACGTAGGCGTGGATAACGCTGGCGCGAAAGCGGGTCTGACCTTCCTGGTTGATCTGATTAAAAACAAACACATGAATGCAGACACCGATTACTCCATCGCAGAAGCTGCCTTTAATAAAGGCGAAACAGCGATGACTATCAACGGCCCGTGGGCATGGTCCAACATCGACACCAGTAAAGTGAATTATGGTGTAACGGTACTGCCGACCTTCAAAGGTCAACCATCTAAACCGTTCGTTGGCGTGCTGAGCGCAGGTATTAACGCCGCCAGTCCGAACAAAGAGCTGGCGAAAGAGTTCCTCGAAAACTATCTGCTGACTGACGAAGGTCTGGAAGCGGTCAATAAAGACAAACCGCTGGGTGCAGTAGCGCTGAAGTCCTATCAGGATGAACTTGCGAAAGATCCACGTATTGCCGCCACCATGGATAACGCTCAGAAAGGTGAAATTATGCCGAACATCCCGCAGATGTCCGCTTTCTGGTATGCCGTGCGTACTGCGGTGATCAACGCCGCCAGCGGTCGTCAAACTGTGGATGCTGCGCTGAAAGATGCACAGACTCGTATCACCAAGTAATGCTGTGAAATGCCGGATGCGGCGTAAACGCCTTATCCGGCCTACGAAATTGAAACGTATGTAGGCCTGATAAGACGCGTCAGCGTCGCATCAGGCAGTTGTTGTCGGATAAGGTATGAAAGCCTTATCCGTCCTGGAATGAGGAAGAACCCCATGGATGTCATTAAAAAGAAACATTGGTGGCAAAGCGACGCGCTGAAATGGTCAGTGTTAGGTCTGCTCGGCCTGCTGGTGGGTTACCTTGTTGTTTTAATGTACGCACAAGGGGAATACCTGTTCGCCATTACCACGCTGATATTGAGCTCAGCGGGGCTGTATATTTTCGCCAATCGTAAAGCCTACGCCTGGCGCTATGTTTACCCGGGAATGGCTGGAATGGGATTATTCGTCCTCTTCCCTCTGGTCTGCACCATCGCCATTGCCTTCACCAACTACAGCAGCACTAACCAGCTGACTTTTGAACGTGCGCAGGAAGTGTTGCTAGATCGCTCCTGGCAAGCAGGCAAAATCTATAATTTTGGTCTTTATCCGGCGGGCGATGAGTGGCAACTGGCGCTCAGCGACGGCGAAACCGGCAAAAATTACCTCTCCGACGCTTTTAAATTTGGCGGCGAGCAAAAACTGCAACTGAAAGAAACGACCGCCCAGCCCGAAGGCGAACGCGCGAATCTGCGCGTAATTACCCAGAATCGTCAGGCACTGAGTGACATTACCGCCATTCTGCCGGATGGCAACAAAGTGATGATGAGCTCCCTGCGCCAGTTTTCTGGCACGCAGCCGCTCTACACACTCGACGGTGACGGCACGTTGACGAATAACCAGAGCGGCGTGAAATATCGGCCGAATAACCAAATTGGTTTTTACCAATCCATTACCGCCGACGGTAACTGGGGGGATGAAAAGCTAAGCCCCGGTTACACCGTGACCACCGGCTGGAAAAACTTTACCCGCGTCTTTACCGACGAAGGCATTCAGAAACCGTTCCTCGCCATTTTCGTCTGGACCGTGGTGTTCTCGCTGATCACTGTCTTTTTAACGGTGGCGGTCGGCATGGTTCTGGCGTGTCTGGTGCAGTGGGAAGCGTTGCGCGGCAAAGCGGTCTATCGCGTCCTGCTGATTCTGCCCTACGCGGTGCCATCGTTCATTTCAATCTTGATTTTCAAAGGGTTGTTTAACCAGAGTTTCGGTGAAATCAACATGATGTTGAGCGCGCTGTTTGGCGTGAAGCCCGCCTGGTTCAGCGATCCGACCACCGCCCGCACGATGCTGATTATCGTCAACACCTGGCTGGGTTATCCGTACATGATGATCCTCTGCATGGGCTTGCTGAAAGCGATTCCGGACGATTTGTATGAAGCCTCAGCAATGGATGGCGCAGGTCCATTCCAGAACTTCTTTAAGATTACGCTGCCGCTGCTGATTAAACCGCTGACGCCGCTGATGATCGCCAGCTTTGCATTTAACTTTAACAACTTCGTGCTGATTCAACTGTTAACCAACGGCGGCCCGGATCGTCTTGGCACGACCACGCCAGCCGGTTATACCGACCTGCTTGTTAACTACACCTACCGTATCGCTTTTGAAGGCGGCGGGGGTCAGGACTTCGGTCTGGCAGCAGCAATTGCCACGCTGATCTTCCTGCTGGTGGGCGCGCTGGCGATAGTGAACCTGAAAGCCACGCGAATGAAGTTTGATTAAGGGAGATAACAAAAATGGCAATGGTCCAACCGAAATCGCAAAAAGCACGTTTGTTTATTACTCACCTGCTACTGCTACTTTTTATCGCGGCAATTATGTTCCCGCTGCTGATGGTCGTCGCCATCTCGCTGCGTCAGGGGAACTTCGCGACCGGTAGTCTGATCCCGGAGCAAATCTCCTGGGATCACTGGAAACTGGCGTTAGGTTTTAGCGTGGAACAGGCTGATGGTCGCATTACGCCACCGCCATTCCCGGTACTGCTGTGGCTGTGGAACTCGGTAAAGGTCGCCGGGATTTCCGCGATTGGCATTGTGGCGCTCTCCACCACCTGCGCCTACGCTTTCGCCCGTATGCGCTTTCCAGGCAAAGCGACGCTGCTGAAAGGAATGCTGATTTTCCAGATGTTCCCGGCAGTACTTTCACTGGTCGCGTTGTATGCGTTGTTTGATCGTCTGGGTGAGTACATTCCATTCATTGGCCTGAATACTCACGGCGGCGTAATTTTCGCGTATCTGGGTGGGATTGCGCTGCATGTCTGGACCATCAAAGGTTATTTCGAAACCATCGACAGTTCGCTGGAAGAAGCGGCGGCGCTGGATGGTGCAACACCGTGGCAGGCCTTCCGCCTTGTCCTGTTGCCGCTGTCAGTACCGATTCTGGCGGTTGTGTTCATCCTGTCGTTTATCGCTGCCATTACTGAAGTTCCGGTCGCGTCGCTATTACTGCGTGACGTAAACAGCTACACCCTGGCTGTGGGGATGCAGCAATACCTCAACCCGCAAAACTACCTGTGGGGTGACTTTGCCGCCGCTGCCGTGATGTCTGCATTACCGATCACCATCGTCTTCTTGCTGGCTCAACGCTGGCTGGTCAACGGCCTGACGGCAGGTGGTGTGAAAGGTTAAAGATGTTGTTCTGCCAATGTTATGCCGCTGCACCCTCAACTTACGTTATCCCAACTTGTGACTGTTATTCGGCGCTCCACGGAGCGCCTTTTTTTACTCCCGCTTCAGCCGTTTCGAATTACACAGCCACAGGGTGATCACCAGTAACAGGATCGCTGCCGAGTAGATCAACACATCCAGTGGCGATTTATGATCGACGATGATCAAGCGCACAATGGCGGTGATCCCAATATAGACAAAGTAACGTAGCGGGAAGTGAAAACCGGACTGAAAGTACTTCACAATCAGCGCGATAAATTCGAAATAGAGAAAATAAACCACCAGCCCTTCTACCAGCTCATATTTACTGGTTTGTTCTGGCGCGAACAGCACATCAGCCAGATGCACCGTTTCTTTGCCGAGGAAGACAACCAAAATCAGGCCGAGGCACAACAGGCCAAGATTGAGTACGGTCTGCAAAATGGTGGAGATAAACTCCACGCGCGGACGAGAGAGTGACGTCATAGCAGTACCTCCTTCATAGTGGCGAGCTTCCTGTATAACGCAAAAATGTGACGGAGATCTATATTTTTTGTGTATGTTTTGTTCAGCTCAATTAAGTGGGCATCTCCCATCAACGTCGCATCTGGCAAAACACACAGCCCAAAAAAATCACCCATTCAGGTGATTCCCAGCCACCAGCAATGCGCGAAAAATCGACAATGTTCCTCTGGAACAAATGAAACGTAACCTGATAAAGGTGGTAAAAATGAAGCCTTATTTTGCTGCTTTGATGTTATCAGTCTCTGTTCTTCCTGCTTATGCTGGTCCGCTCGATACTGCTGATAAAACCGACCTACCGCAAAGCAATGTCTCCAGCCCAATGATGGCCCAGTCGCTCAGGCAACCAGACCTGCAACCGATATCGACGGACAGGAAGACAGAATGTTTTCGCCTTTACACACCAGATCGCAAACCGGGGGTGAACTGCGTTCCTGATGGCTCGACAGGCCATTAAGAATGAAGGTGCCAGTGAGTGCGAAAACTGGCACCTTTCCCATGACTTAGCGGAAATTGACGCTACGGTCGCTGGTCATATCATACAACTGGAACTTACGCCCAAGTTGCTGACCACCGTCACGCGTCAGCGGCGTCCAGCCAATTGCCGCACGGCTGCGTGTCGGGCCAGACGAGAAGAGATCCAGCGGTACAGAGACATACACGCCTTTGGTGAAGTCCCCTTCGCCGTACTCCTCTTTCGAAACGTTGGTGATCGTGGCATAGCCACCCACCACCACGCCGCTATCAAAGCGTTTGGCGATCTCCAGCGTGCCGCCTTTATCCCCTGCCAGATACTGCCCGACGCTCGCTTTCACTAACACATCCTGAGCGAAAGATGGCGTCCAGTAGGCGGTCAGATGTCCGGTTTTCACGCTGTAGTCGGTGAATTTCATCATATCTTTTGCACTACGCCAGTCGCGCTGTTTAACGTAGTTGGCATCCACACCAAACGCCCAGTTGCTGTCCAGCGGGCGATACAACACTTCTGCCCCCGCACCGCCAAACATGGTTTCGAGATAACCTCCGTAGACCTGACCGTAGAAGCCGTTGCCCAGATGCTGGAAGTAGTTGGCTTGCAGGTTATTCACATAGACATCGTTCTGCACATACTCGCGCACATGGGTACGCACGCGCGGTAAGTGCGAGTCCTGCGGTGGATTGGTGTAGTTAAACTTGTCGTAGTTGTTGGCAAGGTTAGCAAACAGGCTGCCGGTGGTCAGCAGATGGTCCGTCAGCCACAAATCCGCCGTTCCCATCACGCCCAGCTGATACATGTAAAAGTTTTCCGGGCCACCGACCGACTGGTTCAGCACCGGATCGATATGGAAATCAAAGCGCGATTTGTCGATATACCAGCCCTGCTCGGTGGACTTCGGAACCACTGGCTCGACGCGTTTTTGCGCCAGCTTCGTTTCGTGGCCCAACGGCTCTCCGGCGAGATGATTTTTCAGGCTGGCGACATCGGTTTCCGTCGTCACCTGCGGCATGTTAAGGCGATTTTCCGTAATGCGGATCGTTTTGATCCCATCCGGTAGATCGTTCATCACGATCCGATTAGCACGGATGCTCCCTTCGCGCGGATCACGATATTTCACCTGCTCGCCGGTAACATACAGCGTATCGCCTTTCGCTTGGATCTGCGGATCGGCAAGTCCTGCATTGTATTTCAACAGCGTTAACTGATTCGCCACCACCGAATGCTGCAAAATGGCATCCTGCGGCTGCGGTTGATATTGCGGGCGGGCGTTATCGTTGTAAGACGGGCGCAGATCGTTAAAGTTGGTGCGCAGCGTGACGCCAAACATAAAAGTGTTGCCACGTTCATAGCTAAGGTTAACGTCGGCCCAATCGGTAACGCGATAAATCGCCCCGACGTTAAACTTACTTTTTTGCTCCAGCTTTCCGGCAAAATCCTGCTGATAATTATTGCCTTCATACTCCAGTTTCAGGCGCAGCGGTTGCCAGGGCGTCTGGTATTCCACGCCGCCAAACAGTGAGGCCGGGCCGTGGAACATCTGGCTGCCGTCGATAGATCCCGCCTGTTTGTAGCTGTTATCGCGATAGCAATATTTATCACTGGCTGAACAGAGCGGATTTTTCACGTTACCGCTGGTGCCCAGATATCCCCAGCCCAGGCCGAGTGTAAAATCGAACGGCCCCCAGGCTTTGCTGGCAACAAGATATTCCGCATCAAACAGCCCCGTACCGCCGATATCCCGCGCACCAACCGCCACTTGCGGCAGCCAATAACTCTCTTCCCACAAACGCAGTTTGAGATCGAAGGCTTTATCTTTATACGTTTGATCGCCAGAGAACGCTTCGACGCTGCTGTACTGCCGGGTGCGCACGTCGGTGTAGCGCAGCGTTGTTTCCAGCCACGGGAAGAGTTGCACTGAAGCTGAGTAATAACGGTACTGATCATTATCGCGATAGTTCAGGCTCAGCTCCCCTTCCCGCGCCATGCGCGCGGTGGGCGTTTGTAATAATCCTACGCCACCGAAATCCGATTGCGACGGACCAATGGGCGCAGGATATGTTTCGCCGTAGCAAGCTGTGCTAATACCCAGCGCCAGTAAGCTAAGCAGATGTCTTTTTTTCATTATTGGGGTATCCGCTGCGTCAGAGTCTGAAGAATGTCGGCGTTAAGGGCATCAGGTGTCTCACTCCAGACGGAGTCCGCGAGGCCAACATAAATAATGCTGCCGGGCATCGGCTCTACGTGACGCTTGTTCCAGTAAGCCACCGGCGCTTTTTGCGTGCGTCCGTCCGGGTAAACCACCCACGCGTAGCTGCGATCCGCACCGCTGAGCAGGCTCTGGTCAGAGAGATAGCTCGCCACGTCGCGACCTGGAGTGAATGACTGCTTGCCAGGACGACTGATAAGCCCGAACAACGTGACCGTGGACGGCGGCGTTCCGACCCACAGCGTGTAGTTGCCCTGCAACGGCGGGTTACCGCGTTCGGCAACGCGGACGATATCAGGATCAAGATTGATTTTTTGCCTGCCCGTCACTTTCAACGCCTGAATTTGCTGGCGTAAGGCGTTAATCGCGGCGGCATCGTCGGCGCTGGAATCTGCAGCCAGTTCTGCCAGCCGTGTCAGCAACGCCTGCTGCTGACGCAATGCTGCCGCCGTTGCCAGCTCTTCGCTAATCACCGCACCGGGCCACCAACTGTTTGCCAGCCGTGGTTGGCCTACCAGATCGATTAAATGCTCTGCACCCGTCAGCGTTTTGGCCTCACTGCTGCCATTGCTGAATACCTTGACGGTTCCCGCCGCGAAGACCGATGACGCCCCCACACTCAAAATCAATGCGACAATAGTTTGTTTAATCATTGTTTTGCCGCCTTGATGAGAGTGGTTTTCACCGGGAAGTAATCCGCGCCGAGATACTGTTCCGACTGGCGAATTTGCCCTTCGCTGTCGATCCAATAGCGGTTATGCCAGCGCGCCTGGTCGGTGGAGACTTCTTCGTCCAGCACGCGAACCGGGGTTTCATCGCTGCCGACTTTGACGGTATCGGTGCCATCCCATTTGAAGACTGAGCGTGCGGTGGCGTAGCGTACCTGCTGGTACTCGGTCCAGCCCATCGTGCGCGTCCATGTTGCACCATCAACAATTTGTGCGGGTTTAATCAGCGGGTCAGTGGCAAGGTTATTCACTTCAATCAGGTTGTCGCCACCAAGCAAAGTCTTCACCAGACGACCATGTTGTGTGACGAGAGTGGCCTGATCCTGAGTGACCCATTTTTGTTGTCCGTCTTCAGCGAAGGCCAGCACCACAAATAACTGCGGCCCGCCATTAAGCTGCATGTACTGGCTGGCGTAGGGCATATTTTGAATATCATCGTCCGTCAGCTGTACGCCTGGCGTACCGAACAGACTGTCCCATAGTGAATTGCCCAGCTCTTTAGTCGTGGCTGAACAGGCCTGTAATAGCAGGCAGATAAGAATGAGTGCAGGTCGCTTCACGACTCTTCTCCAGAGGGGCAGAATAACCACACCGGAGTGTGGTTATGGTTAATCCCCTTCATACTTCAAGCTGCAGATGCGGTGACCGCACTCGTTCACCCCGGTCACATAGTTATCTATGCTCCCGGGGACTCACTCGCTTGTCGCCTTCCTGCAACTCGAATTATTTTGGGGATACATACTTTATTACTGGGTACTGGTGGTCGTGGTTGTGGTGGTCCCGGTATTAGAACCATCACCGCCACCGGTTGCCGCGAGCGCGACACCCACCGCCGAGCTTACGGTGCTGACGCTGGTCGCGGAGGAACTCCCCGCCGAAACCGACGTTGCTGCCGATCCTGCCGCTTCGCCCACCTGTACAGGTGCAGCCCACGCAGAAGTCGCCGCAAGCGCAGATATGGCAAAAATGCCATACAGAACTTTTTTCATAACAATTTCCCTTCATTGAATGAATGGAGATTTACCCAAAAACATTTCGGGCGGGATCGAGTATACACAACTAAAGCATGCGAATTACGGCGCGGGGAATTAGTGATGGGGTTTTAGGATAATTGGAATGAATATCAAATATAAGCTTCAGCTTATATATAAATAGCACTAAAAATCATAAGCTTAAAATAAAAATAAAAGTAATTAATCTGCGTATTTTCCGAAATCAATCACGATTAAAAATCTATTTTAGGATTAACCTCACGGTATGATTTCCGTTAAATCACAGACAAGGGGATTTATCTGATAAAAAATGCCGACATAACGTCGGCATTGTTTTTAAGGCTATTTAATCAATCGTACTATGTATTAATTGCCGAATACGATGTACATATCGGCATCGACCTGTAGGCCTGATAAGACGCGACCGCGTCGCATCAGGCATCGGTTGCCGGATGCGGCGTGAACGCCTTATCCGGCCTACATATCGACAATGATTAACCGCGCCACGCTTTATAGCGGTTAATCAGACCATTGGTCGAGCTATCGTGGCTGCTGATTTCTTTGTCATCTTTCAGCTCTGGCAGAATACGGTTCGCCAGTTGTTTACCCAGCTCCACGCCCCACTGGTCGAAGGTGAAGATGTTCAGGATCACGCCCTGAGTAAAGATTTTGTGCTCATACAGCGCAATCAACGCACCCAGGCTGAACGGAGTGATTTCACGCAGCAGGATGGAGTTAGTCGGGCGGTTACCTTCGAACACTTTGAACGGCACCACGTAGTCAAGCGTTGCCGGATCTTTACCCTGATCGCGATATTCCTGCTCAACCACTTCGCGGGATTTACCAAACGCCAGCGCTTCGGTCTGAGCAAAGAAGTTAGACAGCAGTTTCTGGTGATGATCAGAGAGCGGGTTATGGGTGATAGCCGGAGCGATGAAATCGCACGGTACCATTTTGGTTCCCTGGTGGATCAGCTGATAGAACGCGTGCTGACCGTTCGTGCCAGGTTCACCCCAGATAATCGGGCCAGTCTGGTAATCCACAACCTTACCGTTACGGTCAACATACTTACCGTTGGATTCCATATTGCCCTGCTGGAAGTACGCCGCGAAACGGTGCATATACTGGTCATACGGCAGAATCGCTTCAGTTTCCGCGCCAAAGAAATTGTTGTACCAGATGCCAATCAGCGCCAGCAGTACAGGCAGGTTTTTCTCGGCAGGCGTGGTGGAGAAATGCTTGTCCATCGCGTGTGCGCCAGAAAGCAGTTCAACGAAGTTATCAAAGCCGATGGAGAGAACAATCGACAGGCCAATCGCTGACCACAAAGAGTAACGACCGCCGACCCAGTCCCAGAATTCGAACATGTTGGCAGTATCAATACCAAACTCGCCAACGGCTTTGGCGTTGGTAGAAAGCGCCGCAAAGTGTTTCGCAACGTGCTTCTCATCACCTGCCGCTTTCAGGAACCAGTCACGCGCGCTGTGGGCGTTGGTCATGGTTTCCTGAGTGGTGAAGGTTTTAGATGCTACCAGGAACAGCGTGGTTTCCGGGTTTACTTTTTTCAGCACTTCCGCGATGTGAGTCCCATCGACGTTAGAAACAAAGTGCATGTTCAGGTGGTTTTTGTATGGACGCAGTGCTTCAGTCACCATGTACGGGCCGAGGTCAGAACCGCCGATCCCGATGTTCACTACGTCAGTGATTGCCTTGCCGGTATAGCCTTTCCACTCACCGGAAATAATCGCTTCCGAGAAGGTTTTCATCTTCTCCAGCACCGCGTTGACTTCCGGCATAACATCTTTGCCATCAACCAGAATCGGGGTATTGCTACGGTTACGCAGCGCTACGTGCAGTACGGCGCGGTTTTCAGTGCGGTTGATCTTCTCGCCAGAGAACATCGACTTAATCGCGCCCGCCAGATCGCACTCTTTCGCCAGATCTTGTAATTTCGCCAGCGTCTCTTCAGTGATGCGGTTTTTGGAGTAATCCACCAGCATCTGATCGTCGAAGGTTGCGGAGAACTTAGAAAAACGATCGCCGTCTTTAGCAAAAAGATCGGCGATCGTAACGTCTTTCATTTCATCGAAGTGTTTCTGTAGTGCCTGCCAGGCAGCGGTCTGCGTTGGATTGATGTTTTTCATTAGCAATACTCTTCTGATTTTGAGAATTGTGACTTTGGAAGATTGTAGCGCCAGTCACAGAAAAATGTGATGGTTTTAGTGCCGTTGCGTAATGTTGAGTGTAAACCCTTAGCGCAGCGAAGCATTTATTAGCTGAACTACTGACCGCCAGGAGTGGATGAAAAATCCGCATGACCCCATCGTTGACAACCGCCCCGCTCACCCTTTATTTATAAATGTACTACCTGCGCTAGCGCAGGCCAGAAGAGGCGCGTTGCCCAAGTAACGGTGTTGGAGGAGCCAGTCCTGTGATAACACCTGAGGGGGTGCATCGCCGAGGTGATTGAACGGCTGGCTACGTTCATCATCGGCTACAGGGGCTGAATCCCCTGGGTTGTCACCAGAAGCGTTCGCAGTCGGGCGTTTCGCAAGTGGTGGAGCACTTCTGGGTGAAAATAGTAGCGAAGTATCGCTCTGCGCCCACCCGTCTTCCGCTCTTCCCTTGTGCCAAGGCTGAAAATGGATCCCCTGACACGAGGTAGTTATGTCTGAAATTGTTGTCTCCAAATTTGGCGGTACCAGCGTAGCTGATTTTGACGCCATGAACCGCAGCGCTGATATTGTGCTTTCTGATGCCAACGTACGTTTAGTTGTCCTCTCGGCTTCTGCTGGTATCACTAATCTACTGGTCGCTTTAGCTGAAGGACTGGAACCTGGCGAGCGATTCGAAAAACTCGACGCAATCCGCAATATCCAGTTTGCCATTCTGGAACGTCTGCGTTACCCGAACGTTATCCGTGAAGAGATTGAACGTCTGCTGGAGAACATTACCGTTCTGGCAGAAGCGGCGGCGCTGGCAACGTCTCCGGCCCTGACAGATGAACTGGTCAGCCACGGCGAGCTGATGTCGACCCTGCTGTTTGTCGAGATCCTGCGCGAACGCGATGTTCAGGCACAGTGGTTTGATGTACGTAAAGTGATGCGTACCAACGATCGATTTGGTCGTGCAGAGCCAGATGTAGCCGCGCTGGCGGAACTGGCCGCGCTGCAGCTGCTTCCACGCCTCAATGAAGGCTTAGTGATCACCCAGGGATTTATCGGCAGCGAAAATAAAGGTCGTACAACGACGCTTGGCCGTGGAGGCAGCGATTATACGGCAGCCTTGCTGGCGGAGGCTTTACACGCATCTCGTGTTGATATCTGGACCGACGTCCCGGGCATCTACACCACCGATCCGCGCGTGGTTTCCGCAGCAAAACGCATTGATGAAATCGCGTTTGCCGAAGCGGCAGAGATGGCAACTTTTGGTGCAAAAGTACTGCATCCGGCAACGTTGCTACCCGCAGTACGCAGCGATATCCCAGTCTTTGTCGGCTCCAGCAAAGACCCACGCGCAGGTGGTACGCTGGTGTGCAATAAAACTGAAAATCCGCCGCTGTTCCGCGCGCTGGCGCTTCGTCGCAATCAGACTCTGCTCACTTTGCACAGCCTGAATATGCTGCATTCTCGCGGTTTCCTCGCGGAAGTTTTCGGCATCCTCGCGCGGCATAATATTTCGGTAGACTTAATCACCACGTCAGAAGTGAGTGTGGCATTAACCCTTGATACCACCGGTTCAACCTCCACTGGCGATACGTTGCTGACGCAATCCCTGCTGATGGAGCTTTCCGCACTGTGCCGGGTGGAAGTGGAAGAGGATCTGGCGCTGGTCGCGTTGATTGGCAATGACCTGTCAAAAGCCTGCGGCGTTGGCAAAGAGGTATTCGGCGTACTGGAACCATTCAACATTCGCATGATTTGTTACGGCGCATCCAGCCATAACCTGTGCTTCCTGGTGCCCGGCGAAGATGCCGAGCAGGTAGTGCAGAAGCTGCATTTTAATTTGTTTGAGTAAACACAGTATGGCCCGGAAGACATTATTTCGGGCCGTATTGTTTTTCTTGTCATTATGCCCATAAATAAACGAGTCTATTCCCTGTTAACCAGCGTCTTTATCGGAGAATAATTGCCTTTAATTTTTTATCCGCATCTCTAACTAATTATCGAAAGAGATAAATAGTTAAGAGAAGGCAAAATGAATATTATCAGTTCTGCTCGCAAACGAATTCCCGTACACTGAACTCTCTGGCTCACTGAGGGCACCATCATGGCACTCCCCCGTATTACCCAAAAAGAGATGACTGAACGCGAGCAGCGTGAACTTAAAACACTGCTGGATCGGGCGCGGATTGCGCATGGTCGCGTACTGACCAACTCCGAAACTAACAGCATTAAGAAAGAGTACATCGATAAATTAATGGTCGAGCGTGAGGCTGAAGCGAAAAAAGCCCGCCAATTGAAGAAAAAGCAGGCTTATAAACCGGATCCTGAGGCGTCATTTAGCTGGTCAGCAAATACGTCGACGCGCGGCAGGCGCTGATTAACGCCCCTTCTTTTTACGCCCCGGCGAGGTAAAACGCTTACCGTTGGACGCCGGGCGACCGCCTTTTTCCGCCGTTTTTTCCATCTTAACGACTGGACGTTTGATGCCTACCGTTTTCGGTTTGGCCTTCGCTTTAGGTTTTGCCTCGGAAGAGGAATTTTCAATGAGCTTAAAGAGATCGATTAACTCATCGTCGGTTAAATCGCGCCACTCACCCAGCGGAATGCCGCTTAAGCTGACGTTCATAATGCGCGTACGTTCCAGCTTTTTCACTTCGTAACCAAAGTGCTCGCACATGCGACGAATCTGACGGTTCAGCCCCTGCACCAGGGTAATGCGGAAGACAAACGGTGCTTCTTTTTTGACTTTGCACTTTTTAGTTACCGTCCCGAGGATCGGTACTCCCGCCCCCATACCACGAATAAATTCATCGGTAATCGGTTTATCAACCGTCACCAGATACTCTTTCTCATGATCGTTACCCGCACGGAGGATCTTATTCACCAGATCGCCGTGATTGGTGAGGAAAATCAGCCCCTGGGAATCTTTATCCAGGCGGCCAATCGGGAACACGCGTTTGCTGTGGTTAACGAAATCGACAATGTTATCGCGCTCGCCATCTTCGGTGGTGCTGACAATACCGACGGGCTTGTTCAGGGCGATAAGTACCAAATCTTCGGATTCCCGAGGCTCAATCAACTGACCGTTTACTTTCACAACGTCGCCGGGTTTCACCTGATCGCCAATGGTGGCTCGCTTGCCATTAAGGAACACATTGCCTTGCTCGATATAGCGATCCGCTTCGCGGCGTGAGCAAATTCCGCTTTCGCTGATGTATTTATTTAAACGGACTGATGAGTCGGGCAGCATAAATTCTCCTGTAAAACGCGGAATATACCGTACCTCTTAGCGGGGAAAAACAGGGTTATGCGGCAACGTCGAAATTAAATGTGATCTGCCACGCCTTTTATCACAAAAGTGTCTCCGGAAGTACGATGCAAATTTGCCTGGCAAAATAAGAATAATCAACAAATTACGCATCGCTGCACACCTGTGCTGATGACTACTACGCAGAGAAACAAATGTGCAAGAGAAAGCGCTATTTTCCCCCATGCAAAGAGTGAAAAATCGCTTTGAAAGGCCATCATGATGGGGTTATATCAGATCAAGCGGTGAGAAAGCGTATTTGCACAAATGTGCAGAACCAGGAGGCGGCAATGGAAAACAGTGACGATATCCGTTTGATTGTGAAGATTGCCCAACTCTATTACGAACAGGATATGACGCAGGCGCAAATTGCGCGCGAACTGGGTATTTACCGCACCACCATCAGCCGCTTGCTTAAACGAGGCCGCGATCAGGGAATTGTCACCATCGCCATCAACTATGACTACAACGAAAATCTCTGGCTGGAGCAGCAAGTGAAGCAAAAGTTTGGTCTGAAAGACGTTGTGGTGGTGTCAGGAAATGATGAGGATGAAGATATTCAACTGGCGATGATGGGGTTACACGGCGCGCAACTGCTGGATCGCTTGCTGGAACCTGGCGATATTGTCGGTTTTTCCTGGGGCCGCGCGGTGAGCGCACTGGTTGAAAACTTGCCGCAGGCGGGGCAATCGCGGCAGTTAATTTGCGTGCCGATTATTGGCGGCCCGTCCGGTAAACTCGAAAGCCGCTATCACGTAAACACATTAACCTACAGCGCGGCAGCGAAGCTGAAAGGGGAATCGCATCTCGCGGATTTTCCGGCTCTGCTGGATAACCCATTAATTCGTAATGGGATCATGCAGTCTCAGCACTTTAAAACCATCTCTGCCTACTGGGATAATCTGGATGTCGCCCTGGTGGGAATTGGCTCACCGGCCATTCGCGACGGCGCTAACTGGCATGCGTTTTATGGTGGTGAAGAGAGTGACGACCTGAATGCCCGCCAGGTTGCTGGCGATATTTGCTCGCGCTTTTTTGATATTCACGGCGCAATGGTTGAAACGAATATGAGCGAAAAAACACTCTCTATCGAAATGAATAAATTAAAGCAGGCACGGTATTCCATTGGCATTGCCATGAGCGAAGAAAAATACAGCGGAATTGTTGGTGCACTGCGTGGAAAATATATTAATTGTCTGGTAACGAATAGCAGCACAGCTGAACTATTACTGAAATAAAAATCTTCCCGATGTTTACCGTAATAAAAATTACGGCGGGTCCCTATTATCTAAAATCAGGAGTCTGTTATGCAAACGTGGTTAAATTTGCAGGATAAAATCATTATTGTCACCGGTGGCGCATCCGGTATTGGTCTGGCGATTGTAGAGGAATTATTAGCACAAGGCGCGAATGTACAGATGGTCGATATTCACGGTGGCGATGGTCAATATGAAAGCCATAAAGGTTATCAGTTCTGGCCGACCGATATTTCCAGCGCCAAAGAGGTAAATCATACGGTAGCAGAAATTATCCAGCGTTTTGGTCGCATCGACGGTCTGGTTAACAACGCCGGGGTCAATTTCCCGCGTCTGCTTGTCGATGAGAAAGCGCCTGCCGGGCAGTATGAACTCAACGAAGCTGCATTCGAAAAAATGGTCAATATCAACCAGAAAGGCGTTTTTCTGATGTCGCAGGCGGTGGCGCGACAGATGGTCAAACAACATGATGGCGTGATTGTGAATGTTTCCTCAGAAAGTGGGCTGGAAGGCTCAGAAGGCCAAAGCTGTTACGCCGCGACCAAAGCCGCGCTCAATAGCTTCACGCGCTCCTGGTCGAAAGAGCTGGGTAAGCACGGTATCCGTGTGGTCGGTATCGCGCCGGGGATTCTGGAAAAAACAGGACTGCGCACGCCGGAATATGAAGAAGCGCTGGCGTGGACGCGCAATATCACCGTCGAGCAGCTGCGTGAAGGCTATACCAAAAACGCCATTCCTATTGGGCGCGCCGGAAGATTAGCAGAAGTGGCTGATTTTGTTTGTTATCTGCTGTCTGAACGCGCCAGCTATATCACCGGAGTAACCACTAACATTGCAGGCGGCAAAACGCGCGGCTAAGGAGGCTTTATGGTCAATGCCATTTTTTGCGCCCACGGCAAATTAGCCTGCGCCATGCTGGAATCGGTTCAGATGGTGTACGGCGATGCCAGGGTCGAGGCAGTTGAATTTGTGCCCGGCGAGAACGCCGGAGACATTGTGGCAAAGCTGGAGAAGTTAGTGAGCATTCACAATCATGACGAGTGGCTAATCGCCGTGGATTTACAGTGCGGCAGCCCGTGGAATGCGGCAGCGATGCTTGCGATGCGCAATCCTCGTCTGCGGGTAATCAGCGGCCTTTCTCTGCCGCTGGCGCTCGAACTGGTTGATAACCAGGACAGCATGAATGTTGATGAACTGTGTGAACACCTGACGCAAATCGCAAAGCAAACCTGCGTCGTCTGGAGACAGGTAGCAACAGCAGAGGAGGATTTCTGATGAACATTACGCTCGCCCGCATTGATGACCGCCTGATCCACGGCCAGGTCACTACCGTCTGGTCTAAAGTGGCTAACGCCCAACGCATTATTATCTGCAATGACGAAGTTTATAACGATGAAGTTCGCCGGACATTATTGCGTCAGGCTGCGCCACCGGGAATGAAGGTTAACGTGGTCAATATTGAAAAAGCCGTCGCGGTTTATCACAACCCGCAATATCAGGACGAAACCGTTTTTTATCTTTTCACTCGCCCACAGGATGCCTTAGCAATGGTTCGCCAGGGGGTAAAAATAGGTACCCTGAATATTGGCGGTATGGCCTGGCGTCCTGGTAAGAAACAGTTAACCAAAGCAGTTTCATTAGATGACGATGATATTAACGCATTTCATGAGTTAAATAATCTTGGCGTCATACTGGATTTACGCGTCGTAGCGTCAGATCCCTCAATCAATATTATCGACAAAATAAACGAACAGTTAATCGCAAATTAAATAATAGCGCCTGTGTACATATGCTTTAACAGGCAGGGATGACGACACTTAAAAGGTGACAAATCATGGAAATAAGTACCCTACAAATCATTGCTATATTTCTTTTTTCCTGTATTGCCGGAATGGGCAGCGTGCTGGATGAATTTCAGACTCATCGTCCGTTAATTGCCTGTACGGTGATTGGTTTAATTCTCGGTGATTTAAAAACCGGAATTATGCTCGGTGGTACGCTGGAATTGATAGCTCTCGGCTGGATGAACGTCGGCGCGGCGCAATCTCCGGATTCTGCACTCGCCAGCATAATCTCCGCCATTCTGGTTATCGTTGGTCAGCAAAGCATCGCCACCGGAATCGCCATCGCGTTGCCTGTGGCTGCGGCAGGCCAGGTGCTGACGGTGTTTGCCCGTACCATCACCGTAGTGTTCCAGCACGCGGCGGATAAAGCAGCGGAAGAAGCACGGTTTCGCACTCTCGATATTCTGCATGTCTCCGCGCTTGGCGTGCAGGCACTGCGCGTTGCTATTCCGGCACTGATTGTCTCGCTGTTCGTCAGCGCTGATATGGTGAGCAATATGCTGAGCGCCATTCCCGAATTTGTGACCCGTGGACTGCAGATTGCTGGCGGTTTTATCGTGGTGGTCGGTTACGCCATGGTGCTTCGCATGATGGGCGTGAAATATTTGATGCCTTTCTTTTTCCTCGGTTTCCTCGCAGGTGGCTACCTCGATCTCAGTCTGCTGGCGTTCGGTGGCGTCGGCGTGATCATGGCCCTGCTCTACATCCAGTTAAATCCACAGTGGCGTAAAGCTGAACCACATCCCCAGACCACCACTATCACCGCCCTTGACCAACTTGATGATTAACGGAGCCATCATGGAACAGAGAAAAATTACACGCAGCGATCTGGTGAGCATGTTTCTGCGCTCCAACCTGCAACAGGCATCCTTTAACTTTGAACGTATTCACGGGCTGGGTTTTTGCTACGACATGATCCCCGCCATCAAACGACTTTACCCATTAAAAGAGGATCAGGTTGCGGCGCTCAGGCGACACCTGGTGTTCTTCAATACCACGCCAGCCGTATGTGGCCCGGTCATCGGCGTCACTGCTGCCATGGAAGAGGCGCGGGCCAACGGCGCGGAAATTGATGACGGTACCATTAACGGCATCAAAGTCGGTCTGATGGGACCATTGGCAGGAGTTGGCGATCCACTGGTCTGGGGAACGCTGCGCCCGATTACCGCCGCGCTCGGCGCATCTCTGGCACTTTCGGGCAACATTCTCGGCCCCCTGCTGTTCTTCTTTATTTTCAACGCGGTGCGTCTGGCGATGAAGTGGTATGGCCTACAGCTCGGCTTTCGCAAAGGGGTGAATATCGTCAGCGATATGGGCGGTAATTTGCTGCAAAAACTCACCGAAGGCGCGTCGATTCTCGGGCTGTTTGTGATGGGCGTGCTGGTGACCAAATGGACGTCAATCAACGTACCGTTGGTGGTTTCACAAACGCCTGCCGCCGATGGTGCCACCGTCACCATAACCGTGCAGAACATCCTCGACCAACTTTGCCCTGGTTTGCTGGCGCTCGGTCTGACGCTGCTGATGGTTCGTCTGCTCAACAAAAAAATTAACCCGGTATGGCTGATTTTCGCCCTGTTTGGTTTAGGGATTATCGGTAATGCGCTGGGCTTCCTGTCCTGATTCTTCGCCCCGGCACGACTGCCGGGGTCATCGCTCAACATGAGGTGGTTTATGAAAACAACAGCTCTGCGTCTTTATGGCAAACGTGACCTGCGTCTGGAAACCTTTGACCTTCCTGAAATGCAGGAGGATGAAATCCTCGCAACGGTGGTCACTGACAGCCTGTGCCTCTCTTCCTGGAAAGAGGCCAATCTGGGTGAAAACCATAAAAAAGTACCCGACGATGTGGCGACCAATCCCATCATCATCGGCCACGAATTTTGCGGCGATATTCTGGCCGTGGGTAAAAAGTGGCAGCACAAATTCCAGCCGGGTCAGCGTTATGTGATTCAGGCCAACCTGCAACTCCCCGACCGCCCGGATTGCCCCGGCTACTCCTTCCCGTGGGTAGGCGGCGAAGCGACGCATGTGGTTATTCCCAACGAGGTCATGGAACAAGATTGCCTGCTGGCATACGACGGCGAAACCTATTTTGAAGGCTCGCTGGTTGAACCGCTTTCCTGCGTGATTGGCGCGTTCAACGCCAACTATCATCTTCAGGAAGGTAGTTATAACCACACGATGGGGATTCGCCCGCAAGGGCGCACGCTGATCCTCGGCGGCACCGGCCCGATGGGGCTGCTGGCGATTGATTATGCGTTGCATGGACCGGTTAACCCGTCGCTGCTCGTCATTACCGATACCGACAACGACAAATTGAGTTATGCACGCAAGCACTATCCATCAGAACCGCAAACACTGATTCATTATCTCAATGCCGCCGATGCAGCATTTGATACGTTAATGGCACTGAGTGGCGGTCACGGCTTCGATGATATTTTCGTCTTTGTGCCTAATGAAGGACTGGTGACTCTCGCCTCTTCCTTGCTGGCAACAGATGGTTGTCTGAATTTCTTCGCCGGACCGCAGGATAAGCACTTCAGCGCGCCAATTAATTTCTACGATGTGCATTATGCATTTACCCACTACGTGGGCACGTCAGGCGGCAATACCGACGACATGCGCGCAGCGGTCAAATTGATTGAAGAGAAAAAAGTGCAGGCCGCAAAAGTGGTAACACATATTCTTGGGCTGAATGCCGCGGGCGAAACCACGCTTGAATTGCCTGCCGTCGGCGGCGGCAAAAAGCTGGTGTATACCGGGAAATACCTGCCGCTGACGTCACTCACGCAGATTCAGGATCAAGCACTGGCGGTGATTCTGGCGCATCATCAGGGGATCTGGTCCGGTGAGGCGGAGCAATACCTGCTCGCCCATGCAGAGGCAATTTCCCATGATTAATCGCGCTACTTAACTCTGCATGTCGCTGGCTGGTCGCCGCAGCAACTTCGCGGCCTGATGTGCGGCTGATTGCAGAAGCGGCACAATGTGCACGAGAAGAATAAAAAAACATCAGCGCCTTAAGGGGCGCTCAAATTGGTGGCAAAGTGCACATTGTTTATGCCGGATACGGAATGAAGCCTTATTCGCCTACATAATCTTGAAAATTCAATATATTGCAGTTATCTGGTAGGCCAGGTAAGCGTAGCGCATCAGGCAATCCTGTGTTTGTCATCAGTCTCAGCGCCTGTGCAATATGTGACATCGTGAGCCATGTCAGTAAGTGGTTAAATTCGCAGTGGTAGCATTCCTTCCGTGTTTTCTTACTAACCGGAGAAGTAATGGAACTGCTTTTATTGAGTAACTCGACGCTGCCGGGTAAAGCCTGGCTGGAACACGCGCTGCCGCTGATTGCTGAACAGTTGCAGGGTCGCCGTTCTGCGGTATTTATTCCTTTCGCTGGCGTAACGCAGACCTGGGATGATTACACAGCGAAAACGGCTGCGGTTCTCGCTCCGCTGGGTGTTTCTGTCACCGGTATTCATAGCGTTGTCGATCCCGTTGCCGCGATTGAAAATGCGGAAATTGTGATTGTCGGCGGCGGTAATACTTTCCAGTTGCTGAAACAGTGCCGCGAGCGCGGGCTGCTGGCACCCATTACTGACGTGGTGAAACGTGGCGCGCTGTATATTGGCTGGAGCGCAGGCGCTAACCTTGCTTGCCCAACCATTCGTACCACCAACGATATGCCGATTGTCGATCCGCAAGGTTTCGATGCGCTAAATCTGTTCCCGCTACAAATCAACCCGCACTTCACCAACGCGCTGCCGGAAGGCCATAAAGGTGAAACCCGTGAGCAGCGTATTCGCGAACTGCTGGTCGTCGCGCCAGAACTGACGATTATTGGTCTGCCGGAAGGTAACTGGATCACAGTAAGTAAAGGTCACGCTACGCTGGGTGGCCCGAACACCACTTATGTGTTTAAGGCTGGTGAAGAAGCGGTTCCGCTGGAAGCGGGTCACCGTTTTTAAGTGAATTGCCGGATGCATGATCCGGCATCTTGTTCATAGTGCCTGATGCGACGCTTTACGCGTCTTATCAGGCCTTCAGGGTCACGGTATTAATACTCGTCCCGTCCTTCATCTTCATCCGGCTGTTCCAGCACACTGTAAGCCACCGAACAAAACAGCGAGTTCAGACGCTGCATATCTCCCAGTAAGCCTAAATGTAGCGAACTGGTTTCAATACTCTGCACGTTTTGCTGGTGCAGGCGATCGACGTGGGCGTGGGAATAGCGGCGATTAAGAATGCGAAAACGATGTTTGCTGCGGCGCAAACGACGGGCGCTGGTAACATCGCCAGAGAAGAAAACCGACATTGCCAGTTTTAAATTACTGAGCAATTGCTCATAGAGCGCATCCAGTTCCTTCAAGCCATCAAGCGAAAATGCTCGCCTTGCAGCCAGCGATTTGTCGGCAATTTCACTCCCCATGCGCTCGACGATATCGGAGGCCTGTTCAAGGTTGAGCGACATTTCGATGATCTCCGCCCAGCGGCGCGACTCTTCTTCTGCCAGTTCCTCTTTTGGCATCCGCGCCAGATACAGCTTAATGGCGGTATAGAGAACGTTGATGTCATCAGCCAGCTTACGCAGCTCTTTCTCCTGCCGTGGCTCGCCGTGCATCACTTTATTCAGCCCTTCCATCATCTGTTCCATGGCGTCGCCAATGCGCAGGGTTTCGCGGGCAGCGTTCGCCAGAGCAAGCGTGGGCGTATCCAGCGCGCTGACATCCAGATGTTTAGGCCGTAGCTGGGTATCCAGTTCCGGTTCATCGCGAATAATCGTTTTGCAAAACCGTGCCATCGGGTCAACGAATGGCAACATGACCAGGCAGCGTACAAGGTTGTAGAAGACGTGGAAATAGATCACCAATTCCGCTTTTGGCAATGGCAACTTCCCCATTGTCTCTGCCAGCAAATGAACAAACGGCAGGATAATCAGGCTACCCACCAGCTTAAACAGCAGGCTACCCAGCGCGACACGGCGGGCTGCGGCATTGGCGGCACTGTTGTTGAGCATCGCCAGCAGGCCGGAACCGAGGTTTGCCCCAATCACCAGACAAAGCGCCACTGGGAAAGAGATAATGCCTGCGGCGGTCAAAGTCGCGGTCAGCAGTACAGCAGCAAGGCTGGAGTAGCTGATAATGGCGAACATCGCACCAATCAGCGCATCCAGCAAAATGTCGCCAGTCAGCGAGGCAAAGATCACCTGAACGCCGTTTGCCTGAGTGATCGGCGTTACGGCCTGCACAATCAACTCCAGCGCCAGTAAAATCAGCCCAAGACCAATACCGACGCGGCCCAGTTGCCCGGCGCGTGACTGTTTGCGTCCGAGGAAAAAAATCACGCCGATAAAAATAAGTAACGGTGACAGCCAGGATAAATCGAAGGTGAGAATACGCGCCATTAGCGCCGTCCCGACATCTGCACCCAGCACAATCACCAGCGCAGGCGCGAGAGCAACCAGATCCTGAGCGACGAACGAGGTCACCAGCATGGTGGTGGCATTACTGCTCTGCACCAGTGCGGTAACGCCGATCCCCGCGCAAAAGGCGAGCGGCTTTTTTTCGACGCTCCGGCTAAGGACAGTACGCAGACGCGCGCCGAAGACGCGCATTACGCCTGTTCGAACAATATGAGTCCCCCAGACCAGCAGGGCGACGGCAGAAAGCAGGTGAAGCAAAGTTAGCACGGAATCAGGTTCTCCTTTTTGTTATGCATTTTCCTGTTAAGATTTTTCTAATCACGTTGTTTTTATCCAGGCATTTCTCTTGTATGTACTTTCAGTATAAGAGATTTATACAAGAAAGCATTTAAAAAGGCATTTATATAAAAATCCACCTGTATCTGTTGCTATTTCTGTCACACTTTCCCCTGTCGTTTACACCAGATAATCGTTGTCACTTTTGTGACCTCTGAGAAGATAAACAACGAAATATTTAAGACCAGATCCTGTGAATAAAAATAATTAAGTAACAACGGTATTACGGAGATTGAACAGCTTACGGTAGCAAAACGCATAAACTCCTGAATCGCCAAAAAAGAGAAACTAAATAATTTTTGTCTTAAAAAACATTGCGCAGAAAAGAATAAAGAGAACAATAATACTATTTGTAGCGTAACAGTGGCGACTGCATAAGCGTAAAAACCGCCTTCAACACCGATATCCTTAAGTAAAGAAAGTGAATGAACGATATCGGAATAAAAAGGGATACGACCATTACCAAGCGAGTAGAACAGATATGTGGCTATCGCGATAACATCCATAACACCCCAAAAAAGAAGAATGTATTTTTTATATTGACGTTGCATAAAGTAAATCCTTTTTACGAAAACAAATATTACCAGGAATTATTATAATTGCGGGCGTTTTTGGATTAACACTCCACCCGTATTTTTTAAACCTCTGTCAGCTATACCTTCACTAAACAAGACATCGATACGCCCTTTACTTTTATCGTGATACAGAATACTGCATGAGATACACCTTATACCCTCTTTGGATTTACGAAAATCTAACCAATAACGACCATCATAAAATACCCACTCCACACCTGTTTTTATATTAATTATCCAATCATTATAACCTGTTGGTTTTTTTCCTAATAGTTCAGTAACTTCGGACTCTGAACATCCTTCGAAAGCAAAAAAATCTATTTCATCAATTTTTATCATGTTCAATAATCCATTATTTATGACATTAAAAACCGGGGCAAATACCCCGGTGTTATCACTTACTCGGCATCATACCCCAGATTCGGTGCCAACCAACGCTCAACTTCGGTAACGCTCATTCCTTTACGGCGGGCATAGTCTTCAACCTGATCGCGCTGAATTTGCGCCACCGCGTAATACTTGCTGTCTGGATGACTGAAGTACCAACCCGAAACCGATGCACCCGGCCACATGGCGAAGGATTCCGTGAGTTTCATACCGGTATGTTTTTCCACTTCCAGCAGCTCCCAGATTGTGGCTTTTTCCGTATGTTCCGGGCAGGCAGGGTAGCCCGGTGCCGGACGGATGCCCTGGTAGTTTTCGCGGATCAGCTCTTCGTTGCTGAGGTTCTCGTTCGGCGCATAGCCCCAGTAGACTTTACGCACACGCTCATGGAGATACTCCGCAAAGGCTTCCGCCAGACGGTCGGCAAGCGCTTTCACCATGATTTTGTTGTAATCATCATGCTGTGCTTCAAAGGCATCAGCCAGTGCGTCCTCTTCCAGCCCGCCAGTCACGGCAAATGCGCCGATGTAATCCGCTTTGCCGGAAACCTTCGGCGCAACGAAGTCAGCGAGACAGTAGTTAGCGAAGCCGGTTTTTTCGGTCTGTTGGCGCAGATGGTGGCTGACGTTGATCACATGGGTACGCGTTTCGTCACGGTAGATTTCAATGTCATCACCCACACGGTTTGCCGGGAACAGGCCCACCACGCCACGCGGGTTCAGCATTTTTTCGGCGCTTAATTTATCCAGCATGTCGTTGGCGTCTTTAAACAGCCGCTGCGCCTCAACACCTACCACTTCATCTTCCAGAATGCGCGGATACTTCCCGGCCAGCGACCAGGTCATAAAGAACGGCGTCCAGTCGATGTAATTACGCAGCGTTTCGATGCTGGCTTCGACTTCCTGCACACCGAGACGGTGCACCACCGGCGGCGTGTAAGCCTGCCAGTCAAAAGCGAAGTCGTTATCACGCGCCGCTTCCAGCGTGACCGGTGGTGTGCGTGGTTTCTTTCGTCCGTGCTGAATACGCACGGTTTCGTACTCCTTGCGGGTACGAGCAACGAAATCATCACGCTGAGTGTCGGAAAGCAACGCCGCCACCACACCAACGGTGCGTGAAGCGTTCTGCACATACACCGTCGGGCCGCTGTAGTTCTGCTCAATTTTCACCGCCGTGTGCGCTTTTGAGGTGGTCGCGCCGCCAATCAATAGCGGAATGGTGAAGCCCTGACGCTCCATCTCTTTCGCCACGTTAACCATCTCGTCCAGCGACGGCGTGATCAGCCCCGAAAGGCCAATCAAATCAGCATTCACTTCTTTAGCGGTACGGAGAATTTTTTCCGCAGGCACCATCACGCCGAGATCGACAATTTCGTAGTTGTTACATTGCAGCACCACGCCAACGATATTTTTACCGATGTCGTGGACATCGCCCTTCACTGTGGCGATCACCATCTTGCCGTTGGTTTTACCCTGCTCTTTGCTGGCTTCAATAAACGGCTCGAGATACGCCACCGCCTGCTTCATTACGCGCGCCGATTTCACCACCTGCGGCAGGAACATTTTGCCCTCGCCAAACAGGTCGCCGACCACGTTCATGCCGTCCATCAACGGGCCTTCAATCACTTCAATCGGACGCGTAGCCTGCTGGCGGGCTTCTTCGGTATCCTGCTCGATAAACTCGGTAATGCCTTTGACCAGCGAGTATTCCAGACGTTTATTCACTTCCCACGAGCGCCACTCTGCCTGCTGGGTGTTAGCGGTGTCGTCGGTTTTGCTGCCGCGATATTTCTCGGCAAGTTCGAGTAAACGCTCGGTGCCATCGTCGCGACGGTTGAGGATCACATCCTCCACCGCGTCGCGTAGCTCGGTAGGCAGGTCGTCGTAAATCGCCAGTTGCCCGGCGTTGACGATCCCCATATCCATGCCATTGCGAATAGCGTAGTAGAGGAACACCGCGTGAATGGCTTCGCGCACAGGATCGTTACCACGAAACGAGAACGACACGTTAGAAACGCCGCCGGAAATCAGCGCGTGCGGCAATTCACGTTTGATGTCTTCACACGCGCCGATAAAGTCCTGTGCGTAATTGTTGTGCTCTTCAATGCCAGTTGCGACCGCGAAGATGTTCGGGTCGAAGATGATATCTTCAGCCGGGAAGCCAACCTCTTCGGTGAGGATTTTGTACGCCCGACGGCAAATCTCGATTTTCCGTGCGCGGGTATCGGCCTGGCCCTGTTCGTCAAAAGCCATTACCACTACTGCCGCACCGTAGCGACGCAACAGTTTCGCGTGATGGATAAAGGCGTCGACACCCTCTTTCATCGAGATAGAGTTAACAATGCCTTTGCCCTGGATACACTTCAGACCTTTTTCAATAACGTCCCATTTTGAGGAGTCGATCATTATCGGCACGCGAGCGATATCCGGTTCACCAGCAATCAGATTGAGAAAACGCACCATCGCCACTTCGGCATCGAGCATCCCTTCATCCATGTTGATATCGATAATCTGCGCACCGTTTTCCACCTGCTGACGCGCCACATCCAGCGCCTCGCTGTATTTCTCTTCTTTGATCAGGCGCTTGAACTTAGCGGAACCGGTGACGTTGGTGCGTTCACCCACGTTCACAAACAGGCTATCTTCGCCAATGTTCAGCGGCTCCAGGCCGGACAAGCGGCAGGCTACGGGAATTTCCGGTAGTTTGCGCGGCGCTAATCCTTCTACTGCACGACTCATCGCTGCAATATGTTGTGGCGTGGTGCCGCAGCAGCCGCCGACGATATTGAGAAAGCCTGCTTCTGCCCATTCACGTATCTGTTTTGCCATCGTGTCGGCGTCGAGATCGTATTCACCAAAGGCGTTGGGCAGCCCGGCGTTCGGGTGGGCGGTGACGTAGCATTCCGCAATACGCGACAGTTCCTGTACGTACTGGCGCAGTTCGTCTGGCCCCAGCGCACAGTTCAGGCCAAAGGTCAGCGCTTCGGCGTGGCGCAGGGAGTTGTAAAACGCTTCAGTGGTCTGCCCGGAGAGCGTGCGCCCGGAGGCGTCGGTGATGGTGCCAGAGATCATAATCGGCAGTTCAACGCCCAGCGCTTCAAACTCCGTTTTCACCGCAAAGACCGCCGCTTTGGCGTTAAGGGTGTCGAAAACGGTTTCAATCAGGATCAGATCCGCGCCACCTTCCACCAGCGCTTTGGTGGATTCTCGATAAGCCGCCACCAGCTGGTCAAAAGTGATGTTGCGGAATGCCGGATCGTTGACGTCCGGAGAAATAGACGCCGTGCGGTTGGTCGGGCCGAGAACACCGGCAACGTATCGCGGTTTCTCCGGCGTGCGGGCAGTCCACTCGTCAGCACAGGCGCGCGCCAGTTTCGCCGCCGCAAAGTTGATTTCCGCCGACAGGGATTCCATTTGGTAATCCGCCATCGCAATAGTCGTGGAGTTGAAGGTGTTGGTTTCGATGATATCCGCGCCCGCTTCAAAGTAGGCGTTGTGGATAGCGGCGATCACTTCCGGTTTGCTGAGCACCAGCAGGTCGTTGTTGCCTTTGAGATCGCATGGCCAGTCGGCAAAGCGTTCACCTCGAAAATCGGCTTCGTTCAGTCGATAGCTCTGGATCATGGTGCCCATACCGCCGTCCAGCACCAGAATACGTTCATTTAACTGCGCACGCAGTTGTTCCACTTTGCTGCTCACACTTGCTCCCGACACGCTTAACCCAGATTTAATAAAAATTCAACAAACCATACTGGCATAAACGCATCTGTGGTAAAAGCGACCACCACGCAACATGAGATTTGTTCAACATTAACTCATCGGATCTGTTCAGCAACTATTGCATTCGCTGATAATAAAAATGAAAATGATTTCCACGATACAGAAAAAGGAGACTGTCATGGTCGCACCCATTCCCGCAAAACGCGGCAGAAAACCCGCCGTTGCCACCGCACCAGCGACTGGACAGGTTCAGTCTTTAACGCGTGGCCTGAAATTACTGGAGTGGATTGCCGAATCCAATGGCAGTGTGGCACTCACGGAACTGGCACAGCAAGCCGGGTTACCCAATTCCACGACCCACCGCCTGCTAACCACGATGCAACAGCAGGGCTTTGTCCGTCAGGTCGGCGAACTGGGTCACTGGGCGATCGGCGCACACGCCTTTATGGTCGGCAGCAGCTTTCTCCAGAGCCGTAATTTGTTAGCGATTGTTCACCCTATCCTGCGCAATCTAATGGAAGAGTCTGGCGAAACGGTCAATATGGCGGTTCTTGATCAAAGCAATCACGAAGCGATTATTATCGACCAGGTACAGTGTACTCACCTGATGCGTATGTCCGCGCCTATCGGCGGTAAATTGCCGATGCACGCTTCCGGTGCGGGTAAAGCCTTTCTGGCCCAACTGAGCGAAGAACAGGTGACGAAGCTGCTGCACCGCAAAGGGTTACATGCCTATACCCACGCGACGCTGGTGTCTCCTGTGCATTTAAAAGAAGATCTCGCCCAAACGCGCAAACGGGGTTATTCATTTGACGATGAGGAACATGCGCTGGGGCTGCGTTGCCTTGCAGCGTGTATTTTCGATGAGCACCGCGAACCGTTTGCCGCAATTTCAATTTCCGGACCGATTTCACGTATTACCGATGACCGCGTGACCGAGTTTGGCGCGATGGTGATTAAAGCGGCGAAGGAAGTGACGCTGGCGTACGGTGGAATACGCTGACTTTTTCGCCTCTGATTTATACGAATCGGACGCTAAACCGCTGCCTGCGCCGATACGCATAAACATCTTCCACATGCCCTTCACGTATGCGGTTTTGTAGTGCGCGCCAGTAATCAGCGCGGAACAAGTCGGCGTGCATCTCTTCAAATAGCGGACCAATACGCGGGTCGGCACATAACCAGTGACGGAACTCTTCCGGGAAAACATCGCCCGGCGAGACGCTGTACCACGGTTCGCTGGCAAGTTCGTCTTCCGGGTAGCGCGGCAGCGG
Organism: Escherichia sp. WS1118; assembly: GCF_046487695.1. NCBI lineage: Bacteria > Pseudomonadati > Pseudomonadota > Gammaproteobacteria > Enterobacterales > Enterobacteriaceae > Escherichia > Escherichia sp. WS1118. Next base: position 7,043 of record NZ_JBJQIZ010000002.1, on the reverse strand, counting down.
GATGTCGCGGAAATTCACTTCCGTCATGTAGCAAATTTCGTCGTAATCATAAAACACCACGCGCCCGTGACGGGTGACGCCAAAGTTTTTAAATAACATATCCCCAGGGAAGATGTTGGCAGCGGCAAGCTGGCGAATGGCGTTGCCGTACTCTTCAATAGCGTCGCGCAGCTGCTGACCTTCCACTTGTTCCAGCCAGATATTGAGCGGCACCATCCGCCGCTCAATATAAAGATGGCGAATCACAATCTGTTCGCCGAGATCGGTGATTTTTTCCGCTGCTTCCTGGAGCAGTAATGCCATTAATGCCGGGGAAATATGCCGCTTCTCCAGCACAAAGTTTTCAAACTCCTGGGTGTCCGCCATTCGGCCCACGCGATCGTGCTCTTTCACCAGTTGATAGCAGGCACGAACGTGAGCGGCAGACATCTCTTTCTGCGGCGCGAACTTGTCTTTGATGACTTTGAATACCCGATCAAAGCCCGGCAGCGTAAACACCAGCATCACCATGCCACGAATACCCGGCGCTTCAATGAACTGCTCATTACAGCCCTGTAGATAAACGAGATATTCGCGGTAGCTTTCGGTTTTGGCGTGCTTCTGGCAGCCGATAGCCATATACAATTCAGCGGTGGTTTTACCTGGCAGAATTTCCCGTAGCCACTCGACCAGTGCTGCGGGCAGCGGTGCATAAACCATAAAATAAGAACGCGCAAAGCCAAAAACAATACTCGCTTCGGCGGTGGTCGTCAGGCAGGTATCAATAAATAACTCGCCGTCGTCCGTCTGGTGGATCGGCAGCAAAAATGGCAATGTGCCGGAAGGCGTGATCAGTTTGCCTACCAGCCAGGCGGCTTTATTGCGGTAAAACAGTTCGTTCGCCACCTGTAAATGACTTTCCGCGAGGTTGTCTGTCCCCAGCGTTTCCGTCAGATGGCGAACGATGTAATGAATGTCACGGCTTTTATTCTGCCAGCGCAGACGCAACGGCAGGTCGCTGATAACACGCATCAGCAGAGATTCCCAGCCGTGATCGGGGTGAAAGTCTTTCGCCAGCGGGCGCGGAATGGTACGAAAACGGCGCTCTGGCTGGGAGCTAAAGATAAAAAGCCGCTCGGGAGTAAGCGAGCGGTGGTCAAATAACCGACAGTACACGGAGTTAAAAAAGCTCTCCGCAATCTCGAAGCGCGGGTAATCCGGCAACAGCCGCGTGTAATGCTCTTTGACGCGCAGTAAAAATGCCGCGTCCGTGCTTTGGCCGTTAGTAATGCAGCGCAGTTGCTCCACGACCAGACCCACGTGATGATCGTAAAGATGAATACGGTTTTTCATCGCCTGCTGGACAGCATGCCAGTCGGCTTGCTCGAAACGCTGCTGCGCCCCGGAAGTCACTTCGAGGAATCGACCATACTGAGCGTCGAAACCTTGCAAAATGGTTTGTGCAATCAGTAATTCCAGGCCACGCGGCATTTGTTGCCCTCGTCGGGAGCAGAGAATTGCCGGATAAGACGCGTAAGCGTCACATCAGGCGCTGATTGCCGGATGCGGCGTAGACGCCTTATCCGGCCTACGTTCGGCAACGGCTGTAGGCATGATAAGACGCGCAAGCGTCGCATCAGGCGCTGATTGCCGGATGCGGCGTGAACGCCTTATCCGGCCTACAGTCAGCAACGTTTATCGGTTGCTTAGAACTGCGATTCTTCGGTGGAGCCGGTCAGCGCGGTAACCGACGACGTGCCGCCCTGAATAATGGTCGTCACTTTATCGAAGTAACCTGTACCCACTTCCTGCTGGTGAGATACGAAGGTATAGCCATCTTTCGCGGCGGCAAATTCCGGCTGCTGCACTTTCTCAACATAGTGCTTCATACCCTCACCCTGGGCATAGGCGTTTGCCAGGTCAAACATGTTGAACCACATGCTGTGGATACCTGCCAGGGTGATGAACTGGAACTTGTAGCCCATATCCGACAGCTGCTGCTGGAAGCTGGCAATAGTTTTGTCGTCGAGGTTTTTCTGCCAGTTGAACGAAGGCGAGCAGTTATAAGCCAGCAGTTTGCCCGGATATTTCGCGTGGATGGCTTGTGCAAAGCGACGCGCCAGTTCCAGATCCGGCGTGGAGGTTTCACACCATACCAGGTCAGCATATGGCGCATACGCCAGGCCACGGCTGATCGCTTGCTCAATACCCGCATGAGTACGGAAGAAGCCTTCACTGGTACGCTCGCCAGTAATAAATTCGCTGTCATATGGGTCGCAATCGGAGGTAATCAGATCCGCCGCATCGGCATCGGTACGAGCAACCAGCAGGGTTGGAACGCCCGTCACATCTGCTGCCAGACGCGCCGCGACCAGTTTCTGAATAGCTTCCTGAGTTGGCACCAAAACTTTGCCGCCCATGTGACCACATTTCTTCACTGATGCCAGCTGATCTTCGAAGTGAACTGCCGCTGCACCGGCTTCAATCATCGCTTTCATCAGTTCAAAGGCATTCAGTACACCGCCAAAACCGGCCTCCGCATCGGCGACGATCGGCAGGAAGTAATCGACATAGCGCGGATCGCCCGGCTCAATGCCCGCGGACCATTGGATCTGATCCGCACGGCGGAAAGTATTGTTGATCCGCTCCACCACCGCTGGCACCGAGTTTGCCGGATAGAGCGACTGATCCGGATACATGCTGGCCGCCAGGTTAGCGTCCGCCGCTACCTGCCATCCCGACAGATAGACTGCTTCAATACCCGCTTTCGCCTGTTGCAGCGCCTGACCGCCAGTCAGTGCACCGAGGCTGTTGATGTAGCCTTTTTTCGACTCGCCGTGCAGCAGACGCCACATTTTCGCCGCGCCCAGTTGCGCCAGGGTGCATTCCGGATTGACCGAACCGCGTAATTTCACCACATCTTCCGCGCTGTACGGGCGAGTAATGCCTTCCCAACGCGGTTGAGTCCACTCTTTCTGTAATTCTTCAATTTGTTGTGTACGGGTTTTCATGTGCAGATGCTCCATAGTTATGTAGTGGTTTACGCTAACAGGCGGTAGCCTGGCAGGGTCAGGAAATCAATTAACTCATCGGAAGTGGTGATCTGTTCCATCAAGCGTGCGGCATCGTCAAAACGCCCATGGGAGAAACGTTCTTCGCCCAGTTCGCTGGCAATGACTTTCATCTCTTCGCCCAGCATCTGGCGGAACAAGGCTTTAGTCACCGGTTTGCCATTGCTCAACGTTTTTTGATGATGGATCCACTGCCAGATTGAGGTACGGGAAATTTCAGCCGTCGCCGCATCTTCCATCAGGCCATAAATCGGCACACAGCCATTGCCAGAGATCCACGCTTCGATGTACTGCACAGCCACGCGAATGTTGGCGCGCATACCTTCTTCGGTGCGTTCACCATCACAAGGTGCCAGCAGCTGATCGGCAGTAATCGGCGCGTCTTGTTCGCGCATCACCTCAAGCTGGTTTTTGCGGGAGCCGAGAATATCGTTGAATACCGCCATTGCCGTATCAGCAAGGCCCGGGTGAGCGATCCATGTGCCATCGTGACCGTTATTGGCTTCCAGCGATTTATCCGCTTTTACTTTGTCGAGCACCTGGTTATTGCGCTCTTCATCTTTGCTCGGAATAAACGCCGCCATGCCGCCCATCGCAAAAGCACCGCGTTTATGGCAGGTTTTAATCAACAGGCGTGAGTAAGCATTCAGGAAGGGTTTATCCATCGTCACTGCCTGTCTGTCTGGCAGGACGCGATCGGGATAGTTTTTCAATGTTTTGATATAACTGAAGATGTAATCCCAACGACCGCAGTTCAGACCAACAATATGGTCACGCAGCGCGTGAAGGATTTCATCCATCTGGAACACGGCGGGCAGCGTTTCAATCAGCAACGTCGCCTTGATGGTGCCGCGCGGCAGATTAAAGCGATCTTCTGCATAGCTGAAGACTTCGCTCCACCAGGCCGCTTCCTGCCAGGACTGGGTTTTCGGCAGATAGAAATAGGGACCGCTGCCCTTTGCCAACAGTGCCTGATAGTTGTGGAAGAAATAGAGCGCAAAATCAAACAGGCTACCGGGGATTGTCTCACCACGCCAGGTGACATGTTTTTCCGGCAAGTGCAGACCGCGTACCCGACAAATCAAAACCGCTGGATTGGGCTTGAGCTGATAAATTTTGCCTGCTTCATTGCTATAGCTGATGGTGCCGTTAACCGCATCGCGCAGGTTAATTTGCCCATCGATCACTTTGTTCCAGTCTGGTGCCAGTGAATCTTCGAAATCGGCCATAAAGACTTTCACATTGGCGTTGAGCGCGTTGATCACCATCTTGCGCTCTACAGGTCCGGTAATCTCTACGCGACGATCTTCTAAGTCCGCAGGAATCCCGCGAATTTTCCAGTCAGCATCACGAATGGAAGCTGTTTCCGAAATGAAATCAGGCAACGTTCCGTTATCGATATCCTGCTGCTGCTGAATGCGCGCTGCCAGAAGTTTATTGCGTTGTGGCGTAAAATGCGTCACCAGCTCAGTCAGAAATTCTACCGCTTCGGCAGTAAGAATTTGCTTCTCCTGCTCGCCATACGGCCTTGTAAAAGCCAGTTCATCGATTGTTGTTGCCTGTTCAGTCATCGTGCAGCTCCTCGTCATGGATCCGAAAACTTCCCCACTGTGAACGAAGGATCGTTGTGCGCTTTTCGTTCAGCACAACTAAGACTACTCATTTAAAATGCAAAATCAAAAACAATTTCCATTTTAATTAAAAATACATGTTAACTTATTGATAACAATATAAATAAAATTTATTCACTTACTGAGGTGTGTTTCGGAAATAAAAAAGGCACCCGAAGGTGCCTGAGGTAAGGTGCTGAATCGCTTAACGATCGACTATCACAGAAGATTAATCCAGCGTTGGATTCATGTGCCGTAGATCATATGGCGTGATCTGGTAGACGTAATAGTTGAGCCAGTTGGTAAACAGCAAATTACCGTGACTACGCCAGCTCGCTCGCGGTGTATTTTGCGGATCATTGTGCGGGAAATAGTTATACGGTACATCCGGGTCTAGCCCGGCTTCCACATCGCGGAAATATTCCTGCGCCAGCGTTTGCGCATCATATTCGGGATGGCCCGTCACAAAGGCAATGCGCTTATCTTTGCTGGCAAACAGATATGCATCCCCTTCTTCCGTCTCTGCCAGAATTTCCAGATCGGTATAATCACGAATCAACGCTGCCGGAAAGTCAGCATAGCGCGAATGCGGTGCCAGGAATGAATCATCAAAGCCACGCGTCAGAAGCGCATGAGGATGGAGAATATGATGCTCGTAAACGCCAGAGAGTTTGTCGGTGCGGGTTTGCTTAGGAATACCATAGAGGATATTGAGCGCGGCCTGTACAGCCCAGCAGACAAACAGCGTCGAGGTGACGTGATCTTTCGACCACTCCAGCACCTGTTTGATCTGCGGCCAGTAAGCGACATCATTAAACTCCACCAGGCCCAGCGGCGCGCCGGTAACTATCAGACCGTCAAAGTTTTGTTCCTGAATATCTTCAAAGTTACAGTAGAAGTTATTCAGATGCTCTGCGGGCGTGTTGCGCGATTCACGGGAATCGATGCGCAACAGCTGAATATCGACCTGCAAAGGTGAGTTTGAAAGCAGGCGCAGAAACTGATTTTCAGTTTCGATCTTCTTCGGCATCAGGTTAAGGATAAGCACCTTTAGCGGACGAATTTCCTGACCAGACGCGCGAGAAGTTGTCATCACAAAGACGTTTTCTTCACGCAAGAAATTGACGGCGGGTAGCTCGTCCGGCACACGAATCGGCATAACCTGATTACCTCACTACATACGCTTATACGTTTAGACATCCAGATAGCTGAAGATAACCAGAAAATTTACCAATGTCGAGCCTGCATGTTGAAGGTGAGAAAGTTTCAAGGAAAAGGCTACGTTAGAATATAAGAATGACGAAAAGGAGAGAAAATGGTTATTAGTATTCGCCGCTCACGGCATGAGGAAGGGGAGGAACTCGTTGCGATTTGGTGTCGTTCTGTCGATGCCACTCACGATTTTTTATCAGCAGAGTATCGGGCCGAGCTGGAAGAGCTGGTGCGTTCCTTCCTGCCGGAAGCGCCGTTGTGGGTCGCGGTTAATGAGCGGGATCGGCCGGTTGGGTTTATGTTGTTAAGTGGGCAGCATATGGATGCGCTGTTTATCGATCCTGATGTGCGCGGCTGCGGCGTGGGTCGGATGCTGGTGGAACATGCGCTCTCGATGGCACCGGAACTGACAACCAATGTTAATGAGCAAAATAAGCAGGCTGTTGGGTTCTATAAGAAGATGGGTTTTAAGGTTACGGGACGCTCTGAGGTGGACGATTTGGGGAAACCGTATCCATTGCTGAATCTGGCATATGTGGGGGCGTAGGCGGTTTTTTCTCATCCCGGTGGGCTGAACTTTAGGTTTCGTACCCACCAATGGTGACATGATTATTTCTGCTTAAACATTGCCATGACCGCACTATCACTGAGCACCACTGATTGCGCATGGATGTGGAACTGGCGATATTTCATTAACGTTGCCCCTGCGACCACTTCATGAAGAATGCGTTCCTCAACCTGTGACAAACCGCCCTCATTCATTTCCAGCGCGCTCACAACAATATCCATACGTTTTGCTGGCAAAAAAGAATGCCAGGTTGAACGTGGGTGGAGTTGCAGAACAAGATCTTGCAGAACTTTTTCTGCAACAAAGAAATTGGCGATTAACAGGCGCTGGTTACTGAAGGCAGCATCTCCTGACACTTCACGTTTGCTTTCAAGATCGCGAACAGTAATTTGATTACGACGAATTTGGATATACAGAACTGACATGAGATTCCCTTCATCATGCAAATAATTGATATGCAAAAAACCCCGGCCTTATTGACCGGGGTTTTTCTAATTTGATGCCTGGCAGTTCCCTACTCTCGCATGGGGAGACCCCACACTACCATCGGCGCTACGGCGTTTCACTTCTGAGTTCGGCATGGGGTCAGGTGGGACCACCGCG